>NZ_JBSGXD010000001.1:266871-313341 GCF_053609225.1 Rhodococcus sp. NPDC054953 | reverse complement strand
TTTTTTGGTTTCCCCCGCCTTTGTTCACAAGTTCTGCCAACCGTCTCGGGAGGGTGGTCCTGGTGCGCTGGTTTCCCCCCCCGAGCGCCTGCCCCACGACGCTGGTCGAAATCACCAAGGCCGGGCGCGATCTGGCGCTTGAGGCAACGGAGCGACTCAACAGCAAGGTGTTCGCGGCTCCCGGCCTGTCCGCGGATAAACTCGACACCCTGGTCCGCATCCTCGCGGAGTTGCGCCGCGAGGCAGGCGACTTCGACACCGGGGGCGCGCCGACCCGATGGTGACGTGATCTGCGACGAGGAGTTCGACAGTGGCGCTGGTTCTCGGTGTCTCGGCGGGAGCGAGCGGGGCCCGCGCGGTGCTGTCGCTGCCGGATCGTCCCCACCACGAGCCGGTGGCCCGCTGCGCTGTCGGGCGCGGGCCGGGGGTGTCGATCGGCGAGCCCGCGGTGTCCGCCATCCGCACGCTGCGTGCGGTGGCCGCCGAGCGGGGTGAGGCCGTCGCCGCGACCGCGGTGACGGTGCGGTCCGGCCTCGAACCCGAGATCGCGGCGGATCTGGGCTCGGTGGCCGGCCGCCAGCATGTCCGGGTGCTCGCGGAAACCGCAGCGCAGGTGCGGTATCTGCGGTTCACCGGAGCGCTCCCCCGGCACGCCGTCGCGGTGCTCTACGACATCGGCCGTTCCGGACTGTCGCTGTGCCTTGCCGAGGGGGCGACCGGAACGATCATCACCTCCCGGCGCAGCGCCCTGGTCTGCGGGGACCGCCTCGACCAGCTGGTGCAGGAGACGCTGGCCGCGGCCGGCGTGTGGCGGGACCTGCAGCACTGCGCAGAGGTCACCCGGCAGCTCACCATCGATCGGGTCGCGACCGTCACCGATCCGCACACCGGTGCGGCGACGGTGGTGACCGCAGGCGACCTCACCAGGCTGATCCGCGACGACCTGGCCGCGTCGACCTCGTTGCTGGACAAGATGGTTCGGGAAAGTGGCGTCTCCCCCACCACCGCGGTCCTGCTCGGCGGTGGTGCCCAGCTACCCGGCCTCGGCACCCACCTGCAGGAGCTCCTCGGCCTTCCGGTCGCGGACGTGGCGGATCCGGCGTCGGTGGCGGCGCGGGGCGCAGTGCTCCTCGCCGCCGCCGGTGCCCCCGTCAGCCGTTGACGAATGTCGGCGCCCGCTTCTCGACGAACGCGGCCATGCCTTCCTTCTGGTCGGCGGTCGCGAACGTCGAATGAAACACGCGCCGTTCGAACTTCACGCCCTCGGCGAGGGTGGTCTCGAACGACCGGTTGACCGCCTCCTTGGCCATGATCGCGATCGGCAGCGACATCGACGCGATCGTGGTCGCCGCGTCGAGCGCGGTACCCTGCAGTTCGGCGGCGGGGACGATGCGGGCGACGAGGCCGGCGCGCTCGGCCTCCTCCGCGTCCATCGTGCGTCCGGTCAGGCACAGGTCCATGGCCTTGGCCTTGCCGACCGCGCGGGTCAGCCGCTGGGAGCCGCCGATGCCGGGGATGACGCCGAGCGTGATCTCCGGCTGACCGAACCTCGCGGTGTCGGACGCGATGATGAAGTCGCAGAGCATCGCCAGTTCGCAGCCGCCGCCGAGGGCGTACCCGGACACCGCGGCAATCATCGGGGTGCGCACCGAGGACAGCCGATCCCACTGGGAGAACAGGTCTTCCGCATACACCTGCGCGAACGTCTTGGGTTGCATCTCCTTGATGTCGGCGCCCGCCGCGAAGGCCCGCTCCGAGCCGGTGACGACGATCGCGCCGATCTGCTCGTCCGCGTCGAACGCCTCCACCGCGGCAACGACCTCGCCCATCAGGCGGCTGTTGAGCGCGTTGAGGGCCCTCGGCCGGTTCAGGGTGACGACGCCGACGCGGCCCGTGCGCTCGGTCAGGATGGTCTCGTACTCGCTCACGTCGGTGCTCACTCACTGTCCCTGGATCGGCTGCGGATGTCGCCTACGATGGCGGAGAAGTCCTCACCGCCATGCCCTTCGGTGTTGAACCGGTGGTACAGCTCGGCGGCGCGCAGACCGAGCCCGTCCTCGACGCCCGCCGCGCGCAGCGCGTTCGCGGCCAGCCCGAGGTCCTTGTCCATCAGCGCGGTGGCGAAACCGGGCTGATAGTCGTTGTTCGCGGGGCTCGTCGGCAGCGGGCCGGGCACCGGGCAGTAGCTGGTCAGCGACCAGCACTGGCCGGATGCATTGGACGCGACATCGAACAGCGCCTGGTGGGTCAGCCCGAGCTTCTCGCCGAGAACGAACGCCTCGCTGACCGCAATCATCGAAATGCCGAGGATCATGTTGTTGCAGATCTTCGCTGCCTGCCCGACCCCGGATCCGCCGCAGTGCACCACCTTGGCGCCCATGACGTCGAGCAGGGGCCGGGCCGACGCAAAGTCGGCCTCGGAGCCGCCGACCATGAACGCGAGGGTGCCCGCCGCTGCCCCGGCAACGCCGCCGGAGACGGGAGCGTCGACGGCGCGGTGACCGGCGGCGTGCGCGCGGTCCGCTGCCTCGCGGGCGTCGGCGACGTCGATGGTGGAGCTGTCGACGAACAGGGTGCCCGCCTTGGCGACCGCGAGGATCTCGGCGTACAGGTCGAGGACCAGCCTGCCGTTCGGCAACATCGTGATCACCACGTCGGCGTCCGCGACCGCGGCCGCGGCGGTGTCAACGACCGTGACACCGTCCTTGAACGCCTGGGTCTGGGCGGCGGGCACCGGGTCGAACCCGGTGACCGGATAGCCGGCCTTCACGAGGTTCGCGGCCATCGGGCCGCCCATGTGCCCGAGACCGAGGAAGGCGACGGTGGGGTGGGTGGTCATGGTCGGACCCCTTCGAGGTCGGGTGCGGCGAGCCCGAGTTCGAGGTCGCCGAGCGGCTGGAAGTAGCGGTCGACGTCGGCCGCGGTGACGTCGGCGAGGGTGGCTGGCGCCCACCGCGGGGTGCGATCCTTGTCGATGACCTGGGCGCGGATGCCCTCGACGAGGTCGTGCGAGTCGAGTGCGGCGACGGAGACCCGGAATTCCTCGCCCAGCACCTCCTCCAGGCTGCCCAGGGTGCGGGCGTGGCGCAGCGAGCGCAGCGTCACCTTCAGCGCGACCGGCGACTTGCCGAGGATCTGCTCGGCCGCCTTCCGCGCCTCGGGGACGTCGCTGCCCTGCAACCGGGCGACGATCTCCTCCACGGTGTCGGCACCGTAGGCGGCGTCGATCCAGGAGCGCTGCCCGAGCAGCGGGGATTCCGGTGCGGGGCGCTCGAACTCGGCGAGCGCATCCGGGACCGACCCGGATGCGAGGGCGGCAACGAACGGGCCGAGGGAGTCCGACGGCACGAAGTGGTCGGCGAACCCGAGCGCGATGGCGTCACCGGCGTTCAGCCGCCCGGCGGTCAGCGCCACATGGGTGCCGATCTCGCCGGGCGCCCGGGACAGCAGGTGGGTGCCGCCGACGTCGGGGACGAAGCCGATCCCGGTCTCCGGCATCGCGATCGACGATCGTTCGGTGACGACACGGACGCTGCCGTGCGCGGAGATGCCGACCCCGCCGCCCATCACAATGCCGTCCATGATCGCCACGTACGGCTTGGGGTAGCTGCCGATCGCGGCGTTGAGGATGTATTCGTCGCGCCAGAAGTCGCGGGAGCCGGTGCGGCCGAACTTGGCGTCATCGTGGATGGCGACGATGTCGCCGCCCGCACACAGCCCGCGTTCCCCGGCCCCGTCCACCACCACCGCCCGGACCTGCGGGTCGGCCTCCCATTCGAGCAGAGCGGACGCCATCGTCCGCACCATCGCATGGTTGAGGGCGTTGATCGCGCGAGGCCGGTTGAGGGTCAGCCTGCCGATCGCGCCGACCCGCGCCGCGATGACCTCCGGTTCGTTCACGCTGCTCACGTCGCGTCCGCCTTTCCTGCCACCACGCTGCGGGCGACCACCACCCGCATGATCTCGTTGCTGCCCTCCAGGATCTGATGGACCCGCAGATCCCGGACGATCTTCTCCAGACCGTACTCGGCGAGATACCCGTATCCACCGTGCATCTGCAGCGCGCGATTCGCCACCTCGAAACCGGTGTCGGTGGCGAACCGCTTCGCCATCGCACACAGTTCGACCTTGTCTTCGGCGTCGGAGTCGAGCGCGGCCGCCGCCCGCCACAGCAGCGTGCGGGCCGCTTCGAGCTCGGTGCGCATGTCCGCGAGCTGAAACTGAAGCGCCTGCGAATTCACCAGCGGCGCACCGAATGCGCGCCGCTCACCGAGATACGCGACGGCCTTCTCCAGCGCCGCCTGAGCACCGCCCACCGAACACGCCGCGATGTTGAGGCGACCGCCGTTGAGCCCCGCCATCGCGATGCGGAATCCGTTGCCCTCACCGCCGAGCAGGTTCGCCGCGGGTACCCGCACGGCGTCCATGACCACCTGCCGGGTCGGCTGCGCATTCCAGCCCATCTTCTTCTCGTTCGCACCGAACGAGAGCCCGGCCGCGTCCTTCGGGACGAGGAACGCCGAGATGCCGCGCGGGCCCGCATCGCCGGTCCGGGCCATCACCACGTACACGTCCGAGGTGCCCGCGCCGGAGATGAACTGCTTCACCCCGGTGAGCAGGTAATCGTCGCCGTCCCGGACGGCCTTGGTGGACAGGGCCGCCGCGTCCGACCCGGCGCCCGGCTCGGTCAGGCAGTAGCTGCCGAGGTGCTCCATCGTGGCCAGCGCGGGCACCCAGCGGCGGCGCTGCGCGTCGGTGCCGTAGGTGTCGATCATCCACGTGACCATGTTGTGGATCGAGAGGTACGCGGCGATCGACGGATCCCCGGCCGCGAGCTGCTCGAAGATACGGACGGAGTCGAGCCGGGTCAGGCCCGACCCGCCCACGTCCTCGCGGATGTAGATGCCGCCCATGCCGAGCGCGCCCGCCTTCCGCAGCACGTCCACCGGGAAGTGCTTGGTCTGGTCCCATTCGATCGCGTTGGGTGCCAGGTACTCGGCGGCGAAGTCGCGGGCGGTCTCGGCGATGGCCCGCTCATCGTCGGTGAGGGTGAACATGCCGGCCGCCCTAGTCCATCGTCGGGATGACGAAGTGGTCGCCGGGAGCCGAGTCCACGGAGCGGCTCTTCAGCTCAGGATGCTCCTTGGTGCCCGACGGCCAGCGCTGGGTGACCGTCTTGGTCTTGGTATAGAAGCGGAACGAGTCCGGGCCGTGCTGGTTCAGGTCGCCGAATCCGGACCGCTTCCAGCCCCCGAAGGTGTGGTAGGCGATCGGAACCGGGATCGGGACGTTGACGCCGACCATGCCGACGTTGACCCGGTTCGCGAAGTCGCGGGCGGTGTCGCCGTCCCGGGTGAAGATCGCGACGCCGTTGCCGTACTCGTGCTCGGAGGGCAGCCGCAGCGCCTCCTCGTAGTCGGCGGCGCGGGTGACGACCAGCACCGGGCCGAAGACCTCCTCCCGGTAGATCGCCATGTCGGTGGTGACCCGGTCGAACAGGGTTGCGCCGGTGAAGAAGCCGTCCTCGTTGCCCGCGAGGGAGAAGCCGCGGCCGTCGACGACCAGGTCGGCGCCCTCGTCGATGCCGACCTGGATGTAGTGGTTCACCCGGTCGACGGCGTCCCGGCTGACCAGCGGCCCGAAGTCGACACCCTCGTCGTCGGAGCGGCCGATCGTCAGCCTCCCGACCCGCTCGGTGAGCTTCGCGACCAGCGCGTCGGCGGTCTCCTCACCGACCGGCACCGCGACCGACAGCGCCATGCAGCGCTCGCCCGCGGACCCGTACGCCGCCCCGACCAGGGCGTCCGCAACCTCGTCGAGGTCGGCGTCGGGCATCACGATCGCGTGGTTCTTCGCGCCGCCGAAGCATTGGGCGCGCTTGCCGTTGGCGGCGGCGGTCTCGTAGATGTACTGCGCGATCGGGGTGGACCCGACAAAGCCGACCGCCCTGACCCGATCGTCGGTGAGCAGCACGTCGACGACCTCCTTGTCGCCGTTGACCACGTTGAACACGCCCGCGGGCAGGCCGGCCTCGAGGAACAGCTCGGCGAGGCGCAGCGGCACCGACGGGTCGCGCTCGGACGGCTTGAGGATGAACGCGTTGCCCGCGACGAGGGCCGGGCCCGCCTTCCACAGCGGGATCATCGCCGGGAAGTTGAACGGGGTGATGCCCGCGACGACGCCGAGCGGCTGGCGCATCGAATAGACGTCGATGCCGGTGCCCGCGGATTCGGTGTATTCGCCCTTGAGCAGATGCGGGGCACCGAGCGCGAATTCGATGACCTCGAGGCCGCGCTGAATGTCGCCCCGCGCGTCGGGGACGGTCTTGCCGTGCTCGGAGGACAGCAGGCGGGCGAGCGAGTCCATCTCGTCCTGCACCAACTGGAGGAACCTGATCAGCACCCGGGCCCGCTTCTGCGGGTTGAACGCGGCCCATTCCCGCTGCGCCGCTTCGGCGTTGGCGATGATCCCCTCCGTCTCGGCGCGGTCGGCCAGCGGGACGCGGGCCTGCACCTGACCGGTGTTGGGATCGAAGACGTCGGCGAACCTGCCGGAGCTACCGGGGATGCGCTTGCCGCCGACGAAGTGCGTGAGTTCCTGAACCATGACCAACCGTCCTGACTGAGAGCGTGAGCGATCCTCGCGAATATGTGCTCATCCTATAGTTGGATGTCCATGTATGTCTAGATCGGCGCACCGAGAGGTACGACCCGCCCTGCCGCGCATGCCCGCCGGAGCCACCCGGACCGTGATGTTTGACGGCGCCCAGAAACGGTCATCCCACCAACATGCGACGCAGATCAGGGATGACTCTCGGCACCATCGCGATCGCCGGCACGGTGTCCGGCTGCTGGGGTGGCGCCAACCCGGTCGAGGACATTCCGCACGCGTACGGCAGCCAGGCCGAGGTGGGCGGCATCGACCTGCGGAACGTTCGAATCACCCCCTCGGTCGAACCCGGAACCTGCGACCTGCAACGCGACGGCCCGTCGGAACTGTCCTTCACGGCGGTCAACACCGGCCGGGAGCCCGATCGCCTGGTCGGAATCACCAGCGACGCTGCGCAGTCGGTGACCATTGAGGCTGCGCCGGATCTGCTCCTCCTCGCCGGCGGGTCCGCCCTCGCCGCCGGTCAACCCGTCGAGCAGCTCGACACGCCGATGGCACCGGACGAACCGATCCACGTGCTGATGTACCAACTGGAAGAATGGGTGCAGCCGGGGCGGAGCGCGGCGGTCACCTTCGTCTTCGAGGTCGCAGGCAGCGCCACCGTCGAGGCACCGATCGATTCCTGCCCCTCCGGCGCACCCCGGTAGCCGCCATGTCCGCCGACCCGATGGCGGCCCGACCGGAATGACGACGAGCGCTATCCCCCGAGGGCCGAATAGAGGTCGTCGAGGTCGCGGGCGGCCCGGACGAGGTCGTGGTCGCCGGGGGCGGTCGCCCGCAGCGCGGCATGCAGGTGCACCGGGTTCAGCTCCTGCGGCGCTGGCGCGATCGGCGGGCGCGGCAGCCCGGGCAGGTCCGTCGCGTCGCCGAACCAGTCCCCCGGATCCTCGGGTCCGTCGGAGCGGTCGTCGACGCCGTGGATCAGGGTGTCAAGGTCCACCCCGCGCAGCGTCAGCAGCAGCGTCGGGTCGGTGTCGAGCCGCTCCGCCGTCACCGCGACCAGCGCGGCCGCGTGCCGGCACGGCCACCCCTGGTCCGGGCAGGTGCACCCGAAGTCGATGTCGCCCGACCCGGTCGGCAGCAGCAGCTCCCCGAGCTCGGCGGGCACCTGGCCCGCCGCGACCGACGCGAGCACTCCCGGCGTGCCGCGGACCCGGTCCACCACCTCGCCCAGTTCCGCGGCGTCGAGGCGGCGGACCGTGACCGTCGCGGTGAACGGCTCGTTCTGACTGCCCTGTACTTCGCCGATCACCAGGCCCGGCGCGATCCGCGTCCCGAGCACCTGGCCCGCCCGGACGTGGCTGCGCCCGCGCGCGAGGCGGGCCACCTCGACGGAGCGTTCGATGGCCGCGAGCAGGGACCGACCCCAGCCGGGCGTGGCCGCCCGACGGGGCACCGCACGGCTGCTCATTCGCCGACCGCGTCGGGGCCGAGGCGCATCAGCGCGGCGAGCTCGTCGTCACTCATCTCGGTGATCCACTTCTCCCCCACCCCGACCGCGAGGTCCGCCAGTTCCGCCTTGCCGGTAAGCATCGCGTCGATCCGTTCCTCGAGGGTGCCGACGCACAGCAGCTTGCGCACCTGCACGTCCCGGCGTTGCCCGATCCGGAACGCCCGGTCGGTGGCCTGGTTCTCCACCGCCGGATTCCACCACCGGTCCAGGTGCACGACGTGATTGGCGGCGGTCAGGTTGAGTCCGGTGCCGCCGGCCTTGAGGGAGAGCAGCATGATCGGCGTCGTCGACGCGCCCTGCTGGAAGTCCCGCACCATCGCGTCGCGGGCGGTCCGCGGCACCCCGCCGTGCAGGAACGGGACCTGCACCCCGAACCGCTCGGCGAGGTACGGCGCGACGATCGACCCGAACTCCCGGAACTGGGTAAACAGCAGCACCCGCTCACCGTCCCCGAGGACGGCGTCGACGATGTCCTCGACGAGGGCGAGCTTCCCGGACCGGTGCCTGCCGCGGCGCAGCACCGCCGACCCGTCCGCGAGGTAGTGCGCGGGATGATTGCACACCTGCTTGAGCCGGGTCAGCGCCGCGAGCACCACCCCCTTGCGGGCGCGCGGATTGTCGGCGTCCCGCAGTCGCCGGGTCATGTCGTCGAGCACCGCCCGGTACAGGCTCGCCTGCTCGGCGGTCAGGTTGGCGCGCACCGTCATCTCGAACTTGTCCGGGAGATCCGAGATCACCGCCGGGTCGGTCTTGACCCGGCGCAACACGAACGGTGCGGTGACCGCGGTGAGCCGCGCCAGCGCCGCCTGGTCGCGTTCGCGTTCGATCGGGACCGCGAACCGGGCCCGGAACTGCTGCGGCGACCCGAGCAGCCCGGGGTTCGCGAAGTCGAGGATCGCGCGCAGTTCCTCAAGCCGGTTCTCGACGGGCGTGCCGGTCAACGCCAACCGGTGCCGGGCGGGTATCGCGCGCACCGCCCGCGACTGCGCCGTCCCCGCGTTCTTCACGTGCTGCGCCTCATCGAGAACCACCCGCCCCCAGCCGATCCCACCCAGCACGTCGCGGTCGCGGGCGGCGAGCGCATAGGTGGTGACGACGAGGTCGTGTCCGGTCGCCGCGGCGATCAGCGCGTCGCCGCGCAGTCGGCCCGCGCCGTGGTGGACGTATACCCGCAGGCGCGGGGTGAAGGTCGCCGCCTCGCGCTGCCAGTTACCCACCACCGACATCGGGCACACCAGCAGCGTCGGTGGGACCGGATCGGGCTGTGTCCGGCCTGCCGTCTCCCGCTCGTGGGCGAGCAACGCCAGCACCTGCACCGTTTTTCCGAGCCCCATGTCGTCGGCGAGGACCGCACCGAGCCCGAGCTTGGACATGAACGCCAGCCAGTCCAGTCCGCGCCGCTGGTAGGGCCGCAGCGTCGCGGCCAGCCCCGCCGGGACGGCAACCGGTTCGGGACGCGACCGGGAATCGAGCAGCGCCGCAACCCATCCCGTCGACGCGATCTCGTCGACCGGCAGCGGAGGCGGGCCGGACCCGAGTTCGGCGAGCAGGCCACCCAGCGTCGAAGCGTCATCGGGTCGTGCGCCGACGTACTTCGCGGCCCTCGCGAGCGCCGCCCCGTCGGCCTGCACCCAGCGACCCCGCAGCCGGACCAGATCCGAGGCGGAGCTGGCGAGCCGGTCCAGTTCGGCGGCGGTGAGCACTAGGTCGCCGACGGCGAGTTCCCAGTTGTAGGACAGCAGCTGGCCGAGCCCGACGGCCCGGTCGTCGGTGTCGAGCAGCACCGGCGGGCTGGTCACCGTCAGCCGCAGGGAGGGCGCGGCGATCATCCATTCCCTCGGCAGCAGCAGCGCGATCCCGGCGGCGGCGAGCTCGCGGGCACCGTGCGCGACGAGGTCGGTGACCACCGGCAACGGCAGCAGCAGGTCAAGCCCGTCCGGGTCGGTGGGGACGGCGCGCAGACGCGGATAGGCCTCCATCGCGACCGCGAGTTTGCGCAACGCGAGCCGGAGCCCGTCCGGGTCGGTGTGCCGGACCGGTGCCGGCGCCTCCCCCGCCGGACGCAGGCACACCTCGAGCCGCCACAGCGCGTCCTCGGGATCGTCCCCCGAGTCGTCGGGCTCGAGGAGTCGGAGCACCAGATCCGGTTCCTGCGCGGTGGCCGACTCCCGCCATCGGGTCAGCCGGGCCTCCGCCTGCGCCGCCCCGCCCGCGTCGGCCACCGCGAGCGGGGTGTCGGTGAGCAGCGCGTGCAGCAGCGGATGGCTGGCGTCCCGGCCCGCGAGCCGGCCCCGCACGATCGGATCGGTGAGCGTCTCCACGAACGCCTCGAGGGCCTGCCTGCCACCGGCGGCGCGCAGCACGCCGGGCATCGCGACCGCGAGTTCGGCGAGCCACGCGCGCTGCCCGTCGCCACCGAGCAGCCGCCACCGCACCCACCACTGGCCGTCCTCGCGGCGCAGGTCCGGCACCACCCGCCCGGCCTCCGCCCACCGACACACCCCCCGCGCGACGTGGATCAGGTAGCGGAGGTCGCCGGACAGCCGGGGATCGGCGGCGGGCAGGTCGAGCAGCAGGGAGGCGGCGGCGGGCGGCGCCAACGCCAACGCGGGCACCGTCACCTCCGCGACGGTGCCGTCGCCGTTCGGCAGTGCGACGGTGGCACGGTGCCGGAACCGGCGACCCAACACACCGGGCAGCGGCGACGGCAGATCGGCGGCGTCGCCGGGAGCTGCGGCGTCGCGCCAGAGCATCAGGCCCGACCCGGGGGACCACAGCGCGTGCACCACCGGACCATCCAATCACCCGGGCCCGACACCTGGATTTACGACCGCGGCCGGCGGAATAATGACGCTGGAGGCCGGCAGCGATGACGATTCTGATTCAGGTGCTCGAACAGGGCTACTCGCACAGCACGCCGTGGCAGCACCGCAAGTACCAGTTCGTCGACGTCACCCACGTGCTCGGGATGCGACTCGACGGCAACCGGGGCGTCTGGCTGGACATGGCCCGGCCCGGTGAATCCCATCAGCTCGCCCTCGCGCCGAACGCCGAGGACGCGATCCTGTTCCTGATGAAGGCCTTCGATGTGGTCGCTACCTGCCACCAGCAGGGTGGCTCGTGGATGGTCGGGCACGACGGGACCGACTACGCCTCCCTTGCCGCGACCCGGTTCCCGCTGCCGTGACGCGCCGCCAGGATGCGGGTTAGGACGAGATCGTGATGGTGATCGCGCGGCGGGCGTCGACCGACCCGACCGTCACCTCCGGGGCACCGCTGCGGGTACCGACGAAGACCTGCTTCACCCCGTCGCCGGTCGGATAGCTCAGCACCTCGACGACCGGGGAGGTCGCGTCGCCGTCCGGCGTGATCCGGGTCGGACCGCCGCCCTCCCCCGGCTGGCCGGGGTCGATCCCGGTCAGGTCGACCTGCAGGATGCACGCCCCGGGGACCGCGACGGGGTCGTCCGTCCCCCGCAGCAGCGGCATCTGCACGAAGCGGGCGGCCCACCCCGTGGTGCCGTCGCCCCCGAGTTCGAGGACGACGCTGTCGCGGCCCGGTTCCCGGTCCACCCCGATCGACACCAGCGACGGAAGGTCGGGTGGCTGCGGCAGCGCCGCCCCCGGCTCCACCGGCACCAGCACCCGGGTCGGGGGCGCCGCGTCCGGGTTGCCGACGACGAGCTGCCCGGAGAACGACTCGAATCGTTGACACGTGCCGCCCCTGGCTGGCCCGTCCGCGTGGGTGTCGCCGTCGGGCGTGCCGCACCCGCCGAGCAGCACCGCGACGGGGATGAGGGCGGCCAGCCCGCTCGCTGATCGTCCGGTTCCTGGCACGGTGTTGTCCTCCCGGTCGGTGGTCACCGGGTGCCCGGCGCCGCTCAGGGTAGCGGTGTCATCGGGGCTGGTCGGCGGGAACCGGATCCGGCCGGTCACCGGCGGGCCGGACGAACCGCAGGTACGCCAGCGCGAGACCGACCAACCACACCGCACCAACGACGAGGGCCACCCTGGTGTCGGCGTCGAATGCGAGGACCACGATCACGAAGCCGAGGAACGCGAGCGCCGCGAGCTGCGCGTACGGCCACAGCGGGACCGGGAAGGTCAGCGCCGCCACCTCCGCGTCGCTCATCCGGCGGCGGGACCGGTACTGCGACAGCAGGATCATCACCCACACGAAGATGGTGGCGAAGGTGGCGATCGACGCGATGACGAGGAACACCGATTCGGGGATCAGGTAGTTCAACAGCACCGCGACCAGCAGCGCGCCGATCATCACCACCACCGTCATCCACGGCACCCCGGCCCGGGTCACCCGCGTCATCACGGCAGGCGCCTGACCCCGCTGCGCCATGCCGTACATCATCCGGCCTGCGCCGAAGATGTCGCTGTTGATCGCGGACAGGGCCGCGGTGATGACGACGACGTTCAGCACGGCCGCGGCCGGCCCAACCCCGAGGCCCTCGAAGATCTGCACGAACGGGCTGCCCTCGGTGCCGACCGAATGCCACGGGGTGATCGCCATGATCACCGCCAGCGTCGCAATGTAGAACAGCATGATCCGCGCGGGCACCGTGTTCACGGCGCGGGGAATCGTGCGGGCCGGATCCTCGGCCTCGCCGGCGGTGATGCCGATGATCTCGGTGCCGCCGAACGCGAACATGACAATCGCGAAGCAGGCGACGAACCCGCCGAAGCCGTTCGCGAAGAAGCCGCCCTCGGCCCACAGGTTGCTCACCCCCTCGGAGGTGTCGTGGATGCCGAACCCGAAGATCAGGATCGCAACGCCCGCCGCGATCATCGCGATGATCGCGGCCACCTTGACCAGGGTGAACCAGAACTCCAGCTCGCCGAACACCTTGACGCTGAGCAGGTTCAGTGCCCCGATGAAGAACACGATCGCCAACACCCAGATCCAGCGGGGGACATCGGGGAACCAGAAGCCCATGTAGACGCCGAACGCGGTGACGTCGGCGAGGCACACGACGATCATCTCGAACGTGTAGGTCCAGCCGGTCAGGAATCCGGCGAGCGGTCCGAGGTGTTTGCCTGCGTACTCGCCGAACGAGCCGGAGACCGGGTTGCGGACCGCCATCTCACCGAGCGCCCGCAGCACGATGTAGACGACGACGCCGCCGATCAGGTACGCCAGCAGCACCGACGGTCCGGCCTTCTCGATGGCCTCGGCCGAGCCGTAGAACAGTCCGGTCCCGATCGCCGAGCCGAGCGCGATGAAACGGATGTGGCGGGCCGACAAACCCCGGGTCAGCGCCGACGCGGCGTCCTTCACTGCGGAAATCCCCCAGACTGGTCGGGCATGCGTGCGACCAGGACTTTAGTCGTGTTACGCGGGTCACCCGATCGCGGCTCCGCCCCGATGCCGCGGGTTCGACCGCTGACGCTAAGATCGCTGCCAGGTCATGAGTGCCAGTGCCAAGCCCCGGCTCGCTGGTCGGCAACCCTCCATCCGCGGTGGGGTGCCCCGGGTGATGACCTGGTTGTTCGAGAACACGTCGGATGACAAGCGCGGGTCCGCTGGGACGGACCCACCGACAGGGCCACGACCCACCGGAGGTTCACCATGTGTTGTTGTCGCAGATAGGCCCGATCAGCCCTCGGCGCCGGAGACGCGCCCCATCTCCCGACACCCCTGGAGCCAGAGTCACCCATGAGTGAGAACACGATCGATCCGACGGCAGGGTGGAGCTTCGAGACGAAGCAGATCCATGCCGGGCAGACCTCGGACGCCACCACCAAGGCCCGGGCGCTGCCGATCTACCAGACCACCTCGTACACCTTCGACAGCACCGACCACGCCGCGGCGCTGTTCGGGCTTGCCGAACCCGGCAACATCTACACCCGCATCATGAACCCGACGCAGGACGCGGTCGAGCAGCGGATCGCCGCGCTCGAGGGCGGCGTCGCCGCGCTGCTGCTCGCCTCCGGGCAGGCCGCGACGACGTTCGCGCTGCTGAACCTCGCGGGTGCTGGCGACCACGTGGTCGCCAGCCCGCGGCTGTACGGCGGCACCTACAACCTCTTCCACTACACCCTCGCGAAGCTCGGCGTCGAGGTCACGTTCGTCGGGGACCCCGACGACCTCGAGCAGTGGCGGGCCGCGATCCGCCCGACCACCGTCGCGTTCTACGGCGAGTCCATCTCGAACCCGCGCAACGACGTGCTCGACATCCCCGGGATTGCCGCGGTCGGGCATGCGGCGGGGATCCCGCTGATCGTCGACAACACGGTCGCCACCCCGTACCTGCTGCGCCCGCTCGAGCACGGCGCGGACATCGTCGTGCACTCGGCGACGAAGTACCTCGGCGGCCACGGCACCGCGATCGCCGGGGTCATCGTCGACGGCGGCACCTTCGACTGGACGCAGGGCAGGCATCCCGGCTTCACCACCCCCGATCCCAGCTACCACGGTGCCGTCTTCGCGGACCTCGGTGCGCCCGCCTACGCGCTCAAGGCCCGCGTGCAGCTGCTGCGCGACCTCGGGTCGGCGGTGTCGCCATTCAACGCGTTCCTGATCAGCCAGGGCACCGAGACGTTGAGCCTGCGGATCGAACGGCACGTGCAGAACGCGCAGCGGGTCGCGGAGTTCCTGGATGCCCGGTCGGACGTCACGTCCGTCTCCTATGCGGGGCTGCCGAGCTCGCCGTGGCACGAGCGGGCGCGGGCGCTGATCCCGAAGGGTCCGGGCGCGATCGTCGCGTTCGAACTCGAGGGCGGCGCCCCGGCGGGCAAGAAGTTCGTCGATGCCCTGACGCTGCACAGTCATGTCGCTAACATCGGCGACGTGCGTTCGCTCGTGATCCACCCCGCCTCGACCACCCACGCCCAGCTGTCCCCGGAGGAGCAGTTGGCCTCCGGCGTCACACCCGGACTGGTGCGGCTGGCCGTCGGCATCGAGGGGATCGACGACATCCTGGCCGACCTCGAGACCGGATTCGCGGCGGCGAACTCTTGACAGTCGGCTCCGTCTCGGGCGCCCGTCCGGCCGGCACCCCCGCGGGGTTCCCGCCGCCGGACGGGCGGCTGACGCACATCCCGATCGGCGCGCTCACCCTCGAGAGCGGCGCCGTGCTGCCCGACGTCGTGCTCGCGGTCCAATGCTGGGGCACGCCCACCGCGGCCCGGGACAACATCGTTCTCGTCGAGCACGCGCTGACCGGCGACTCGCACGTCACCGGCCCGGCGTCCGCCGACCACCCGTCGCCCGGCTGGTGGGACGGCATGGTCGGGCCCGGCGCGCCGATCGACACCGACGAGTGGTGCGTCGTCGCCACCAACGTCCTCGGCGGGTGCCGCGGCAGCACCGGCCCGGCGACGCCAGCCCCGGACGGGCGGGCGTGGGGGTCCCGGTTCCCGGGGATCTCGGTGCGCGACCAGGTGACCGCCGAGGTGGCGCTCGCGGACCGGCTGGGAATCGAGCGGTTCGCGGCCGTCCTCGGCGGGTCGATGGGCGGCATGCGCACCCTGGAGTGGATCGTCGGCCACCCGGACCGGGTGACGGCCGCGCTCGTCCTCGCGGTCGGCGCCCGCGCCACCGCCGACCAGATCGGCACCCAGACCACGCAGATGGCGGCCATCACCGCCGACGCCGACTGGCAGGGCGGCGACTACCACGGCACCGGACGCTCGCCGGAGGCCGGTCTCGGCATCGCCCGCCGCATCGCGCACCTGACGTACCGCACCGAGGGCGAACTCGACTCCCGGTTCCGGAACGCCGCGCAGGACGGTGAGGACCCGCGCCACGGTGGCCGCTACGCGGTGCAAAGCTACCTCGAGCATCAGGCGGCGAAGCTGGTCACCCGCTTCGATCCGGCCACCTACGTGCTGTTGTCCGAGGCGATGAACCGGCACGACGTCGGCCGCGGCCGCGGCGGCGTGGAAGCAGCCCTTGCGGCGTGCACCGTGCCGACGATCGTCGGCGGGGTCGACTCGGATCGGCTGTATCCGCTGTGGCAGCAGCGGGAGATCGCGGACCACCTCGCCGGCTGCGAGGGCCTGCGGGTGGTGCATTCGAAGGACGGGCACGACGGCTTCCTCACCGAGGCGGCGTGGGTCACCACCCTGCTCGGCGAGACGATGGCCCTGGCGCGGGCGCATCGGGCGGGCTGCCGGGTCCGATAGCGGATCCGTCGACGCGACACACCCGCGGTGTTTGGCGGCCCGCACCCCGATCATTAGCATGGGGAATCGTGCCCGTCCCCGACTCGCCGCCCACGATCGCCGCATCGAACGAGCAGTCCGCACCGGGCGCCCCCGGGGCGTCCTGGCTGCTCCCGACGGACGGGACCCGAGTCACGGTCGGCATCGGCGCGCTGCGCCTCGAGAGCGGGTCCGTGCTGCCCGATGTCGTCCTCGCCGTGCAGTGCTGGGGCACCCCAACCGCAGCGCGCGACAACATCGTGCTGGTCGAGCACGCGCTCACCGGCGATTCGCACGTCACCGGCGAGGCCGGACAGGGATCCGCCACCGCCGGTTGGTGGAACGACCAGGTCGGCCCCGGCGCGCCGCTGGACACCGAGGAATGGTGTGTCGTCACCGCGAACGTGCTCGGCGGATGCGACGGATCCACCGGCCCGGCATCGCCGGCACCGGACCGTGCCGCGTGGGGCTCCCGGTTCCCGGCGATCTCCATCCGCGACCAGGTCGCCGCCGAGGTCGTGCTCGCGGACCTGCTCGGGGTGGACCGCTTCGCGGCGGTCATCGGCGGCTCGATGGGCGGCATGCGCGCCCTCGAGTGGATGGCCGGACACCCGAACCGGGTGCGGTCCGCGCTGGTGTTGGCGGTCGGAGCGCGCGCCACCGCCGACCAGATCGGCACCCAGACCACCCAGATCGCGGCCATCACCGCCGACCCCGACTGGCAGGGCGGCGACTACCACGGCACCGGGCGCTCCCCCCGGGCCGGGCTGGCCCTCGCCCGCAAGATCGCACACCTGACCTACCGCGGCGACGCGGGCCTGGACGGGCGCTTCGCGAACGATCCCCAGCCGGGTGAGGATCCCGGGGCGGGCGGCCGGTACGCGGTGCAGAGCTATCTCGACCATCAGGCGAGGAAACTGACCTCCCGGTTCGACCCCGGCAGCTACGTGGTGCTCACCGACGTCATCAACCGGCACGACGTCGGCCGCGGCCGCGGTGGCGTCGCGGCCGCCCTCACCGCGACCCCGGTCCCGGTTGTCGTCGGCGGCATCGACTCCGATCGGCTGTTCCCGCTGCGGCAGCTCGAGGAACTCGCGGACCTGCTGCCGGGCTGTGACGGGCTGCGGGTGGTCCACTCCGCGGACGGCCACGACGGGTTCCTCACCGAGGCCGCGTGGGTGCGCGGGCTGCTCGGCGAGACGATGGAGCTGGCGCGCGCCGGGCGCACCGGCTGACCGGCGGGCGGGACGCAGTTTCGCGAATGCTCCATCGCGCGTGTCTCGGCTCGATAACATCGCGCCGTGCTCCCTACAGCTTCCGCCTCGACCACCACCCGGCCGCTCCCCCGGCCGCTGGTGGACTTTCCACCGACCGACGGAACGGTGGTCCATCTCGGGATCGGCACCCTGCCGCTCGAGTCGGGCGGGCAGCTGCCCGACGTCACGGTCGCCGTCCAGTGCTGGGGTGAGCCGAGCCGCGACCTCGACAACATCGTGTTGATCGAGCACGCGCTGACCGGCGACTCGCACGTGATCGGGCCCGCGGATGACGCCCATCCCACCCCCGGCTGGTGGCAGGGCATGGTCGGGCCCGGTGCCCCGATCGACACCGACGAGTGGTGCGTGCTCGTCACCAACGCCCTCGGCAGCTGCCGCGGAACGACCGGGCCCGCGTCACCGGCACCGGACGGGCGCGCCTGGGGCTCGCGGTTTCCCGCGATCTCGGTCCGCGACCAGGTCGAGACGGAACGGGCGCTGGCGGACCTGCTGGGTATCGACCGGTTCGCCGCGGTCGTCGGCGGCTCGCTCGGCGGCATGCGCGCCCTGGAGTGGATCATCGGCCACCCGGACCGGATCGCATCGGCGCTGCTGCTGGCGGTCAGCCCGCGGGCCACCGCGGACCAGATCGGCGGCCACACCGCCCAGATCGATGTCATCGCGTCGGACCCGAACTGGCATGGCGGCGACTACTACGGCACCGGCACCTCGCCGGACAACGGGCTGAACATCGCCCGCCGGTTCGCGCACCTGACGTACCGCGGCGCGGCCGCCCTCGACGACCAGTTCGAGAACGCCGAGCAGGACGGCGAGGACATCTGGACCGGCGGCCGGTACGCGGTGCAGAGCTACCTCGAGCATTGCGCGTCCAAGCTGGTGGCGACCTTCGACGCCGGCTCGTTCGTCGCGCTCACCCACTGCGCCAACAAGCACGACGTCGGCCGGGGCCGCGGCGGCATCGCCGCCGCGCTGTCCTCGACGCCGGTGCCGGTGGTCGTCGGCGCCATCGACTCCGACCGGATCATGCCGCTGCACCAGATCGAGGAGATGGCGAATCTGCTCCCCGGGTGCGACGGCACCCGAGTGGTGCACTCGCCGGCGGGGCACGACGGCTTCCTCACCGAGGTCGCGTGGGTGACCGAACTGGTTGCCGAGACCCTGGGGCTGGCCAGGACCGCGCGCCCCGCCCGGTAGCCGCCGCCCCTCGGGGCGCGGCCGCGGCTCAGCCGGTCCCGAGCGGGTCGATCGAGACCGCGAGCCAGACGATGGTGCCACCGACGAGGGTGAGGGCGGCCACGTCGAAGGGCTGCCCGCGCACGGCGAGCAGGCCGACCTCCTCCGGTTGCAGGCAGAGCCGGAACCCGGCCGCCAGCAGTGTCGCGATCCCGAAGACGAAGGCCCCGCGCCGCCACCGATCGGCGAGCACGAATCCGACGCCGACCAGAACCACCGCGGCCACCACGAGCAGCGGCAGGTTCCGGCGCGCGAACCCCGGCTCACGGGCCGGGGTGCCAGCCGAGGCGTTCACCGGCGGTCAGGCCGACTCGGCCGCGAGCTGCTCGGCCCGCTCGACCACGTTGCTGAGCAGGAACGCCCGGGTCAGCGGGCCGACACCGCCGGGGTTTGGGGAGAGGAATCCGGCGACCTCACGCACCCCGTCGGCGACGTCTCCGCGCAGCCCGTCCGCGGTGCGGGACACCCCCACGTCGAGGACCGCGGCACCCGGCTTGACCATGTCCGCGGTGATCAGGCCAGCGACACCCGCGGCGGCGACGACGATGTCGGCGCGGCGCACCTCGGCGGCCAGGTCCTTGGTGCCGGTGTGGCAGAGGGTGACGGTGGCATTCTCGGACCGGCGGGTCAGCAGCAGCCCGATCGGGCGGCCGATGGTGACACCGCGGCCGACGACGGTGACGCGGGCGCCGTCGATCGGCACGTCGTACCGGCGCAGCAGGTGCACGACCCCGCGCGGGGTGCACGGCAGGGTGGCGTCCTTGCCGAGCACCAACCGGCCCAGGTTCACCGGGTGCAGCCCGTCCGCGTCCTTGTCCGGGTCGATGCGCTCAAGGGCGGCGTTCTCGTCGAGGTGCTTGGGCAGCGGCAGCTGCACGATGTAGCCGGTGCACTCGTCGTTGGCGTTGAGCTCGTCGATGACGGCCTCGAGCTCGGACTGGGTGATGTCGGCGGGCAGGTCGCGGCGCAGCGAGTTGATCCCGACCTTCGCGCAGTCCGCGTGCTTGCCGCGCACATACGACGCGGAGCCGGGGTCGTCGCCGACCAGGACGGTGCCCAGTCCGGGGGTGATGCCCTTGGCCCTGAGTGCGTCCACCCGGGCCTTCAGGTCGATGAAGATCTCGTCGCGGGTTGCCTTGCCATCCAGGATCGTCGCAGTCACGGCGACCATTGTTTCAGGTAAGACTGGACTCATGGCACACAGTCCTGAACTCGCGCCGGAATTGCGGGGTCCGCGGGTGCTGCTGACCCCGCTGACCGCCGAGCACCGGACCCGGCTACGGGAGATCCACCGGGAGCCCGAGGTGCGGCGCTGGTGGCAGATGCCGGACGACGACTGGCCCGACGCGGCGGAACCGAACACCACCCGGTACACGGTGCTCGCGGACGGGGTGATCGTCGGCTACGCGCAGTGGTACGCCGAGCCCGATCCGGAGTACCGCCGCGCGGGCCTCGACCTGTTTCTGTCCGCCGAGGCGCAGGGTCGCGGCCTCGGAACCGAGGTGGTGCGGGTGCTGTGCGCGCACCTGATCGACGACCACCACCATCACCGTCTGGTGATCGACCCGACGGTGTCGAACACGGCGGCGATCGGCTGCTACCGCAAGGTCGGTTTCCGGGATGTCGGGGTGATGCGCGAGTATGCGATGCGGCACGACGGCAGCTGGGACGACGGCCTGCTGATGGACCTGCTTGCCCGCGAGTTCGTCCGCTGACCCGCCGTCACTCCCCGACCACGAGGCCGTGCGCGGCGGCCATCGCGACGGCCTGAGTCAGATCGATCTTGGCTCCGGCGAGTTTTGCGGTGGTCCACAGCGAGGCGTCGGCGTGCGCGCCGCGCAGGTCCGCCCCGTCCAGGCGCAGACCGAAGGTGCGGGCACCGTGCAGGTCCACCGCCCGCAGCGCGGTCTCCCGCAGGTCCGTCTCGACGAGGTTCGCCTCCCGCAGCCGGCAGTCGGTGAAGTCGACGCCGCGCAGATCCGCCCCGCCGAGGGAGGCCAGGGTGAAGTCGACCTCGTCGAATTCGATCGGGCGCAGCCGACACTGCTCGAACCTCGACCCCAACATCGTGGAACTGTGAAATTCGCTGTGCCACAACGTGGCCCGCACGAAGTCGCAGGACCGGAAGGCGGCGACCCGGTGCACGGACCCGGACAGGTCCGCGCCGGTGAAGTCGCAGTCGGTGAACACCACCCGCTCGGTGCGCAGTTCGCTGAGGTCGGCGTCCCGGAAGGTGCACCCGGTGTAGTGCCGGTCCACCCAGTGTTGACCCGCGAGCCGCGCATCCGAGTAGTCCACGCCGACGAACTCCTGAATCTGCTCCTGCGCCATACCCCGATACTGCCCTGCCGCACCGACGGGCGGGACGGGCGGTACCGACGTCCGCGGGCGGGCGGGCGGTCCGGCCGACGCGGTGAACTCCCGCCGACGACGACGCGACCACCACACGACGACGTCGTGAAACCCTACCGAACTCCCTGCGCACGAGTCGATTTCGATGTTTTCGCTCACTAGCGTCCTGTGACGAGCGCCCGATCCGGGCGCCTTCGTACGCGAAAGGACTTCCATGTCGCACAGTCGACGTCCCGGTGGACGCCGTCCGGCCCTGTTGGTGCGCGGCGCAGCCGTCGCAGCCGCCGCCGTTGCCGTCACCACGCTGGGCACCGCCGCCGCGCAGGCCGCCCCGAACCCGCTCGACGACCTCGTCGGCATGTTCGGGACCGGTTCGAGCGGCACCGGCTCCCTGGCCGGGCCCGGCACCACCCTTCCTGCCGGCTTCGACCTGCAGGCGCACCGCGGCGGCATGGGCGAGACGATCGAGGAGTCGCTGCCCGCGTTCCGGAAGGCCCTCGAACTGGGGGTGACGACGCTCGAACTGGACGTCGTGATGAGTGCCGACGGCGTCCCCGTGGTGTGGCACGACGCGACCATCTCGTCGAACAAGTGCTCGGACACCGCGGCGGCCACCGAGAACGACCCGCAGTTCCCGTACGTCGGCGACGCCATCCACGACCTCACCTGGGCCCAGCTCCAGACCCTCGACTGCGACAAGAAGCTCGCCGCACACCCGGACGCCGAGACGATCGAGGGCAACAAGCTGATCCAGCTGCGCGAGGTCTTCACGCTCGCCGCCGCGCACGGGGCGGACGTGCACTTCAACATCGAGACGAAGATCGAGGCGGACCGCCGCGAGCTCACCGCGGAGCCCGAGGAGTACGTCGACGCGATCCTCGACGAGGTCCGCGCCGCGGACGTCGTCGACCGGGTAATGATCCAGAGCTTCGACTGGCGGTCACTGCCGCTGGTGCGCGCCGCGGAGCCGTCCATTCCGCTGGTGATGCTGTGGAACGAGCCCAAGTGGGTCCCGGGCTCGGCCTGGACCGGCCCCGTCGACTACGACGCCGTCGGCGGCGACATCTTCGAGGCCGCGGAGCAGTTGGGCGCCGACGTGATGTCGCCCTCGCACAGCCTGGTGGACGAGGCGCTCGTCACCGGCGCGCACGAGGCGGGTCGCGTCGTGGTCCCGTGGACCGTCGACGATCCCGCCCGGATGCACGCGCTGATCGACCTGGGGGTCGACGGCATCATCACCAACTACCCGACCCGACTGCGGGCCGTGCTGGCCGAGCGCGGGATGGAGCTGCCGCGGGCGTACCCCGCGCCGTGAGCCCCCGCCGCACGCGTCCCCGGCACCGGGAGCCGGGGACGCGTGCGGCACCCGGTGCCGCCGGGGACCACCGCGCGTCGGAGAGGTCCGCGTCGACGCATTCGTCGATCTCCTCCGCTGGTCACCGTTCCAGGGCTGGCTCGGGCACCGGATGGTCGGCCGCCTGCTGCGCGTCCGCGGGCCTGCGAACGAACAGGCACGCCGCGATCAGCACGAACGACAGGATGCCCGCGACGAGGAAGACCGCCCGCACCCCCTCAACGATCGCGTCGGGCGATTCGGCGTCCGCTCCGGATCGCGAGGCGACCACCGTCATCACCGTGACGAACATGGCCGTGCCCGCGGCGCCAGCCACCTGCTGGAAGGTGCCAACCACCGCCGAGCCGTGCGCGTAGAGGTGCGGGGCCACCGACCCCAACCCGGAGGTCATCAGCGGCGTGAAGGTCGCGGCGAGGCCGAGGCACAGGGCGATGTTGGACAGCAGCAGCCACCACAGCGACGTCGAAGCGCTCACCGCGATCAGCATCCACACACCGATGCTGACGAGGATCGATCCGGGGACCACCAGCACGAGCGGGCCCCGCCGGTCGTAGACGCGGCCGACGATCGGCCCCGCGATACCCATCAGCAGGCCGCCGGGGAGGGTGATGAGGCCCGTTTCGAACGGGTCGAGGTGCAGCACCGACTGCGCGAAGTACGGGACGATGATGAAGGTACCCATCATCGTCGCCATGCCGACCAGCATCGCGACGACGGAGATGGTGAACTGGCGGGAGCCGAACACCCGCAGGTCCAGCAGCGCCCGGTCCTCGCGTTGCAGCCGCGACTGTCGGGCGATGAAGCCGGCCAGCGCGGCCGCACCGATCAGGAACGGCACCCACGCCGGGGTGGTCGAGGATCCCTGCGCGGACTCGCCGATGCCCACCAATCCGTACACCAGGCCACCGAATCCGAGCACCGCGAGCGGGACGGACATCAGGTCGACGCGCGCCGCCGACGTCTCGGACACCGACACCACGAACCGTGCGCCGACGACCAACGCCACCACGGCGAACGGGGCAACGAACCCGAAGATCCACCGCCACCCGAAGTGGTCGAGGATGAATCCCGACATGGTCGGTCCGAGCGCGGGCGCCACCGCGATCACGATCGAGATGTTGCCCATCATCGCGCCCCGGCGGGCGGGCGGAACCAGGGTCATGACCGTGGTCATCAGCAGCGGCAGCATGATGGCCGTCCCCGATGCCTGCACGATCCTGGCGATCAGCAGCACCCCGAATCCGGGTGCGGCGAACGCGATCAGGGTTCCCGCCGTGAACAGCGACATCGCGAGCAGGTACAGCGAGCGGGTGGGGATGCGCTGGATGAGATAGCCGGTGAGCGGGATGATCACCGCCATCGTGAGCATGAACGCGGTCGTGAGCCACTGCCCGACGCTCGGCGGCACACCCAGTTCGACCTGGAGGACCGGGATGGCGATGGACATCACCGTCTCGTTGAGGATCACGACGAAGGTGGCGACCAGCAGGACGCCGATCACCTGGAGGTGTCGCCGCTCGATGCGGTCGCCGACGGCGGGCCCGTCGGCGGTGTCGAGACGGGTGGACTCGGTCACGATTGACCTTTCGGGTGGTGGGAGCTGGGTCACGCCGGCGGCCGACGGCACGCCAGGGGAGGATCCCGAACCTACTGCTCCCCCGCGGTGCCACGCCACCGGATTTCGGTGCGCTGATGTTTCGTGGGAGAGGGTCGCACGGCCCACCGACACGTTTCGGCCGGCGGGTCGGCGCCGAACGGGTGGTTATCGCGGCATCGCCCGAGAGGCCTGCCCGGCAACAGCCCGTTCGCTGCGGCTCGCCGCCGCGGTGGCAAGCTGAACGCCGTGTTCCGAGTGATGTTCCATGAGCCCCGCATCCCACCCAACACCGGCAACGCGATCCGGATGGTCGCCGGCACCGGGTGCGAACTGCACCTCGTCGGGCCGCTCGGGTTCGATCTCTCCGAGCCGAAGCTGCGCCGGGCCGGACTGGACTACCACGACCTGGCGTCGGTGACCGTGCACGCGGACCTGTCCGCGGCGTGGGCGGCGCTGTCCCCGCAGCGGGTGTTCGCGTTCACCGCGCACGCGAGCACCGGATACGCCGACATCGCCTACCTGCCGGGTGACGTGCTGCTATTCGGGCCGGAGCCGACGGGCCTGTCGGAGGAGGTGTTGGCGGACCCGCACGTCACCGACCGGGTGCGGATCCCGATGGTGCCGGGCCGCCGGTCACTGAACCTGTCCAACGCGGCCGCCGTCGTCACCTACGAGGCCTGGCGCCAGCACGGCTTCGCGGGAGGCGAATAGACGACACAGCGCGGGAGGCGAATAGGCGACACAGCGCCGGAAGCGAATAGCCGGACGCGGTCACCGCGCCCCGGCCGCGATGTCGAGGAACTCGCGGGCGGACCCGCGGACCCCGCGGTCGCGATCCCAGACGGCGAGCAGCCGCCGCGGAATCCGCAGGCCCTCGAGCGCGACGCCGACGAGGCGGCCGTCCGTCAGGTCCGCCGCGACCGCCAGCGACGAGACCACGGCGGGGGCGTTGCCCGCGACGACGGCGGCCTTGACGGCGGTGCAGGACGTCAACTCGAGCAGCGGTGCCACGCATCCCGGGACGGCCTGCTCGAGGGTGGTGCGGGTACCGGACCCGAACTCCCGCTGGATCAGCGGGGTGCGGGCGAGTTCGGCGGGCGAGATCGGCCCGGACCGGGCCCACGGGTGGCCGGGCGGAACAACGACCACCAGCTCGTCGCGGGCCACCTCCCGCGCGTCGAGACCCGCGGGCACCTCGGGCCCCTCCACGAAGCCGAGGTCGGCGTCACCGCCGAGGACGTGGGCGGCGACGTCGGCGGAGTTGAGCAGCCGCACCGAGGTCACCACCTTCGGGTTCTTGCGGCGCATCGTCACGGTCCACGCCGGGACCAGGTACTCGGCGATGGTCATGCTCGCGGCAACGGTGAGGTTCGCTTCCCGCTCCCCCCGGAGCGCGGAGACGCCGGAGGCGAGATGTTCTGCGGCGGTGAGTGTTCCGGTGGCCCATTCCAGCACCAGGCCGCCCTCGTAGGTGGGGGTGACGCCGGTGGTGGTGCGGTCGAACACCTTGATGCCGAGCTGCCGTTCGGCTGACCGGACCCGGGCGCTGACGGCCTGCTGACTGAGGCCGTGCTCGCGTCCGGCCGCCCCCATGCTGCCCAGCCGGGCGACGGAAACCAGCACGTCGAGTGCGGCCAGTTCGGGGACCCGGGGCGAGAGCGGCATGGCCGCCAGACTACCTCGGCAACAAACAGCGCTTGTGGGGTGACAACCGTGAGCTGCCCACCCGGATCAGAGGACGACGACCGCCAGCGCCGCCACGATCAGGGCGACCCCCGCGAGGATGACGAGCACCCACAGCAGGATTCGCCCGGCGGGTCCCGGCTCCGAGTCGGGGTCATCGTCGCCCGAGATCACGGCGGCGGTGCCGCCCGAGGGCACGGCGGCGGTGCCGCCCGAAATTACGGCGGCGTCCCTGCCGACCGGCTCGGGGTCCGCGGCGGCGGTGGCCGCCTCGGGCAGGACCGTCGCGACCGCCGCCGCGCTGGCCCCCGCCTCGATCACCACCACGTCCGGGGTGACCGTCTCGTCCGCCGCCGCACCCGACGCGGCCGCCTCCGCCGTCAGTTCGGGCGGCAGCAGCGGACCCCGGATCGCGGTCAACACCTCGGTCACGTCGTAGGACGGCGGCAATCCGATCGGCTTGTTCGGCCGGGTGGAGCTGCGGAACCCGGCGGCGAGGATCGCGGCACCGAGCGCCGCGGCCTGCTCCGGCCCCGGGCCGACGACGACGTGCACCCCGAACTTGCCTGCGAGCGCGTCGGCAACCCCCCGCAGCGCGACATCGTCGCGGGCGACCAGTCCGTCGCCGGTCACCACCACCGCGTCCAGGTTCGACGGCAGCCAGCCGAATGCGCCGAGCGCGGTGGACAACTGCGCGGTCGGCGACGATCCGCGGCCCGCGGCGAACCAAAACGAGCGGCCGCTGGACACTCCGGACCGGACCAGGGTGACCGTCGCGCCCGCGTCGTCGACGTGATAGCTGCCGATCAGCTGGCCGGGCTTCTCGGCAACCTCGGACTCGAACCAGGCGCAGGCCGCCTCCGCATCGGAGACGAGCGAAAGATCGTTCAGGCCCGCATAGTTCAGTGAGTTGCGCAGGTCCGCAACGAGGTCGCCGTCCCACATGGACGGGTACGCGGCGACCACGGTCGGTGCGCCGCCGTCGCGGCCGCCGAAGGTGGGGAGGGGCTCACACTCGCGCACCAGTCCGCGCATCGCGGACGCGACGACGTCCTCGGCGCGATACCGGGTCCCGTCACTGGCGGCGATGCCTTCCGGATCTCCGACTCGGCCAACGAATCCCGACACCGTTGCGACGAACTCGGTACCCTCCGGCGGATCGCCGCCCCCGAGGACCACCTCGCCGTTTGAACAAACGTAGAGCACGGTGTCCCGGACGATGACGATCGGATCGGGGGTGCCTGGCTCGTTCGACGCGACAACCAGCGTCGACACCAGGCTGCCGATTCGGACCCCAATTCCCACAGACATGCGCACTCCATTCGGTGACGAACAGAGTGCAATCTACGCGCCCGCCGCGGCGGATCGAACGTCAGGCGCGAAGCGCGTCGACCGCCGCCTCCAGCAGTTCGGCCGCCTCGTCGGCGACGGCAGCGAGCTGCGGGTTGCCGGTGACCTCGACCATCAGCCGGGGGTTCATCGCCTCAACGACCACCGCGTCACCGTCGGCCCGCACCACCACATTGCAGGGCAGCAGCAGCCCGATCCGCGGGTCGGCGCCGACCGCCCGGTTCGCCAGTCCGGGATTGCACGCGCCGAGGATGAGGTAGCGGTCCAGGTCCGCGCCGATCTTCGCCTTCAGCGTTGCCTGCATGTCGATCTCGGTGAGCACGCCGAACCCCTGCTGCTGCAGCGCGTCCCTGGTGCGGGCGACCGCGTCGTCGAAGTCCGCGGTGAGGGTGATTCCGATGCCGAGTTCCATGGTGCGTCTTCCCTTCTCAGTGGTGTTCGGGCTGCTCCCACGGACCGCACTCGAGCAGGATGTCGATGGCGGTACCGTCGCCCTGCTGCCGCAGGACGTGTTCGAGCGCGTCGACGCGCAGCCCCCGCGCGGCCGGTGCGAGGTCCGCGATGCCGGGCAGGATGGTCGGGTCCGGTGGGCCGCCGGTCCCGCGGTGATGGTTGTCGATCGAGTGTCCCAGGTACAGCAGGCGCCCGCCCGGGTCGAGCCACCGCGCTGCCGTCGCGATCAGCGCCTGCAGCTGCGGGATCGGCAGGTGCAGGAAGCTGATCAGCACCAGGTCAGCGGCGCCGTCCGGAACCAGGTTCGTGACATCGCCTACCCGCCAGTCGATCCGGCCGGCGGGGTCCTTGGCGCGGGCCTGTTCGATCGCGACCTCGGAGTGGTCGACGGCGGTGACCCGCCACCCCTGGCGGGCCAGCCAGCGGGCGTGCCTGCCGTCCCCGCAGGCCAGGTCCACCGCATGCCCCGGGGACGCGCCAGCCAGCCGCTGGCGGACGGTCTCCGCGGGTTCGCCGCCCCACGGGTCCGGCCGGTCCCGGTAGCGCTCGTCCCAGGCCGCGGCGTCCATCTCGGTCACGCCAGTGTGAGGAAGAGCTTCTCGAGCTCCGCCTCGGTCATCGGTTCCTGGTTCTCCCTGCTGGCGCCCTGCAGGCAGTCACGCAGGCCGGTCGCGACGATCTTGAAGCCTGCGCGGTCCAGCGCTCGGGAGACCGCGGCGAGCTGGGTGACCACGTCCTTGCAGTCGCGGCCGTCCTCGATCATCGAGATCACGCCCGCCAACTGTCCCTGTGCCCGGCGCAATCGGTTGAGCACCTGGGCGATGCTCTCCTCGTCTCCGGTCATCTTTCGGCACCTGCACTTTCTCTCGACGTCCCGATACCCCCAGGGTACCCCTCGGGGTATTTGACGGATCTCGTGGCGGGGCGGCCGTGACACGCCCACACTGGAGGCACAGAGGCGAACGCTCCCCCGTCCACGACCACAGGAGACCTCCATGACCAGCAATGGCCCCTTCGGATTCGATCCCGACGACCTCGACCGCCTGGCGAGGCAGGTCGGGGAGGGCATCCGTGAGACCGTCGACCGGATCGGCGACATCATCGGCGATGCCGGGCTTGAGTGGACAACCCACCACGGCCCCGCCAGCACGGTGACCTACCCGCGTCGACGGCGAACCACCGGCGAGACCGGCGACGGGGTGTGGGCGATCTTCGTCGTCGGAGACGACGGCGCAGCAACGGTCGAACAGATCCACGCGACCGAACTCGACGCGCTGCGCGCCAACAAGTCCAACACCGACCCGCGCCGCCGGGTCCGGTTCCTCCCATACGGCATCGCGGTCGGTGCACTCGACGACGACCGTGACCCCGGATCGGACACCGAACCGGGGCCGGACGAGTACACCGAACCCGATCCGGAGCACTGACGTCAGTGCGAGAAGCTGATCTCCGGCAGCAGCCTGCGCAGCCACGCCGGTGACCACCACGCCGCCTGGCCGGTGATGCGCAGCAGCGCAGGCAGTAGCACCAGTCGGATCGCCGCCGCGTCCAGCAGCACCGCGACACCGAGGATGATGCCCATCTCCTTCGGCGGCAGCGGCTGCGCCAGCGCGAAGCTGAAGAACACGCCGACCATCACCGCGGCAGCGGCGAAGATGACCCGACCCGAGTGCGCCATGCCCTCGACCTGAGCGGCCGCGGCGTCGCCGGTGCGCTCGTAGTGCTCCTTGACGGTGGAGAGCAGAAATACCGTGTAGTCCATCGCGATCGCAAAGATCATCGCGAAGAAGAACACCGGACCCCAGCCATCGAGGAAGCCCTGCGGCTCGAAGCCGAGCAGCGCGGCGCCGTGCCCGTCCTGGAAGATCAGCGTCGCGACACCGAACGCGGCACCGGTGGACAGCAGGCTGACGACCGTGCCCAGCAGCGCCACCAGCGGGGCGCGCAGCGCGACCAGCAGCAGCAGGAAGCCGAGCACCAGGATCACCGCCATCACGATCGGTAGGTAGTCGTTCAGCGTCTGCTGCAGGTCGAGGTTCTCGGCGGGAACGCCGCCGACGAGCGCGGACGCGGGCAGGTCGGTGCGCAGCCGGTCCAGGGTGTCCGCGAGCGCCGGATCGGACGGGTCGACGTCCGGCACCGCCTGCACCAGCACCAGACCGGAGTCACCCGAGGAGTACACGGCCGGGCTCACCATTGCCACGCCGTCGGTGGCGGCGGCGGCCCGGGCCACCTCGTCGGCGTCCCGGGCATCCGCGACGATCTGCAGCGTGCCGGGCACGCCCGCACCCATCTGCTCCTGCACGATCTCGTAGCCCTGCCGCACCGCGGCGTCCTCCGGGACCACCTGGATCGACGGCATCGCGACCTTCAGCCCGAACACCGGGATCGACAGCAGCGCAAGGACGGCGAGGGCGCCGAGCGCCAGCGGCCACGGCCTGCGGTGCACCACCCCACCCCAGCGGGCGAACAGCGGCGACCGGTGTTCCTGACGCTTCGCGTAGGGCAGTGATCCCGCGTTGATCTTGCCGCCGAGCCTGCCCAGCACCGCGGGAAGCAGCGTCAGGGTCGCGGCGAGCACGAACAGCACCGCCAGCATGATCCCGACCGCCATCGTCCGCACCGCGGGAGCGGGCACCAACAGCACCGCGGACAGGCTGACGAGCACGGTCAGCCCGGACAGCAGCACCGCCTTGCCCGCGGTCGCCATCGTCTGCGCGACCGCCAGCCGGGCACTCGCCCCGCCGCGCAGCGCGTCCCGGAACCGGACGACCAGGAACAGCGCGTAGTCGATACCGAGCGCGAGGGCGAACATCATCGCGAAGTTCATTGCCCACACCGAGATCGGCGTGAGTTCGTTCAGCAACACCAGCGCGCCCGCGGACGCGATCAGCCCGGCCATCGTCAGCAGCAGCGGTAGACCGGCGGCGACGAGCGAGCCGAACGCCAGCACCATGATCGCGAGGGTGACCGGCCAGGACAGCATCTCGGCCTTGATCATCGCGTCGTGATTGGCGGCGTTGAAGTCGCTCCACAACGCCGACGCGCCGGTCGGGTGGATCTCGATCCCCTCTCCCGCGACCGCGGCGAGGGGGTCGGCGAGGTCACCGGCCGCGGTGACCATGGCGTTCGGGTCGGCGCCTGCGCCGCCGAGCACGATCGCGGTGTGCCCGTCGGGGCTGATCGTCATGCCCGGCCGCGGCGGCACCACCTCGGAGATGCGGTCGTCCGCGTTCAGGACGTCGGTGACGCCGGCGATCGCGGCCGCCATCTCGGGGTCGTCGACGGTGCGGGTCGGCGAGTGCACGACGACCTGGATGGCGTCGGACCCGGTGCCACCGAATTGTTCCTGAGCGAGTTCGCGGACCTGGACGGACTCGGAACCGTTGGCCTGCCAGCCAGCGCCGGCGAGCGAACTGAACACGCTCGGCGCGGCGGCGCCGAGCGCGACGACGACGGCGATCCAGGCGAGGACGACGAGGCGGAAGCGGTCGGCCATGGTGGCGCCGAGCCGGGCCATCAGTTCGTGCCCCGGTACCGGTGGTGCGTGGGTGTCGGTGGTGGTCATGACTTTCTGAACCCTTCACAGAATACGGGTGGGGGTATATGGGTGGGCCGAGAAAAGCCCCGGCGAACCGGGGCTGCCTCGCGACTCAGACCAGGATGTCGGTGCGTGACCGGCCGGCGAGCCAGGTGCGGTAGCCGCCGTCCAGGTTGCGGACGTCGCGGCCGAGCTGACGCAGCAGCCGGGCCGCGGTGTGCCCGCGCTGGCCGACCTGGCAGTGCACGACGATCTCCCCGACAGGCAGCTCGCCGGCCCGCGACCGCAGCGCGTCGAGTTCGATGTTCACCGCCCCGGGGATCGACCCGGTCGCGAACTCCGCGGGGGTGCGCACGTCGACGAGCGTGGCCCCGGCCGCCAGCGCGGCGTCGAGTTCGTGCCACTGGATCGTGGCGGCGGTGCCGGCACGCAGGTTGTCCGCGACGTAGCCGAGCATGTTCACCGGATCCTTCGCCGACCCGAACTGCGGCGCGTACGCCAGCTCGAGATCGGCGAGCTCGGATGCGGTGATGCCGCCGACCATTGCGGTCGCGATCACGTCGATGCGCTTGTCCACCCCGTCGCCGCCGACGCCCTGGGCGCCGAGGATCGTGTCGGTATCCGGGTCGACGAGCAGCTTGAGCGACATGCCCTCGGCACCCGGGTAGTACCCGGCGTGCGACTGCGGGTGGGTGTGGATCGCCCGGTACGGCCGACCTGCGGCACGCAGCCGCTTCTCGTTCCAGCCGACGGCCGCGGCCATCAGCGCGAACACGCCGACGATCGCGGTCCCGACGACGGGACGCGGACGCACCGGCAACCCGGAGATGACGTCCGCAACGAGCCTGCCCTGCCGGTTCGCCGGGTTGGCCAGCGGAACGAGGCCGGTCTGCCCGGACACCGCGTCGATCTTCTCCACCGCGTCACCGACCGCGTATACGCGGTCGGCGGAGGTGCGCATCCGGTCGTCGACCGCGATGCCGCCACGCGGGCCGACGGCGATCCCGGCCGCGACCGCGAGCCCGGATTCGGGACGGACGCCGATCGCCATCACCACCACCTCGGCCGGGAGGACCCGACCATCGGCCAGGGTCACGTCGTCGGCGCCGATCGAGACGACCTGGGTGCCGAGTTCGATCCGCACCCCGTTGGCCCGCAACTCGTCCGCGACGGGCGCCGCCATCTCCGGGTCGAGCGGGGCGAGCACCTGGTCGGCGAGCTCGACGAGCGTGACGTCCAGGTCGCGGCGGCGCAGATTCTCGGCCAGCTCGACCCCGATGAAGCCCGCACCGACGATCACCGCGCTGCCCGCGGCGGAATCCAGCGCGGCAACGAGGCGGTCGACGTCGTCGACGTCGCGCAGCACCAGGGCACGCCCTACACCCGGCAGGTCGGGGACGATCGGGCTCGCGCCGGGGCTGAGCACCAGCTCGTCGTACGACTCGACGGCCTCGGCGCCGGTGCGCAGGTCGCGGACGGTGACGGTCCGCGCGGTGGGGTCGACGGCGGTCACCTCGGTGTGCACGCGCACGTCGAGGTCGAAGCGGGCGGCGAGCGACTCGGGCGTCTGCAGCAGCAGGGCGTCACGCTCCTCAATCACCCCGCCCGCGTAGTACGGCAGGCCGCAGTTCGCGAACGAGACGTGCGCGCCCCGCTCGAACACCACGATCCGCGCGTCCTCGTTCAGTCGGCGCAACCGGGTCGCGGCGGACATTCCACCGGCGACCCCACCCACGATGACGACCTTCACGTCGACTCCCTTCGCTCGTTCACCACACCATACCCCCTGGGGTATCTGAACGGCGACGGGTCGAGGTGTGTTCCCCGCCCGGCGTCGAGGTGGCGCGGGTCACCGGAAGTCCCGGGATTTCCCCGTCATCCGCAGGTCCATCCGCTGCAACCGGTCCGCGACCACCGTCACCGCGCCCTCCGCGTTCTGCACCCGCCCGCGCACCAGCAGCGCAGGCGCGGTGTGCGCGAGGGTGCGGTACCGCGCCCACAACCCCACCGAGCAGACCACGTTGACCATCCCGGTCTCGTCCTCGAGGTTGATGAAGGTCACCCCCGCCGCGGTGGCTGGCCGCTGCCGGTGCGTGACCGCGCCGCCGACGAGCACCCGGTCCCCGTCCGGCACCGACAGCAGCCGCGCCGCCGGGACCACGCCGAGCGCATCGAGCTGCGGCCGCAGGAACTGGGTCGGGTAGGAGTCTGGGGAGATTCCGGTCGCCCACACGTCGGCGGCGGCCAGCTCCACGTCGCTCATTCCGGGCAGCGTCGGCGCAAGCACCGAGGCGCCGGTGCCGGGCAGCCGGTCGGGTCGTTCGCCCGCCGCCGCCCCCGCCGCCCACAGCGCCTGCCTGCGGGTCCCGGCGACACCGGCAAGGGCACCCGCCGTGGCCAGCGACTCCGCCTGCGCGGTAGTCAGTTCCACCCGTCCGGTGAGGTCGAGCAGGGACGCGTACGGCCCGCCCTCCTGTCGCGCCGTGACGATCCGCTCCGCCAGCGCGGTACCGATGTGCCGCACCGCCCCCAGCCCGAGCCGGACCTCGGCACCCCCGCCCTCCAGGCCGGCGTTGGCTCCGGAGGCGTTGACGTCCGGGCCGTGCACCACCACCCCGTGCCTGCGGGCGTCGGCGACCAGGGACTGCGGCGAATAGAACCCCATCGGCTGGGCGCGCAGCAGCCCGGCACAGAAGGCCGCGGGGTGGTGCAGCTTGAACCACGCCGAATAGAACACCAGCGCCGCGAACGACTGCGAATGACTCTCGGGGAAACCGAAATTCGCGAAGGCGTACAGCTTCTCGTATATCCGGTCGGCGACCTCCCCGGTGATGCCGTGCAGCTCGCGCATGCCCTCGTACAGCCTGCCGCGGAGCCGTTCCATCTTCTGCGGGGACCGTTTCGATCCCATCGCCCGCCGCAGCCGGTCGGCCTCCGCCGCGGTGAACCCGGCCACGTCGACGGCCATCTGCATCAACTGTTCCTGAAACAGCGGCACCCCCAGGGTCCGGCTCAGCGAGCGCTCCAGGCTGGGGTGGTCGTAGGTGACGGGTTCGCGGCCGTTGCGGCGCCGGATGTAGGGGTGCACCGAGCCGCCCTGAATCGGGCCCGGCCGGATCAGCGCCACCTCCACCACCAGGTCGTAGAACGTGCGGGGCTTCAGCCGCGGCAGCGTCGCCATCTGGGCCCGGGACTCCACCTGGAACACGCCGACCGAGTCGGCGCGGCACAGCATCTCGTAGACGGCGGCCTCGGACAGGTCCAGGCGCGCGAGGTCCACCTCGACGTTCTTGTGCTCGGCGACCAGGTCGATCATGTAGTGCAGCGCGGACAGCATGCCGAGGCCGAGCAGGTCGAACTTGACCAGCCCCACCGCAGCGCAGTCGTCCTTGTCCCACTGCAGGACGCTGCGGTTCTCCATCCGCGCCCACTCGACCGGGCAGACGTCCGCGATCGGCCGGTCGCAGATCACCATGCCGCCGGAGTGGATGCCGAGATGCCGGGGGAAGCCCTCGATCTGACCGGCCAGGTCGAGGACGGCGGGCGGAATATCTGTTCCTGCCTCGTCCTTCACGCCGCTCCACCGGCTGACCTGCTTGCTCCACGCGTCCTGCTGCCCCGGCGAGTAGCCGAGGGCTCGGGCCATGTCCCGGACCGCCATCTTCCCGCGATAGGTGATGACGTTGGCGACCTGCGCGGCGTACTCGCGGCCGTACCGGTGGTAGACGTACTGGATGGCCTCCTCCCGCCGGTCCGACTCGATGTCCACGTCGATGTCCGGCGGGCCGTCCCGCTCCGGGGACAGGAACCGCTCGAAGAGCAGCTTGTTGCCGACCGGGTCCACGTTGGTGATGCCGATGGCGTAGCAGACCGCCGAATTGGCCGCCGAGCCCCGGCCCTGGCAGAGGATGTCGCTGCGCTTGCAGAACGACACGATGTCGTGCACCACCAGGAAGTAGCCCGGGAACCCCAGTTGCGCAACGATTCCCAGTTCGTGGTCGATCTGCCGGTAGGCATCGGGGCGGTCGGCCGGTGCGCCGTAGCGGCGCCGGGCACCGGACAGCGCCAGTTCCCGAAGCCAGGTGTCCTCGGTGTGCCCGTCGGGCACGTCGAACGGCGGCAGCTTCGGCGCGATGAGCGCGAGGTCGAATGCGCACTCCCGCCCGAGGTCGGCCGCGGTCGGGACCGCAGACGGGTGGTCGGCGAACAGGCGGGCCATCTCGGCCCCGGAGCGCAGGTGCGCGCCGCCGGTGGGGGCGAGCCATCCGGCGGCCTCGTCGAGGGACTGCCTGGCGCGGACCGCCGCCATCGCCATCGCGAGCCGCCCCCGGTCGGGTCCGGCGAAGTGCGCGGCGGTGGTCGCGACCACGGGAAGCCCGCAGCGGCGGGCCAGATCCGCGAGCGCGGCGTTGCGCTCCCCGTCCTCGGCAACCCCGTGAACGGTCAACTCGACGGCCACCCGGTCCGCGCCGAATCTCTCGACCAGGCCCCGCACTTCGGCCTCGGCAGCGGACACTCCCCCGGATGCGAGCGCCGCACGCACGTGCCCCTTGCGGCACCCGGTGAGGATCTGCCAGTGCCCACCGGCGGCCTCGGTGAGCTCGTCCAGGTCGTAGGTCGGCTTCCCCTTAGTCCCCCCGGCCAGGTGCGCGGCGGCGATCTGCCGGGACAGCCGCCGGTACCCCTCTCGCCCCCTGGCCAGCACCAGCAGATGGTTCCCGCCCGGGTCCGGCACCCCGGTGCGCGGCGGCGCGGACCCGGCACCCTGCGCGGGGAGGGACAGTTCGGCGCCGAAGACGGTCCGCATCCGCAACTCCTTGGCCGCCTCGGCGAACCGGACCACGCCGTAGAGGCCGTCGTGGTCGGTCAGCGCGATCGACTCGAGGCCGAGCCGGACCGCCTCCTCCACCATCTCCTCCGGCTGCGCCGCGCCGTCGAGGAAGCTGAACGCGGAGTGCGCGTGCAGTTCGGCGTAGGGCACGACCGGCCCCGGCCCGGGGGCGATCCCGCCTGCCCGATAGGCGCCGCGCTTGCGTGACCACGCCGGGCTGTCGCTGCCGTCGCCGGGGTGCATGGCCTCGGGCGGGGTGCGCCCCGGCCGCCCCGAGAGCACCCGCTCCAGCTCCGACCAGGTCGGCGGACCGTTGTGCCATCCCACCGTGCACTCCTCCCGTTCGGTTTCCGCCGACGGGACAACCGTCGGCGAACCCGAAGCGGGGAAGCGCTTCGAACATGCGTTCTATTTTGCACGGGGCGGCGGGATGGGTCAACCGGTAATCAGCACCGCGGCGCCGACGACGCGCCCCTCCTTCAGATCGGTGAGCGCGCGGTCGGCCTCGTCGAGGGCGTAGGCGTTGGCGGTGACCCGCAGCCGATGACCGGCCGCGAAGTCGAGGAACTCGCGGGCGTCGTCGCGGGTGTTCGCGGTGACCGACCGCAGCGTCCGCTCCTGGAATAGGTGGCTTCGATAGTTCAGCCGCGGCACGTCAGTCAGATGGATGCCCGCGACTGCGAGGGTGCCGCCCCTATCGAGTGCGGCCAGCGCGGCGGGCACCAGGGCACCCACCGGCGCGAACAGGATCGCCGAATCCAGCGGCACCGGCGGCGGATCCGCCGCTCCCTGCACGGACGCCACCCCAAGGTCGAGCGCCAGCCGCTTGGCCCGATCACCGCGCGTCATCACGTGCACCTCGACGCCGCGAGCCAACGCGACCTGCGCGGCCAGGTGGGCGCTGCCGCCGAACCCGTAGATCCCCAGCCGTCCGCCGTCCGGGACGGCAGCGCACCGCAGCGCCCGGTAGCCGATGATCCCCGCACACAGCAGCGGGGCCACCTCCTCGTCGAGGTAGCCGTCCGGCAACCGGTGCGCGAAGGCCGCGGGCACGACGGCGTACTGGGCGTACCCGCCGTCGACGTCCCATCCGGTGTACCGCGAGTCGGGGCACAGGTTCTCGTCGCCCCGCAGGCAATACCGGCACCCACCGCAGGTGCCGCGCAGCCACCCGATCCCGACCCGATCGCCAAGGCCGTAACGAGCACCGACCCGATCACCCCACGCCACGATCTCCCCGACCACCTCGTGACCGGGGACCACGGAGGGCCCATGCACCGCCAGGTCCCCCTCCACGACATGCAGGTCGGTCCGGCACACCCCGCACACCCGCACCCGGAGGAGCAACTCGTCGGGTCCCGGATCCGGCACCGGCATCGTCAATCGCGCGAGCGGCCTGCCGCGCATCGGTCCGGGCTCGCGCACCCGCCAACCGGTCATCGTGCCGGGGAGGTCCACCCGTCCACTGTCCCCCGATCCCGGGCAGTGCGCCAGACCACATTCGGCGGCGCCCCCGGCAGCCGGTCACGTCTGTAAAGTCGTGGCGCCGCCGACCACACGACCCCCCGAGGACACCACTTCATGACACGCTGGGCCGCATTCGTCGTTGCGAGGAAATGGTGGGTGCTGGCACTCGCGGTGCTCGCGGTGCTCGCCGCGGGCGTCTGGGGCCTCGGGGTATTCGGGAAGATGAGCCAGGAGGGCTATTTCGACCCGAACAGCGAAGCAGCACAGGTCGGCACGCTGATCAGCAGGGAACTCGGCCCGCAGTCCCCCGACATCGTCGCGATCTACACGATTCCCGACGGTCGGACGGCCGCGGACATCGGTCCCGAGGTGCAGCGCACCCTCGCCGACTTCCAGCAGACCTGGCCGACGCGATCGGTCACCTCGTACTGGTCGGTGGATTCCGCGACCGCGCGACAACTGCTGTCCGAGGACGGCACGAAGGCCCTCGCGACGGTGTTCGTCGACTGGGACGCTGGCCCGACGCTGAACGACCTGGACGCGATGGCCGCGTCGCTGAGCCCGCCCGGCATCGACGCCCAGTTCGCGGGCGGCACCCTCGTGGCGCACGCCTTCAACCAGCACCTGCAGCAGGACCTGGTGAAGGCGGAGGCGATCGCCCTTCCGATCACCCTGCTGCTGCTGGTGCTGATCTTCGGCACCGTCACCGCCGCCGCGATCCCGGTGTTCGTCGGCATCCTCACGGTGTTCAGTGCGCTCGGCACGCTGCGACTGCTCACCGAGATCACCGAGGTCTCCTCGTTCGCGTTGAACGTCGCGTCCCTCCTCGGCCTCGGACTGGCCATCGACTACGGCCTGTTCATCGTCAGCCGCTTCCGCGAGGAACTCGCGGCGGGCAGCGACCCCGCCGCCGCCGTGCGACGCACCGTCCTCACCGCGGGCCGCACGGTGCTGTTCTCCGGCCTCCTGCTCGCGTGCGCGTTCGCCGGGATGCTGGTGTTCCCGCAGCCGGTGATCCGGTCCCTCGGCTTCGGGGCGATCGCGGCAGTGACCAGCGCGGCGCTGCTGTCGCTGACCGCGGTGCCCGCGCTGCTCGCGATCCTCGGCCGCCGCGTCAACGCGCTGGCGTGGCGGCGCGGCGCCGTCGAACGCGGCGAGGAACGGGCGGCGCGGTTCTGGTCGCGGGTGGTGACCGGGGTGATGCGCAGGCCGGTCTTCTTCTCCGTCACCATCGTCGCGGGCCTGCTGGTGCTCGCGTCCCCGCTGCTGCGGGTCGCGCTCGGTGAGGTCACCTACACGGTGCTCCCGACCGGGGACCCGGCGCGCGTCGCCACCGAGACCCTCGCCACCGAGTTCACCTCCATGGGCGACGGCGCGAGCGTGCTGCTGCGCGGCGAGGACGGCGCACCGCCGACCACCCCCCAGCTTGCCGAGTTCGGCCGTGCGGTCCGCGACGTCGACGGCATCGCGCAGGTGAAGCTCGCCGCGACCACCGGCGACGTGTCGGTGCTGAATGCCACCTTCAGCAACGACGTCGACCCGGCCGACGCGGTGCGGGACCTGCGGGCGATCACACCGCCGCCCGGCACCGACGTGATGGTCGGTGGCGGCGCCGCGCTGACCGAGGACACCAACTCCTCGATCGTCGCCCACCTGCCGCTGATGATCGCGATCATGGTGGTCTCGACGCTGGTGCTGCTGTTCCTTGCGTTCGGCTCGGTGGTGCTGCCGTTGAAGGCAGTCGCGATGGCGGGCCTGAGCCTTGCCGCAACGTTCGGCCTGCTGACCTGGATCTTCCAATTGGGGTACGGGGCGGGCCTGCTCGGGGTGACCCCGAACCCCCTCGAACCGACGTTCGTGGTGCTGATCCTCGCGGTGGTGTTCGGGCTGTCCACCGACTACGAGGTGTTCCTGATGTCGCGGATGGTCGAGGCCCGCGCGAACGGGGCGAGCACCGAGGAAGCGGTCCGGGTCGGCACCGCCCGCACCGGCCGGATCGTGACCGCGGCGGCGGCCCTGCTGATCATCGTCACCGGCGCCTTCACCCTGTCGGGCCTGTCGATCATGCGGTTCCTCGGGGTCGGCATGATCATCGCGCTGATCGTCGACGCGACCGTCGTGCGGATGCTGCTGGTGCCGTCGCTGGTGAAGCTGATGGGCGAGGCCAACTGGTGGGCACCGGCGTGGATGCGGAAGGTCCACGCGAAGGTCGGCATCGGGCACTGACCGGTGGGTTCGCGAACCTTCCCCCGCATCTGACTATGGAGTAAGTTAGCGGCATCCTGCCCGCACAGAAGGAGCGCCGATGCCGACCTTCCTCGTGACCGGCGGCACCGGCTTCCTCGGCCGCCACATCCTGCCCCTGCTGCTCGCGCGGGTGCCCGATGCCCGGATCCACGTCCTGGTCCGGGCCGGGTCCGTCGACCGGCTCACCGACCTGGCCGCGGGCTGGCTGGGCGGCGACCGGATCCACCCGCTGGTCGGTGATCTCACCGCGCCCGGCCTCGGCCTCGGTTCGCCGCCGCCCGCCGCCGACCATCTCCTGCACCTCGGCGCGATCTACGACCTGACGGCAGGCGACGAGCAGGCCGCGACGAACGTCGACGGCACCCGCGCCGTGATCGACCTGGCCGATCGACTGGGCGCCACCCTGCACCACGTCTCCTCGATCGCGGTGGCCGGTGACCACCGGGGCACGTTCACCGAGGCCGATTTCGACCTCGGCCAGTCCTTCCCCACCCCGTATCACCGCACCAAATTCGAGGCCGAGAAGCTGGTCCGGGACCGCGGCGCCGCGTGGCGGATCTACCGGCCCGCGGCGGTGGTCGGGGACTCGGTCACCGGCGAGATGGACAAGGTCGACGGCCCGTACTACCTGTTCCCGACCATCGCGGCGCTGGCGGCGCTGCCCGCCCGGCTCCCGGTCGCGGTCCCGAATCTCGGTGCCACCAACATCGTTCCGGTCGACTACGTGGCGCACGCAGTCGTGGAGTTGATGATGACACCGGGCCGCGACGGCGAGGTCTTCCACCTGGTGAACCCGCGGCCCCAGCCGATCCGGGAGATCTACGCCGCACTCGCGGCCGCCGCGGGCGCCCCGCACCCGGTCGCGGACCTGCCCGCGCTGGTTGCCGCACCGGTACTGCGGCCGCCGGGCCACGCCGCGACCGCCGCCCGCAACGAGGCGCTGCGCCGACTCGGCATCCCGCCGGTCATTCTCGACCACCTCGCCCTGCCCACCACCTTCGACTCCACCGCGACCCGCGCCGCCCTGCACGGCACCGGCATCACCGTCCCCCCGTTCGGGTCCTACGCCGACACCCTCTGGCGCTACTGGCGGGGCCATCTCGATCCGGACAGGCACCGCAGACCCGACCCCGCGGGCCCCCTCGTCGGCAGGCACGTGCTGATCACCGGCGGATCGTCGGGAATCGGTCGGGCCACGGCGACCGCGGTCGCGGCGAAGGGCGCACGGGTGCTGCTGATCGCCCGCGGCGCTGCGGATCTCGACGCGACGGTCACCGAGATCCGCGACGCGGGCGGCGACGCGCACGGCTATCCGTGCGACCTCACCGACGACGCCGCCGTGACCGCGACCATCGCCCGCATCCTCGCCGACCACGACCACGTCGACATGCTGGTCAACAACGCGGGCCGCTCGATCCGGCGCGGCGTGTACGCCTCGACCGGCCGCGTCCACGACTACGAACGCACGATGGCCGTCAACTACTTCGGGGCGGTGCGCCTGGTCCTCGCGCTGCTCCCCGGGATGCGCGACCGGCGTTTCGGCCACATCGTCAACATCAGCACCGCCGGCGTGCAGGGTCGCACGCCTCGCTTCTCGGCGTACGTTGCGAGCAAGTCGGCACTGGACGGGTTTACCGACACCGTTGCCGCCGAAACCCTGTCGGACGGAATCACGTTCACCACCATCCACATGCCGTTGGTGCACACGCCGATGATCGCTCCGTCCGGCAGGGCGAACGTCGGACGGGTGCTCAGCCCGGGGCACGCCGCCGCGATGGTCGTGCGCGCGCTGGTCGAACGACCCAAGCGCATCGACGTTCCCCTCGGCACCCTCGGCGAGTTCGGCAACCTGTTCGCGCCCGCCACGAAGGATCGGATCCTGCACCGGCTGTACCTGGCGTACCCCGATTCCCCCGCCGCACGGGGGCAGGCGCCGGCGGCGCCGGACACGCGGTCCCCGGTCCGCGCCGCGGAGCGGCACCGACGGTCGGCGGCGGCCCGCGCCTGCCGCAGGCTGGCCCGGCTAGTTCCCGGCACCCACTGGTGACCCGGTCCGGTCGCGGCGCTCAGCGCGGGAGGTCGTGCACTGCCCCGGCGACGAGCGCACGCACCGGCTTGGCCGCGGCGCCGCAGCTCGCCGGGCGCGGCGGCAGGTCGACGCCGTCGACCGTCACCTCCCAGGATCGGCCGTCGCGATGCCGCACCACCGGTGCCGCGCCGGACTCGTCCACCGTCAGGTCCGCGGCGCCTGCGGGCACCCGCTGCCGGACCGCGATCTCCGCGACCTGCCCCGCCTGCGTCCAGCAGCTGCGACCCCGCAACCCCGGCAGGGAGACCTCGCCGCGGGCCGCGGCGGTCACCGCGGCGACGGACCCCGCCGGGCCGAGCCTGCCGTAGGTGTAGCCGGTGGGCAGCACGATCATCGACGGCGCGAACCGGTGCCCGCCGGTGTGCGAGCACTCCCACACCGCGTCACCGAACCCGGCGACCAGTTCCGCCGCGACGGGTCGACCCAATACCGCGCAGCACTGGTCGCGTTTCCCGTGCGCGCACACCAGCGCGACGGGGTCGGTGACCGCGGTCCCCCACCCGGGCGGGGCTGGGGTGGCGGCCAGGTCGAGGTCGAGGAGGTCTGCTGGACCGTCCACCTCGACCCGTGCGCACCAGCTGCCGTCCGGTGCGGACCGGGCGAACAGCACCGTGCGCCTGCCGCGGTGGACGGTGCGACCCGGCCTCCGGATCAACATCAGCCGGACCCCGGCCCGCTCGGTCCGTTCCTGCAGCCGCGCGGACAACTCCGGGCCGAACGCCTCCCCGGAGAACACGTCCCGACCCCATGGACCCGGATGCTCGAGGCACAGCCACGCCGTCACCTGCGCTGCGGTGCCGGGCAGCGGCTCGTCGACCGCGGACAGCGCGGCGCAGGTGCCCGACCCGAGTACGGTCGCGGTGGTGTCGTCGGTCATCGGGCCCTGGCTCACCCCGCCATTGTGCCCGGCCGTGCGGTGATCGAGCAGGTACCGCCTCAGCGGCCGAGGAAACGCCCCACCGTCGTCGCGAACTCGCGGTGCCGGTCGCGGTGCACGCTGTGCCCGACCTCGATCGTCACGGTCCTGCTGTCGGGAATGGCGGCGAGCGCGGCGGCGAGCCGCGCGGGGTCCACCATGCCCCTCGGCCCGCCGGTGACGAGCAGGGTCGAAGCGGTGATCGACGGCAGCGCCTCCCACCAGTCGGGGTGCGGGGCGTGGAACTGGGTCAGCATTCCGCCGGTCATGGATCGGTCGAACGCCAGCGTCGCGCGGGGGCTGCGCACCATGCTGGTCGCGGCGTGCCACAGTTCCACCGGTGACGGCAGGTGCCGGGCCAGCGGCCCCATCTGCTCCCCCGGTCGCAGCGGCACCGGCGCCTCCTCGAGCACCAACCGCCGCACCAGAGCGGGCCGGGACTGCGCGACGAGGGACGCCGCGTGACCGCCGAGGGAGTGCCCGACGATGTCCACCCGGTCCAGCGCGAGGTGGTCGCACAGGGCAAGCAGATCGGCGCCGAACTCGCGGAACAGGTAGCTGGGGGCGTGGGCGCTGCGGCCGTGCCCGCGCAGGTCCGCGGCGACCACGCGACGGCCGCGGCCGATCAGGGTGCGGGTGAAGCGGTCCCAGGTGCGGCCGTCGCCGCCCATGCCGTGCACGAGCAGGACCGGCGCGGGATCGGCGCCGCCGGTGTCCCGGTAGTGGATGTCGACACCGCCGAGGGTGGCCGTTGCCGTCGCCGTCATCGAATCGGACCTGTCCTTCGCAGTGCTCATGTTCCCGGGGAGAGGGTAGTCCCCCGCGCGGCGACGCCGGGTCGCAGGTCGAGACGCCGCAGCAGCTGGGCGTTGAGCGCAACGACCACCGTGGACGCCGACATCAGCAACGCCCCCACCTCCATCGGCATCGTGATCCCCCACGGTGCGAGGACACCGGCCGCGAGCGGCACCGCGATCAGGTTGTATCCGGCCGCCCAGGTGAGGTTCTGGATCATCTTGCGGTAGGTGGCGGTGGAGAGCTCGATGACCGACAGCACGGACCGCGGGTCGTCCCCGGCGAGCACCACCCCGGCCGAGGCGATCGCGACGTCGGTACCCGCGCCGATCGCGAGACCGACGTCGGCCTGTGCCAACGCGGGCGCGTCGTTGACGCCGTCACCGACCATGGCCACGGTGTGCCCCGCCTCCTGCAGCGCCGTGACCTTGGCACCCTTGTCCTCGGGGAGCACGCCCGCGAACACCTCGTCGATACCCAGGTCCGCCGCGACGGCATCCGCCACCGCCTGCGCGTCCCCGGTGATCATCGCGACGTGCACCCCGCGGGCGTGCAGCGCGTCGATCGCCTGCCGCGACTCCGGGCGGACCGCGTCGGCCAGCGCCAGTGCCCCGATCACGGCGTCGCCCCGGATCACCTGCAGCACCGTCGCGCCCGAGGCCGTCGGCGCAACGTGCTGCGCCGCGATCCCATGCGCGGCGAGCATGCCGGGGCCGCCGACGCTGACGGTCGCGCCGCCGACGACGGCGGTGACCCCGACCCCGTTGCGCGCCCGGAAGTCCGACGCCGCCGCCGCGGGCAGTCCCCGCTCGTCGGCCGCGGCGACGATGGCGCGCCCCAGCGGGTGTTCGCTGTCCCGCTCGACCGCGGCGGCCGCCGCGACCACCTCGTCCGGGGTGCTGCCTGGCGCGGGCACCACCTCGACGACCGCGGGTTCGCCCCGGGTGAGGGTTCCGGTCTTGTCGAACAGCACCGCATCCACGGTCCGCATGGCCTCGAGTGCGCGGCGGTCGGTGATCAGCACCCCGCCCCGCGCCGCGCGTTCGGTGGCGATGGACACCACCAGCGGGATCGCGAGTCCGAGCGCGTGCGGGCACGCGATGACCAGGACGGTGATGGTGCGGGTGACGGCGGACTCCGGCTGACCGAGCAGCAGCCAGGTCGCGGCGGTGAGCAGCGCGGCCCCCAGCGCGAACCAGAACAACCAGCCTGCGGCCCGGTCCGCGAGGACCTGGGCGCGGGAGGTCGAGGTCTGCGCCTCGGCGACCAGGCGCCGGATCCCGGCGAGCGCGGTGTCCTCCCCGATCGCCGTGACCCGCACCCGCAGCGCCGAATCGGTGGTGACGGTGCCTGCGACGACCCGGTCCCCGACGGCGCGGCGGACGGTGACGGACTCGCCGGTGATCATCGACTCGTCGACGTCGGCCGCGCCGTCGACGACGGTCCCGTCCGCGGGCACCCGCCCACCGGGCCGGACGATCACCAGGTCGTCCGCGCGCAGCGCCGTCAGGGGCACGGTGTCGGTGCTGCCGTCGGCTCCGAGTCGTTCGGCCTCGTCGGGCAGCAGTGCCGCCAACGAGTCAAGTGCACTCGACGCCTGCCCGAGCGAACGCATCTCGATCCAATGGCCGAGCAGCATGATCACGATGAGAAGCGCCAGCTCCCACCAGAAGTCGAGATCGTGGGCGAGCAGTCCGAGGGTCGCACCCCAGGACGCGACGAAGGCGACGGTGATGGCCAGCGCGATCAGCAGCATCATGCCGGGTTGGTGGGCCCTGATCTCGTCGACGGCACCGGCGAGGAAGGGGCGGCCGCCCCACAGGTACATCACCGTGCCGAGCAGCGGGGAGATCCAGGTGACCGGCCCGTCGTGCGGCAGCGTGTACCCGACGAGGTCCGCGAACATCGCGTTGGCAAGGACGACCGGGACCGCGAGCACGAGCATGATCCAGAACAGCCGACCGAACCGGGCTGCGTGATCGGCGTGGTCGCCGTGCCCCGCATGTCCGGCGTGCTCGGAGTCCATGCCACGAGGATGAACCCCCTGCGGGTATGCCGCAACAGCACCGAGCCCGGTTCCGCTCACTCGTACACCCCCTCCACGCACCACCCGGTCCCGTCGTACAGCACCAGCAGCGCTCGCGGCGCGCCCGCCCCGCTCCCGGCCCCCTGCCCGAGCAGTACCTGCGCCCGCGCCACCCGACGCGCCGTCGACCGGTCCCACCACCGCTCGTCCACCGACCAGGGACCCGCGTGGCCGAGCAGGGCCCAACTGTGGTCCCCCCAGCGCAGCCTGGCGGGGTTGGCACCGAACTCACCGCGCTCGGTCACCGTCACCGGGACCCCGTCGACGCTCTCGAGCACCACCCGCGGGGGGATCGGCAGCACCGCGGTGGGTGCCGGTTCGGGCAGCCGCCCCGGCCAGGGCGCGGCCGGATCGGCGTCCGGCACCATCTCGTCCCCGAGGGACACCACCGTGACCCGTTCCGCGGGGCCGCGTCCGCCGCTGAGCACCCCGATGCGTACCGCGTCCCCGCCGAGCAGCCCCTGCACCCGTGTCAACGCGCGGCGAGCGCGGTCGTCCTCCGCACCGACCCCGCCCCACAATCCGAGTTGCAGCGCCCCGGTGGGCACCACCTCCACCGGCTCCAGCCGCAACAGGTCGATGCCCGCGGTGGGCCGGGATCCGCTGCGTCCGGTCAGCCAGCCGTCCAGTTGCCAGCGCACCCGGTCCGCCGTTCCGTCCGGCGTCAGCGGTTCCGCGCACCGCCATGTTCGCGAAAAATGTTCTCCCCGAACGGTGCTCGCATGAACCGCCAGGCGCGTGCAGGACACCGACGCCGCCGCCAACCGCCCGTGCAGGCGCTGCGCCAATGCGCGACCCGCGAAGGCCGCCGCGTCCACCCGGTCGACCGGCGGATCGCACCGCATCTCCACCTCCAGATCCGGCGGCAACGGCCGCGCCGACGGCGGACGCTCCGGTTCGGCGCGGGCGCCGCGGTGCGCG
>NZ_JBSGXD010000001.1:99015-266861 GCF_053609225.1 Rhodococcus sp. NPDC054953 | reverse complement strand
ACCGGGAGGCCACCGCGACCGGGGTCAGCGCGGCAAACGCCCCCACCGTTCGCACCCCGAGCCGGTGCAGCAGGTCGACCAGGTCGGCACGGCTCCCGGCCGCCAAGGCGGGCTCGGCGGCGAGTTCCCCGATCGGAAGCGGCGCGAGGAAGCGCGCCCCCGACCCCGGCGGCACCAGCGCCGACCGCCGGGCCGCGACGACCGCGGTGGACAACTCGTCCGCGACACCGACCTGACACTCCACCCCGACCGCCGCCACCTCGTCGACCAACCGTTCGGCAGCGGCCTCCTCCGACCCGAAGTACCTGGCGAGCCCGCCTGCGGCGAGAACCAGCAGTCCGGGGCGCAGCACCTCCACCCCGGGCGCCGCCGCGTCCACCGCGGCCGCCACCGGCTCGAATACCCGGGCGTCGCGGCCGTCGTCCGCGGCCAGCACGTGCAGCCGCGGGCACCGCGCCTGCGCGTCCCGTCTCCGCAGGCCGGGCGTGACGCCCTCGGCTCGCGCGGTCGCCGAGCACGCGACGACCCGGTTCCCGGACATCACCGCCACCGGTTCGGCGGGCGACAGGTCCGCGGTCGCGGCGGCGGCGACGGCGGGCCAGTCCGCGCACCACAGCGCAAGGACCCGCGATCCCCCGGCGCTCACGCCACGCCGCCTTCGAACTCCGGCCTGCGCCGCGCGACATCGGCCCCGGCGGTCCACTCCACCCTGCCCCGGCCGGGGCAGAGGTCGACGCACGCGGTCCGCCGCCCGAAGGCCCGCCCCTCGGCGCCGACAGCGAGTCGCAGCCCGCGCAGCCGTCCGGTTCCGCCTCCCAGCCCGTCGTAGCCTCGGATGGTGGCGTCGAGCCGTATCTCCGCCCCGCTCCACCGCCCACCGGCGACCACCAGCGTTGCGCCCTTGCTCCTGGCCCGGGCCACCACGGCCCGGGCCCGCGACGGCGGCACCACCATCCCGCCGAGTCCCAGCACCACCAGATCCAGCCCGTCGAGCAGCACCGCCGCCACCTCGACGGGATCCGGTCCCGGGTCGGGGATCACCGCCAGCCTGCCGAGTTCGGCACCCATCTCGGCCGCGGCAAGCAGCCCGAGACGGGGCTGACCGATCACCGCCGCGTTCCCACCGGAGGCCGTCACCTCGGCCAGCAACCCAACGAGTAGGGAGCCAGCACCCGCAACGGTGACCACCGACCCGCGCGGGAGCCCCCCGTGCGGCAGCAGGCCCGCCAGCACCGACGGCACCGGGAGCACCGGACGGCCGCGCCCATCGGACCCGGAAACGGGATCCGGTCGAGCCGCCACCGATTCGCCCCGTGCAGGCACCGCTGCCATCCGCCGCCGCAACTGCTCGAGCCGCTCCTGCCGGGACAACCCGGCCAGGTCGGCGGCGAGACCCGTCCCACCCACCACTCCAACTCCGTCCACGCACGCAACTCGACACACGACTCACGAGGCCGTGGCACCACCGTGGGGAAGACGCGGGGCCAGCAGATACCAGAACATTATCGAACATTTATTCGAACATGCTCAGTAAAGCCGACTCCGTCGACCCCGTCAAGGCGTGAGATAACCGCTGCTCACGGCTCCGAACGCGGGCGCCGTCGGCGGGTCGACTACCCTCACGGTGTGGCGGATCAGGGGCAGCGCATCGTCGGACCGGACCATTTGGTGGCCGGCCGGCACCGCCTGCGCTCGAAACTCGGCGGCGGCGGCATGGGGTCGGTCTGGCTGGCCACCGACACCCTCCTCGACCGCGAGATCGCCCTCAAGCAGATCAGCTTTCCCGACGACCTCACCCCCGAGGTCGCCGCCGAGGTCCGGGCCCGCGCCATGCGTGAGGGCAGGCTTGCCGCGCGCCTGTCCCACCCGCACGCCATCGCCATGTACGACGTCACCCTTGAGGGCGACGATCCGTGGCTGGTGATGGAGTACATGCCCTCCCGCAGCCTCGCGCAGGCACTCGGCGTCACCGAGACGCTGCCCCCGCCGCAGGTCGCCCAGATCGGCGCGCAGGTGGCCGCCGCCCTCGCCGAGGCGCACGCCGCGGGCATCATCCACCGCGACGTCAAACCGGGCAACATCCTGATCGCCGACCGCGGCCCCGACGCGGGCACCGTCAAGATCAGCGACTTCGGCATCTCCCGCGCGCGCGGCGAGGACCAGACCGCCCGCAGCTCGGTGATCGCGGGCACCCCCGCCTTCTTCGCGCCCGAGGTGGCCCGCGGCGCCGATCCAACCGAGGCGTCGGACGTATTCTCGCTCGGCGCAACACTGTTCACCGCGACCGAGGGGCAGCCGCCGTTCGGCATCGACGAGGACACCCGTGCGCTGCTGCACCGGGTCGCCAAGGCCGAGATCATGCGTCCGGTCCGCAGCGGCGCCCTCACTGACGTGCTGCTGCGCATGCTCGAACCCGATCCGGCGCGGCGCCCCACGATGATCGAGGCCCGGGATCTGTTGGCGCGCAGTGCCGCAGGAACCGACAACGGGATCGCCTACGTCCTCGACGCGCCGCTGCGGGAGCCGGACGGGACGGTTCCGTTCTGGGCTCGTCGGGGCGCATCGGGCGGATCGCCCCGGCCCGGCCGCCGCCTCCCGTCGAGCACCTCCGGCGGGCTGACTGCCGTCCCGCAACCGGTGCCCCTGCAGTCCGTGCACCGGCCGAGTCAGCAACGTCCGCAACCACCGGCGTTCGAGCCGAAGCGCCCCGGCCCCGGCATCCCGGTCCCGCTGATCGCGGCGCTGGTCGTCGCGGCCCTGCTGATCGTGATCCTGGTCGTCGCGCTCGTCGCCTGACCGCGATGGCAACGCGGCTCCGGCGGCAGCCGGTCCGGCGTCACTCGATCCGGCGGCGATGCGCCCAGCGCGTCAGGGCATTCCGGTTGGACTGCTGCGTCTTTCGAAGCACGTTCGATGCATGGGTCTCCACCGTCTTCACCGAGATCACCAGCGTCTCGGCAATCTCGCGGTACGTGTAGCCGCGGGCAAGCAAACGAAGCACCTCGAGTTCCCGAGGGGTCAGTGAATCCAGTTCGGGATCGAGCGGCGGCTCCGGTGCCGTCGACCGTCCGGTGAAGGAGTCCAGAACGAAACCGGCAAGCCGCGGACTGAACACCGCGTCCCCGCCCGCGACCCTGCGCACCCCGTCGGCGAGTTCGTGCCCGGAGATCGTCTTCGTCACGTAGCCCCTGGCACCCGAACGGATCACCGCGATCACGTCCTCCGCTGCGTCGGAGACGCTCAGCGCCAGGCACACCGGGCCGGGCTCGATCGCCCGCAGCACGGCAACCCCACCGCCGTCCGGCATGTGCACGTCGAGCAGCACCACGTCCGGCGTTGACGCGTTGATGCCCGCGACGGCCTCCGCGACCCCGCCCGCCTCACCGACCACCTCGATGTCGGGCTCCGACGCGAGTTCGGCACGCACCCCGGAACGGAAGACCGCGTGATCGTCGACCAGGAACACCCGAAAGGCGGTGCCCGGGGTGCCCACCCCGGGCCCTGCGGACGACGTCACCTGTACTGCTCCTTCGGGGTTGCGCTGCTGCTCGGGGGTTCGGCCTGCTTCGACCACTCTAGGTCAGCGTCGTCGCCGGTTTCCGGACCACCCAACGGCATCCCGATCCGGATCTCGGTTCCGCGTCCGATCGCGGACTCCACGGAGACGTCGCCGCCGCGACGCTCGACCCGCGCCCGGATCGACTTCGCCAGCCCCTGCCGGTCGGTGGGGATCGCGGCCGGGTCGAAGCCGACGCCACGGTCGCGCACGTACACGTTGACCTGAGTGGCCTCCGCCTCCGCGAACAGGTCGACGGTGGACTCGCCGGAATGCTTGGCGGCGTTGACCAGCGCCTCCCTGGTGGCACCGAGGACGGCGGCAACGGCCTCCTTCGGCAGACCCGATTCCTCCTCGGGGACGTCGAGTCGCACATCGCCGACGGTCACGGTCTGCACCGCGATGCCGTGCTGGTCCTCGACCTCACCGGCGATGGTGCGCAGTGCCTCGGCGAGGCTGGCGTGCGCGGCCTCCCCCTCACCGAACAACCATCGACGCAGTTCGCGTTCCTGCCCACGGGCAAGCCGCAGCACCTCCTGCGGGCGGTCCGACTGCTTCTGAATCAGCGCGAGGGTCTGGAGGACGGAATCGTGTAGGTGCGAGGCGATCTCCTCGCGTTCCTCGTTGCGGATGCGGGCCGCCCGCTCCTTGCCGAGGTCCCGCCACAGTCGCAGCCACAGCGGGACGGTGAGCAACCCGATGCCGACGAGGGTGACGACGGCGGCGAGCAGCGACGACTGCAGCGACGCCAGGTCCACCTGGGCGAGCACCACGACGCCGAGGCCCAGCACGATCAGGGAGATCCCGCCGAGCACCCGCGCCCAGGTGAGCACCGTCGACCCCTGCGGCAGCCCGAACACCGAGCGGGGCCCATTCGAGTCGTACTCGCGCCAGACAAGGGCCGCGCCGACGGCCACCACCGCGACCGGGACGAGCACCTCCGCTGCGGTGCCGCTGACCAGCAGGGCCAGTCCCCCGGACAGGGCAAGGCCGAGCACAGCGAGGCCGAGGGCCCTGCGCCGTTCGGCGGGACTCGGCCGTTCGGTGTCGCTGCCGGGTGGGGTGAAGATCCACAGCAGTCCGTAGGCGACGATGCCCGCACCCGCGAGCCCACCGAGCAGGACGAACGCGACCCGGACCTTGAAGACGTCGACCCCGAGATGGTCGGCAACGCCACCGGCGACACCGCCGATCACCCGACCACCGACACGGCGCTCGAGGCGAGGATGGGTCACCTCACCCGGGACCTGGACACGCGGAATCGGCTGCACATCTTCGATCGTGGCACGATCGCGCCCGGGGGCGCATCAGGGTGGACCCTGATACCGCACCGGGCAAGCACCGAAAGATCAGGGTTCATCCCTGATGTGCTGGCGGTGCGCCGGCCACGACGATGGTGGGCATGAGCACACCGAGTTTCTCCGAGCAGCTGAACCAGTTGTGGCGAACCCGGCCCGCGCGGCTGCCCCGGCAGGGGCCCGTCGCCGGGGTCGCGGCGGGCATCGGTCACCGGTACGACGTCGACCCGGTCCTGGTCCGGGTGGCGTTCGTGGTCTCGACCCTGTTCGGCGGCGCGGGCATCGTCCTGTATCTCGCCGGCTGGCTGCTGCTGCCGCGGGCCGGTGACCCCACCTCGGCCGCCGAGTCCCTGGTCGGACGCGGGCACAGCTCCGAGTCGGGAACGAAGACCATCGTGCTGGTGGTCGCGCTGCTGATCGCGGTGAGCACCCTCGGCCCGATCGGGGTCAACTTCGGCGGGTCCGGTCTGATCAGCATGGCGTTGATGCTCGGCGGGCTGTGGCTGCTGTTTCAGCGCCGCCCGGAACCGCCTGCGCTGCCCGCGGGCACCGACCCGTGGTTCGGTATCACGCAACCCGCGTCCGGCTTCCCCGGCACGGTCGGGCCCGCGACCGGCCAGTACACCGCACCGGGCGTGTTCACGACCCTCCCGCAGAGCTATCAGCCGGACAGTGAATCGACAACGGCCGCAAGCACTCCCACACCGCCTCCCGGCGAACCGCAGGGGTCATCGACGCCGGACCCGATTGCCCCGGCCGCGGCGGCCGATCCTCGGGAGCATGGCCCCACCGACCCCCCGGCGTGGGACCCGCTCGGCGTCGCCCCGTTCGCGTGGGACCTGCCCGAGCCCGCACCCGCCCCCGCGCCCGTGTCTGCACCGCGGTCCCGGCCGAAGTCCCGGCTGACGTCGGTGGTGATCGGCCTCGCGATCCTGGCCTCGGTTGCCGCGTGGGCGATAGGCGCCGCCACCGATGGGACGTGGATGACGCCGGGCCGGATCGGCGCGGTGGGGCTGGCGGTGATCGGAGCGGGCATGGTCGTCGGCGCGTTCCTGCGCCGCGGCTACGGGCTCCTCGTTGTCACGGGCCCGCTGGCCGGGTTCGTCGTCCTCGCCTCCCTGATCGGTCCGATCGACTGGAGCAGCCACAATGTCGGCAGTCGCACCTGGACACCGCTGACCGCGGCGGACCTTGAACCCGAGTACACCAGCGAGCTCGGCGACTTCGTGCTCGACCTGCGGGGCGTCACGCTCACCGAGGACAAGACCGTCGCCGTCGAGGCGGGGGTCGGCACCTTCACGGTGCTGGTTCCCGAAAACATGAACGTCGTCAACCACTGCTCGATCGCGATCGGCGACGTCCGGTGCCTCCCGGAGGGACTGAGCGGCGGCTCCGACGGGACCGACGGCCCGGTCCTGACCCTGAACATGGATGGCCGCATTGGAGACCTGGAGGTTCGTCGTGGCTGAGAACATCGAATCGGGAGCGACGACCGGCACCAGCCGACGCCCGTCCGCGGCCCTGCTGCTGTCGGGGCTGGCCGCGTTGCTGGTCGCCCTGTGGGCGTTGGTCGGGCCGGACCGTCTCGGCGCGCTCGGCGACTGGCAGTTCACCTGGGTGCTGGTGCTTGCCGCCGTCGTCGTCGGGGTCGTGCTGGTGATCGCCCCGGGCCGCCGGAAGTAGGCGGGGCTCAGATGCCGGGAAGCGCGAACAGCATGCCGCCGCCCGGGAAGGCGCCGAACATGCCGCCACCACCGAACAGGCCCATCCCGCCACCACCGGGGAATCCGGGCAGCATTCCCCCGCCGTTGAGTACCCCGCCCTCGTTTCCCCAGATCAGTCCCTGATTCAGCGGTCCCTGCTCACCCAGGGGACCGCCGCCGCCGAGCAGACCGTTGCCGGTGCCCGCCCCGCCGAGGTTCTCGTTCTCGGTCCAGTTGTTGTTCCAGCCGTCACCGCGACCCTTGTTGTGGTTCCACCCCTTGTTGTGGCTGTTGTTCCACTGGGGATTGTCATTGTGGGTGTCGGCACGCACCTGAACGATCGCCGGAGCGGCCGTCGGAGCGGCCGAGGCCACCGCGGTTCCGGCCACCACCATCGGGACGGCGACCAACACACTCGCGGCGGCGAGGCCGAGCAGCCGCCTGCATCCATTGCGTGGATTCGTCTTCATCACACGCCTCCCATACCGTCTCCCCCCAGTCAACGCCCGATCGGCGCCGACGGCCAGTGCCGTCGACGCCGATCGGGGCCCGCGAGGTCAGTGCGTCGGGCTCACTCCCACTCGATGGTTCCCGGCGGCTTGCTGGTCACGTCGAGCACGACACGGTTGACGTCCGGCACCTCGTTGGTGATCCGGGTGGAGATGCGTTCGAGGACGTCATAGGGCAGCCGGGTCCAGTCCGCGGTCATCGCGTCCTCGCTGGAGACCGGGCGCAGCACGATCGGGTGACCGTAGGTGCGGCCGTCGCCCTGGACGCCGACGCTACGCACGTCCGCGAGCAGCACCACCGGGCACTGCCAGATCTGGCCGTCCAGGCCAGCGGCGGTGAGCTCCTCGCGGGCGATGGCGTCCGCCTGACGCAGCAGGGTGAGACGCTCGCGGGTCACCTCGCCGACGATGCGGATCGCCAGGCCCGGGCCCGGGAATGGCTGGCGCGCAACGATTTCCTCGGGCAGACCGAGGGCGCGGCCGACGGCGCGGACCTCGTCCTTGAACAGCAGCCGCAGCGGCTCGACGAGGGCGAACTGCAGGTCCTCGGGCAGCCCGCCGACGTTGTGGTGGCTCTTGATGTTGGCGGTGCCGGTGCCGCCGCCGGACTCGACGACGTCCGGGTAGAGGGTGCCCTGCACCAGGAACTCGACGGCCTCGCCGTGCGCGGCGGACTCGCCGAGCACCTCGCTGACGGCGCCCTCGAAGCTGCGGATGAACTCGCGGCCGATGATCTTGCGCTTGGCCTCCGGGTCGGACACGCCGTCGAGCTCGCCGAGGAAGGTGTCGACGGCGTCGACGGTGATCAGCTTGGCGCCGGTGGACGCGACGAAGTCCTGCTGCACCTGCTCGCGCTCGCCTGCCCGGAGCAGCCCGTGGTCGACGAAGACGCAGGTGAGCCGGTCGCCGATCGCGCGCTGCACCAACGCGGCCGCGACCGCCGAGTCGACGCCGCCGGACAGGCCGCAGATGGCCTTGCCGTCGCCGACCTGCGCCCGGACCTGCTCGATCAGACCCTCGGCGATGTTCGCGGCGGTCCAGGTCGGGGCGATGCCCGCGATCTCCCGCAGGAAGCGGGTCAGCACCTGCTGGCCGTGCGGGGAGTGCAGGACCTCCGGGTGGTACTGAACACCGGCCAGTCGGCGCGCGCGGTCCTCGAACGCGGCGACGGGGGCGCCCGCGCTGGTGGCGGTCACCTCGAAGCCGTCCGGGGCGTCGGTGACCGCGTCACCGTGGCTCATCCACACCGGCTGCGTGGTCGGCAGGCCCTCGTGCAGGATGCCGCCGTCGACGCTGAGCTGAGTGCGGCCGTACTCCCGGGTACCGGTGTGCGTGACGGTGCCGCCGAGCGCGCCGGCCATCGCCTGAAAGCCGTAGCAGATGCCGAAGACCGGGATGCCGTGGTCGAACAGCCGCGGATCAAGCTTCGGCGCGCCGTCGGCGTACACGCTGGACGGTCCGCCGGACAGGATCACCGCCGCCGGCTTGCGGGCCACGATCTCCTCGACGGTCGCCGTGTGCGGCACCACCTCGGAGTAGACGCTGGCCTCACGGACCCGGCGTGCGATCAGCTGCGCGTACTGCGCACCGAAGTCGACGACGAGGACCGGATTCTGCTGGCTGGGGCCGGAATGCTGGGTGTCTGCCACCCGCCCAGTCTAATGTGTGGCCGCGCCCACCCGGATCGGCGGTCAGGCCGCCCCGGTGCCCGACGGTTCCTGCGTCGGCTCGACACCGGGACGGACCGGGGTGATCGGCAGCATCAGCGCGCCCGGGGCCCCGGCCGGAACCACCGGGGCGTTCGGGGCCACCGGCTCGATCCGCCGGTACGCCTGCCCCTGCTCGGGTCGAGAGTCCTTCTCCCCCTTGTTCGGCCACAGCGACGCCGCCCGCTCCGCCTGTGCACTGATCGTCAGGGACGGGTTCACCCCGAGATTGGCCGACACCGCGGATCCGTCGACCACGCTGAGCGTCGGATACCCGTACACCCGGTGGTAGGGATCGATGACCCCGTGACCCGGATCCGATCCGATGACGGCCCCACCGAGGAAGTGCGCGGTGAGCGGGATGTTGAACACCTCGCCCCAGGTGCCGCCCGCGACGCCGTCAATCTTGTCGGCGATCCGCCGGGTCGCCTCGTTGCCCGCCGGGATCCAGGTCGGGTTCGGCTCCCCGTGCCCCTGCCTACTGGTGACCTTGCGGCGACCGAACAGGCCGCGCTTGGTGTAGGTGGTGATCGAATTGTCGAGGTTCTGCATGACGAGCGCGATGATCGTCCGCTCGCTCCAGTCCTTCACCGACAGCATCCGCAGCATCTGCGCGGGGTTCGCGGCGATGATCTTCAGCAGCTTCACCCAGCGCGGCGTGCTACCCCCGCCGTCGGTCATCAGGGTCTGCAGCAGGCCCATCGCATTGGAGCCCTTGCCGTAGCGGACCGGTTCGATGTGGGTGTCCGAGGTGGGATGGAACGACGACGTGATCGCGACGCCCCTGGTGAGGTCCATCGCCGGATCAACCTTCATCTTCCCCGCACCGACGATGGATTCGGAGTTGGTGCGGGTCAGCTCGCCGAGCCGGTCGGACAGCCTCGGCAGCGCGCCGGTGTCCTTCATCCGGTGCAGCAGGTGCTGGGTGCCCCAGGTGCCCGCGGCGAGGACGACATGCTGGGCGGTGTAGGTCCGCTGCTGGCGGCGGACCTTCGCGCCGGTGCGATGCGTCCGCACCTCCCAGGTGCCGTCCGCCGCCTCGCGCAGCGAGTCCACCGTCGTCATCGGCACGATCGTCGCCCCGGCCAGCTCCGCGAGGCCGAGGTAGTTCTTGACGAGGGTGTTCTTGGCCCCGTGCCTGCAGCCGGTCATGCATTCACCGCACTCGATGCAGCCGGTGCGGGCCGGTCCGACACCGCCGAAGTAGGGGTCGTCGACCGTCGCGCCCGGCTCCCCGAAGAACACCCCGACCGGGGTCTGGATGAAGGTATCGCCGACGCCCATGTCATCGGCGACGGACCTGATGATCTCGTCGGCGGGCGTCATGTGCGGGTTCTGCACGACGCCGAGCATCTTCCTCGCCTGCTCGTAATGCGGCGTGAGCTCCGCGTCCCAGTCGGTGATCTCCCGCCACTGCGGGTCCTGGAAGAACGAGGTCGGCGGCTTGTAGAGGGTGTTCGCGTAGTTGAGGGAGCCGCCGCCGACGCCGGCACCAGCAAGGATCAGGACGTCGTGCAGCAGGTGCACCCGCTGGATCCCGTAGCAGCCGAGGGCGGGTGCCCAGAGGAAGCGCTTGAGGTCCCAGCTGGTCTTCGCGAAGTCCGCGTCCGCGAACCGGCGTCCGGCCTCGAGGATCCCGACCCGGTACCCCTTCTCGACCAGCCGCAGCGCCGTGACGCTGCCGCCAAATCCGGAGCCAACGATCAGGACGTCGAAATCCGTCGCACGCTTACCCATCAGGAGACCTCCACCGTGAACCTCTTGGTTACTCGCCAGTATGCACCCGGGATCTGTGACCGACCCCACAGGGTGCGGCTTAGCGTAACCATAAGTACCAGAAAGACCCCACCCCTTTGGCGATTGAGCGAACGGAACATTCGCTCGATCTGATCGACTGAACGCTTCCGTTCACTCGGTGGGGGTGGGGTCTGTCGTGGTCGGTGGTGCGGAGCGCGGGGGTCAGGCGCGGACGCTGAGCCCGACCTTCTGGAACTCCTTGAGATCGGAGTAGCCCGCCTTCGCCATCGACCGGCGCAGGCCGCCGACCAGGTTCAGCGACCCGTACGGGTCGTCCGACGGGCCGGTCAGCACGCGGTCCAGGCTCGGGCGGTCACCGAACCCGACCGGCAGCATCGCACCGCGCGGCACGGACGGGTGCGCGGCGGCGGACGGCCAGTACCATCCCCCGCCCGGCGCCTCGGCCGATGCGGCGAGCGGCGCACCGAGCACCGCGGCGTCGGCGCCGCAGGCGATCGCCTTGGCCAGGTCACCGGAGGTGGTGATGTCGCCGTCGGCGATGACGTGCACGTAGCGCCCGCCGGTCTCGTCCAGGTAGTCGCGGCGCGCGGCGGCGGCGTCGGCGATCGCGGTCGCCATCGGGACCCCGATCCCCAGCACCTCACCGGTGGTCGTCGCGCCCTCGGTCGAGCCGTAGCCGACGATGACACCCGCGGCACCGGTGCGCATCAGGTGCAGGGCGGTGCGGTGATCGCTCACGCCGCCCGCGACGACCGGTACATCCAATTCCGAGATGAACGTCTTGAGGTTCAGCGGCTCACCGGCCCCGTTCGCCACATGCTCCGCCGAGATGATCGTCCCGTGGATGACGAGGAGGTCGATGCCCGCCTTGAGCAGGTCCGGGGTCAACGCGCGGGCGTTCTGCGGGCTGACCCGCACCGCGGTGGTGACGCCCGCGTCCCGCACCTGCGCGACCGCGGCGGCCAGCAGGTGGGGCTGGATCGGCGCCGCGTGCAGCTCCTGCAGCTTCCGGATCGGCGCGTCCGGGTCGGCATCCGACTCGGCAAGGTGCACGAGCTCGGCGAGCGTGGCGTCGACGTCGGCGTGCCGACCCCACAGCCCCTCGCCGTTGATCACGCCGAGGCCGCCGCGCTTGCCGAGCTCGATCGCGAAGGACGGCGAGACGAGGGCGTCGGTCGGATGCGCGAGCACCGGAATGTCGAACCGGTAGGCGTCGAGCTGCCACGCCGTCGACACCTCCTTCGACGACCGGGTCCGGCGGGAGGGGACGATGTCGATGTCGTCCAGCTCATAGGTGCGACGGGCGGTTCGGCCCATACCGATCTCAACGAGGTCGCGCACGCGCGCCCCTTTCTTCGATGTGTAGTTGGGTGTGTGGCTAGCGGGCCGCGTAGTTCGGCGCTTCGACCGTCATCGTGATGTCGTGCGGGTGGCTCTCCTTCAGCCCGGCCGCGGTGATCTGCACGAACTGCGCCTCCTGCAGGTGCTCGATCGTGGTCGACCCGGTGTACCCCATCGCCGCGCGCAGGCCGCCGGTCAGCTGATGAATCACCGAGCCGAGCGGGCCGCGGAACGGGACCCGACCCTCGATGCCCTCCGGGACCAGCTTGTCCTCGGAGAGGACGTCGTCCTGGAAGTAGCGGTCCTTCGAGTAGGACTTGCCCTGGCCGCGGCTCTGCATCGCGCCGAGCGAACCCATGCCGCGGTAGCTCTTGAACTGCTTACCCCCGACGAGGACCATCTCGCCGGGTGACTCCGCCGTGCCCGCGAGCAGGGAACCGAGCATCGCGGTGGAGGCACCGGCCGCGAGGGCCTTGGCGATGTCGCCGGAGAACTGAAGACCGCCGTCGGCGATGACCGGAACACCGAGCGGCTTGCACGCCGCGACGGCCTCAAGGATCGCGGTGATCTGCGGTGCACCGACACCGGCGATGACGCGGGTGGTGCAGATCGAGCCGGGTCCGACACCGACCTTGACCGCGTCGACGCCCGCCTCGACCAGCGCCAGCGCCCCGTCGCGGGTCGCGACGTTGCCGCCGATGATCTGGACCCGGTCCCCGACCTCGGCCTTGATCTTGGCGATCATGCCGAGCACCCCGTTCGAGTGGCCGTGCGCGCTGTCCACGACGAGCACGTCGACCCCCGCGTCCGTGAGGGCCATCGCGCGGGCCCACGCGTCGTCGCCGACACCGACCGCGGCGCCGACAAGCAGGCGTCCGTCCCGGTCCTTGGTCGCGTTGGGGTGCTGCTCGGTCTTCACGAAGTCCTTGACCGTGATCAGCCCGGTGAGCTTGCCCCGACCGTCGACGATCGGGAGCTTCTCGATCTTGTGACGGCGCAGCAGGCCGAGCGCGGCCTCCGCGGTCACGCCCTCCTGCGCGGTGATCAGGGGCGCCTTGGTCATCACCTCCGACACCGGCCGGTTCTCGTCCACCTCGAACCGCATGTCGCGGTTGGTGATGATGCCGACCAACTGTCCCTGCTCGTCGGTGACCGGCAGACCCGAGATCCGGAATCGCGCGCACATCGCGTCGACGTCGGCGAGGGTGTCGGACGGCGCGCAGGTGACCGGGTCGGTGACCATGCCCGCCTCGGAGCGCTTGACCGTCTCCACCTGAGCGGCCTGCGCCTCGGTCGACAGGTTGCGGTGCAGCACACCCATCCCGCCCGCGCGGGCCATCGCGATCGCCATCCTGGACTCGGTGACGGTGTCCATCGCGGAACTGACCAGCGGCACGTTCAGGCGGATCGTGCGGGTCAACTGGCTGGAGGTGTCGACCTTGCTCGGGATGACGTCCGATGCCGCGGGAAGCAGCAGCACGTCGTCGAAGGTGAGTCCGAGCATCGCCACCTTGTCGGGGCGGTCTCCGCCGGTGCGCACGTGCCCTCCGGAATTTGTCATGCGGCTTTCGAACCTTTCCTTCGAACGTCGGTTGCGCTGGATCGTCGGCCCTTGCGTGAAGTGACCCAGCCGCGCCGAGTGGGGTACCCACTGCGCGCCGCTGGTGCCTGCCGATGCGTCGCGGTTTCTTGGGACTGAAACAATGCTCGATCCCCGGCGATGTATTCCCTCAGACCGTTCACCATGGTATCGGCTGCGCGAGGACGCGGGCGAACCCGGTGACCCTACGGGCGTCACCGGGGCCGTAACGGGTGGCGCGGAGGGCCCCGCGCTGCGTACCGTGGGACCTGTGCGTGATCAACTGCCCCCCGGTCTGCCGCCGGACCCGTTCGCCGGCGACCCCTCCGACCCCTCCGCCGCACTGGATGCGATCGAGCCGGGACAGCCCCTCGACCCCCACGAGCGCCTCGCCGTGGAAGAGGACCTCGCCGATCTCGCCGTCTACGAGGCACTGCTCGCGCACCGCGGGATCCGCGGCCTGGTCGTCTGCTGCGACGACTGCCAGCAGGACCACTACCACGACTGGGACATGCTGCGCGCGAACCTGCTGCAGCTGCTCGTCGACGGCACCGTCCGCCCCCACGAACCGGCATACGACCCGGTCCCCGATGCGTACGTGACCTGGGACTACTGCCGTGGGTACGCGGACGCCTCGATGAACGAGGCACTGCACGGCGACGCCTTCGACGCCTGACGCACGGCACGAGAACGGCCCGACACGCGTGACGTGTCGGGCCGTTCTCGTGTGCTGGTGCGGGCTAGCCAGAGGGCGAGGTGTCCGGCGTGAGCGGCCGAGTCTCGATGGTCGCCGTCATCGGCGTGACGACGCGGCTCGACGTCGACGATGCCGTGGTCGGCGCGGGCTCGACGACCGTCGGCTCCGGGACCGTCGTGACCGGCGGGACGGTCGTGATCGGCGGAGCCGTCGTCACCGGCGGCTGGCTCGGCACCTCCGGTGCGATCAGGATCTCGGGCGGGACCGAGGGCTTGGTGGTGACTGCGCTGCCCGGCAGCGACGTCGGCGGCACGGCGGGCAGGGTGGTCGTCGCCCCGGGCACCGAGGTGGTGGTGCCGGGCGGCGCGGTCGTGGTGGTGGTCTTCCCCATGTCGGCCATCAGCCGGTCATGCCAGGCGTTGAGCTCGTCGCGCTTGTCCGTGTCGCTCACATCCCCGACCCGCTTGCTCGCGGATTCCAGCACGGCGATCGCACCCTGCGGGTTGCCGGACTTGATCATCCGTTCCGCCTCTTCGAGGTTGTTCGTCGTGTCGATGCTCGCCACCGTCGAGTTGGCGCGCTGAGTGAAGACGACCTCCTTGACCCGCCACAGCGGATCCCCCGGCTGAGCGTTGTAGGAGAACACGGTCACCCCGGCCATCACGACCGCGATGGCCGCGGCCGCACCCGCAATCGGGCGCAGCAGCCGAAGTCCGCGCCGCGGCGCCTGCTGGTCGCCGCGTTCCCGATCGACCGCGGCCGCGGCCTCGTCGAGCGTCGGTCCTGCCGGCAGATCGGGACCGACGATCTCGGCTCGCCACCCCGCCAGCAGGGCCGCCAGCCGGTACTCCTCCTCGGTCGAGGTCGGGACGTCGCCACCACCGGCGAGCGCGTCGAGCAGGGCGTCATCGCGTTGCACTGCGCCGAGATCGAACGGTTGCCCGCGCATCTCGTCCGCCAGCGGATCACCCTGCGGCACGGTGAGATCGGCATCGGACGCATCGTGACGCCGCGTCCACTTGTCGTGGCCGCGCTTGCTCCCCCTAGCCATACATCTCACCTGCTTTCGCTACTTCGGTCTTCAACTTCGTGAGCGCCCGGTGCTGGGCGACCCGTACTGCTCCCGCCGTGCTCCCCACGGCGGCGGCCGTCTCCTCCGCCGACAGACCCACTACCAGTCGGAGGATGACGATCTCTCGATGCTTCTCGGACAACGTGCCGAGCAGCGCCTTGACCTGCCTGTTCGTCTCGGAGTCCAGGGCCAGCTTCTCCGGTCCCTCGTCGGCCGACACGACGTCCGGGACCTCGGCCATCGACTCGGCCCGGTTGCGTCCCGCACTGCGGTGCGCGTCGGCCACCTTGTGCGCGGCGATCCCGTAGACGAACGCCATGAAGGGGCGGCCCTGATCCCGATACCGCGGCAGAGCGGTCATCACAGCCAGGCACACCTCCTGCGCCACATCGTCCGCGGACAGGTGTCCCCGCTCCGCGGCTCCGACCCGTGATCGGCAGTACCGCACGACCATGGGTCGGACAAACTCCAGAACCCGAGACAAGGCGACTCGATCGCCCTGCGCTGCCGCAGCGACGGCTGAGTCCAACTCCTCGCTCGTACTACTCATCGACAGACTGTGTCCTGGCGTTACAGTGGCGCCCGCGCGACCGGACGCTCCCGCCGATTGACGGGACGTGTGAAGGATAGCGACCGGTTCTCACGTTTCCCTGAATCGCCCGCCCGCGCGGATGATCCGCGACGCGCTGCGCTGCCTGGCCAGGTCCGCCTCGGGTCCGGGCGCAACGCCGCCGAGCAACATCGCCGCCGCCCACTCCAGCGGAACGAGGTCGTGCTCGCGGCACCGGGCCAGCACCCGCCGCGCCGGGTCGACGGCGGCGGCCGGGTCCGGCCCGGCGCTGACCGCGGCGGCGAGCAGCAGGTCGGACTTGACCTGGTGTCGCGCCGACGGCGACCCCGCAGCCAGGTCGACCGCGGCCGCGGCGTGTCGGCGGCCACGATCCGGGTCGCCCGACACCAGCAACATCTCGGCACTCACCCAGTGCAACCGGATCCGCTGCCGCAGCAACGACTCGTCCGTTTCCCCGTCGAGCAGATCGGCGCACCGCTCGAGCAGCCGGAACCCGAGGGCCGTTCGACCGCAACCGAGGGCGTCGGCGGCGAGTCCGGTCAGTGCGTCGCACCGGGCCGCGACGGCCAACGGTGTCCGGTCGTCGCCGATCACCGCCAACGCTCGCCCATCGTGCGCGGACGCGAGCCGATGCCATCCGAGTTGACGCAACAGGGACGCCTCGGTGCTCGCGGCGAGGGAGGCGAGCACCGCGCCGGGGCGCTCCCGTCGCACCGCGGCCAATTCGGTGCGGGCGGCCGCGTAGCGCCCCTGCCCGCCGAGGGCGACCGCGCGCAGCCAGCGGTCGCGTGCGGATCGCGCCTGCCCGGGCACGGCTCCCGGGGTTGGCCCGAATGCGATGTCGGTGAGATCGGCGGCTGTCGGCACTGGCACGGGGTGAAGCGTAGAGCGCACCCCACGACGGCCCCGATTCGCGTCCGTCACGAAACGTTTCCGGCCGGTTCGACGACCGTTCAGGTCACATTAAGATTTCGACTTGCAAAATTATTGAACTCATTTCCCGGAACCGTCTGCCGATAACCAACAGCCGCGCGATCCGACCCCGCCGAGCGGACCCCACCTCCCCCGCCCCCGCCGAGATGCCCGGTCCGAGCCACCCGAAATCGGCTGCGACCTGCAATAATATCGGCATCCGCCGGGCGAGAACCCGATTCTCCGAGGGGCCCTCGATAATCACGAAATTGTGTCAATGTCCATGAACGGATCGTTAATTCTCGCGTCGCGGGGTATGTAAATCACCACGAACCGAAACTGTTGACGCGATTTCCGCGCCGACTATAACGTTGCCGTTGAAATTGAGTACGCACGTGAACGACCTTCACAGCGGCGCTTCGACCACCGGGGCAGTTCGTGCACCGGGATCGCACGGCGCGGCGCCCCGTGAAGCCAATGCCCGAGCCGACGTCAGGAGCTGGAATGCCGCAACCGAATCACCTCCCCGGCCCGAACGCCGACATCTGGGACTGGCAGATGCACGGACTCTGCCGCGGCGTCGATTCCGCGATGTTCTTCCACCCCGACGGCGAGCGCGGCCGCGCCCGCGCCCAGCGGGAGAACCGCGCGAAGGAGATGTGCAGGCAGTGCCCGGTGCTCGCGCAGTGCCGCACCCACGCCCTGACGGTGTGCGAGCCGTACGGCATCTGGGGCGGGATGTCCGAGGCGGAGCGGGAGGCGCACACCCGCCGCTATCGTCAGCGCATCGCCTCCTGACCCACGACACACGAACGGCCCCGGACGATGTGATCGTCCGGGGCCGTTCGCCGCGTCTACCGCGGCGCGGGGAGCCTAGTGGCTGTGCCCGTGCCCGTGGCCTGCGTCCTCGTCCTCGGCCGGCTTCTCGACGACCGCGGACTCGGTGGTGAGCACCATCCGCGCCACGGACGCCGCGTTGACGACCGCGGAACGGGTCACCTTCACGGGGTCGACGACACCGTCGGCGAGCAGGTCCCCGTAGGTGAGGGTCGCCGCGTTGAATCCGTGCCCCTTCGGCGCCTCAGCGACCTTGCTGACGACGACGGACCCGTCGAGCCCGGCGTTGGTGGCGATCCAGTACAGGGGCGCCTGGACCGCGGTCCGGACCACCTCGACACCGGTCGCCTCGTCACCGGACAGCGATGCGGCGAGCTCGGTCAGGGCCTGCGCCGCCTGCACGATGGCGGAACCGCCGCCGGGGACGATGCCCTCCTCGACCGCGGCCTTGGCCGCGTTGACGGCGTCCTCGACGCGGAACTTGCGTTCCTTGAGGTCGGTTTCGGTGGCCGCGCCGACCTTGATGACCGCGACGCCGCCCGCGAGCTTCGCGAGGCGCTCCTCGAGCTTCTCGCGATCCCAGTCCGAGTCGGTGTTCTCGATCTCGCGACGCAGCTGGCCGACGCGGACGTCGATGTCGGCCTGGGTGCCCGCACCCTCGACGATGGTTGTCTCGTCCTTGGTGACGACGACACGCCGCGCCGAACCGAGCAGGTCGAGGCCCGCGTCCTTGAGGGACAGCCCGACGTCGGTGTTGACGACGGTGCCGGCGGTCACGACCGCGAGGTCGTCGAGGAACGCCTTGCGGCGGTCACCGAAGTACGGCGCCTTGACGGCGACGGCCTTGATCGTCTTGCGGATCGAGTTCACGACGAGGGTGGACAGGGGCTCGCCCTCGATGTCCTCGGCGATGATCAGGACCGGCTTGCCCGACTCGGCGATCTTCTCGAGCAGCGGCAGGAAGTCCGGCAGCGAGCTGATCTTGTCGCGGTAGAGCAGCACCGACGCGTCCTCGAGCACGGCCTGCTGTGCGTCGATGTCGGTGATGAAGTACGGCGAAAGGAAGCCCTTGTCGAACTGGACGCCCTCGGTGACGACCAGTTCGGTCTGCAGGGTCGAGGACTCCTCGACCGTGACGACGCCGTCGGTGCCGACCCGCGTCATGGCCTCGCCGACCAGTCCGCCGATCTCCTCGTCGCGCGAGGAGACGGTCGCGACCTGGGCGATGGCCTCCTTGCCCTCGACCGGGGTCGCCGCGGCGAGCAGGGCCTCGGACACCGCATCGGCGGCCTTGGCGATGCCGACGCCGAGCGCGATCGGGTTGGCGCCAGCCGCGACGTTCTTCAGGCCCGCCTTGACGAGCGCCTGCGCGAGAACCGTCGCGGTGGTGGTGCCGTCGCCCGCGACGTCGTTGGTCTTGGTCGCGACGGACTTGACCAGCTGCGCGCCGAGGTTCTCGAAGGGATCCTCGAGCTCGATCTCGCGGGCGATGGACACGCCGTCGTTGGTGACGGTCGGGCCGCCGAACGCCTTGGCGAGCACGACGTGCCTGCCGCGGGGTCCGAGGGTGACCTTGACCGCGTCGGCGAGCTGGTCGACGCCACGCTCGAGTGCGCGACGCGCGGTCTCGTTGAATTCGATCTGCTTGGACATGGGTGCTGTTGCTCCTGGGAGGTCCTGGACGAGATCCGCCCCGGGTCCTTGTCGGGACGCCGGGGCGGATGCACGTGGCTTACTTGGAGATGACAGCCAGCACGTCGCGCGCCGACAGGATCAGGTACTCCTCGCCGGCGTACTTGATCTCGGTTCCGCCGTACTTGCTGTAGATGACGGTGTCGCCCTCCTGGACGTCGAGCGGAATCCGCTTCTCGCCGTCTTCGTCCCAGCGGCCGGGGCCGACGGCGACAACGGTGCCCTCCTGGGGCTTTTCCTTCGCCGTGTCGGGGATGACCAGGCCAGAGGCGGTCGTCGTTTCGGCCTCGTTGGCCTGGACGAGGATCTTGTCCTCGAGCGGCTTGATGTTCACGCTCGCCACGATGAGCCCTCCACTTTCGGGGTTTCCAGCGCCCAGGGCTGCTCCCCGGGCAAGTAGGTTGTAGTGCACGCATACGGCGCCTCGCGCGGTCCCGTCGTCGCGGGTGCCGGGACCGGGTCGGTGCCAACTAGCACTCTATACATGCGAGTGCCAGCGCTCAAGACATCGGACTGCTCACCTCGCGGGCTTCGCCGCGGGCGAAATCCGCGGAGTCGCCCCTCCGGTGCCCTACAGTCGCACCGTGGCGAACCTGAACAGGCGTGACTTCCTCGGCCTGGCCGGGCTCGGCGCGGCGGGCCTCCTCGGGGTCGGCGCACTGGGCCGGGCGCCGTGGGGCACCTGGTACGCGGCGGCGGACACCGCGGCCATCGCCGGAACCACCCTCGAGACCGTCGCCGCCCCGGTCGGCGCGGCCGGCTACCGCACCCTCACCGCCGGGCCCGGCCTGCCGATGATCGTGCGGGGCGAACTCGCCGAACCGAGGCCGGGGCGCGAGGACCGCCGCACCGCGCTGGCCGCCCTCGTTCAGCTGACCGACCTGCACATCCTGGACGCACAGTCGCCGATGCGGTTCGAGTACGTCCACCAGTTCACCGGGTCCGCGTTCCGCCCCCAGGAGACGCTGACCACGCAGGGCCTGGTCGCGCTGGTCGCGCGGGTCAACGCGCTGGGCCGGGGACCGCACACGCGCCGCGACTTCGACGCGGTGGTCACCACCGGCGACAACACCGACAACAAGGAACACGCGGAGCTGAACTGGTTCCTTGCCGCGCTCAACGGCGGCACCTTCGTTCCGAACACGGGTGCGGCCGGCCGCTACGAGGGGGTGCAGAATTCGGGCTCGGAGCTGTACTGGAACCCGGAGTCCGACCTCCCCGACCGCTACCAGCGTGCCGGGTTCCCGCCGATGCCCGGCCTGCTGGGCGCCGCCCTGCGCCCGGTCACCAGCCCCGGCCTGCGCACCCCCTGGTACTGCGTGTTCGGCAACCACGACGACGCGGTCCAGGGCACCGTGCCGAGCGGCATCGGCCCGCTGGAGGCGATGTACACCGGCGGGCTCAAGATCGAATCACCGAACTCGGAGCAGGCCAGGGCGATCGGCAGCGCGGCCAGCGCCGACCCCGGCGCGCTGGTCGCCGCGCTTGCCGCGGTCACCACACCGCCGCGGATCGTCACCCCGGACCCGGCCCGGGCACCGTTCACCCCGCGCCAGTTCATCGCCGCGCACCTCGATCCGGAGAACACCGGGCCGGGCCCGGTGGGACACGGGTTCGCCCCCGACGCCGGCGAGACCGGCATCGGGTACTACACCTTCGAGATCGCGCGCGGCGGCGGTGCCGTCCCCGAACTCCCGAGCGTGGTCGGCATCAGCATGGACTCAACCAACCGCGCAGGCTTCGTCGAGGGCTCGCTCGGCGAGGCGCAGTTCCGGTGGATCGAGCGCACCCTCGAGGCGGGCAGCAGCCGCCACCATGACCGGGACGGGCGGGTCGTCTCCCGAGCCGTCGACGACACCTGGTTCCTGCTGTTCAGCCACCACACCAGCGACACGATGGACAACCTGCTGCCCGACCCCGAGAATCCGGGCGAACGCCGGTACGGCGGCGGCGAACTGGTGGATCTGCTGCACCGGTTCCCGAACGTGCTCGGGTGGGTCAACGGCCACACTCACCAGAACCGGATCACCCCGCACCCTGGTGCGACGCCCGCGCAGGGTTTCTGGGAGATCAACACCGCCTCCCACGTCGACTTCCCGCAGCACGCGCGGGTGATCGAGGTCACCGACAACGGGGATGGCACGATCTCCCTGCTGACCACCCTGATCGAAGCCGACAGCCGCTACGAGGTGCGGCACGGCGACCACTCCCCCGCCGGCCTGGCGTCGCTGTACCGGGAGCTGTCGTTCAACGACATCCATGCGGACGCCGCGCTGTTCGGCGGCCCGGGCGACCACAACACCGAACTGCTGCTGCCGTCCCCGCGCGGCTGAGCACCGCCCCGGGATCGACACGCTGACCAGCACAGATCACACCTCGTATTTGTTGAATACGAAATGCAAGTAATATACCGTCGCTCACGTGCAGCTAACCAAGTTCACGGACCTCGGGCTGCGCGTGATGATGCGCCTGGCCGTCGCCCCCGGAGGCGGTGGACTCACGACCGGCCAGGTCGCGGAAGAGATGGCGATTCCCTACACGCACACCACGAAGGTGGTGCTGCGGCTGAAGGAACTCGGCATGGTCGAAGCCCGCCGCGGTCGGGGCGGCGGGCTCTCGATCACCGAACGGGCCCGCGGCACCTCCGTCGGCTGGCTCACCCGCCGCCTCGAGGGCGACGACGAGGTGGTCGCCTGCGACGGCGCCACCCCCTGCCCCCTGCGGCACGGCTGCCGGTTGCGGGGCGCACTGCGCCGAGCGCAGGACGCCTTCTACACCGCCCTCGACGACATCACGATCGACGACCTCGTCCGCGAACCCGACACCCGGGTCCTGCTCACCCTCTCCGTCCCGCGATCGGAGTAGGGCAGGTCAGGCCGCGTCCCTGCGGCGGCGCCCCGCACGGACGGCAGCGGTGATCACCCGGAGCCCGATCGCGAGCAGCACCAGATTCCCGACGATCTGCACCGACACCACGGCCCTCGCCGTCTCGGTCTCGGCGACGATGTCCCCGAAGCCCACCGTCGAGAAGCAGACGAGGGTGAAGTACAGCGCATCCAGCTTGGACAGCGGCTCGCTGAAGCTGTCGACCGCCGCCTGCGACAGCAGGTGATAGACGGTGGCGTACGCCAGTAGGTAGGTGGGCACCGAGACCGCGAGCGCCTCGATCGACTGCACCCCCGGATAGCGGGCGGTGACGATCCTGCGGATCTGCCAGCCGAAGACCGCGGTCACCACCAGCAGGCCGATCACCAGCCCGGCCACCGCGGACAGCGATGCGAGGTCGTGCATCGGCACCAGGAAGTACACGACGACCAGCAGTGTCGCGGTGAGCACCGGACGGAGCACCGCCCGGCGGATCAGCGTGCGCTGCGCCGACCTCGAGAGCGCGGCGAAACCCGCTCCGCCGCCGGGAACGTCACCGTTCCCGTCAGCGGACATCGCCCGCGACCGAGGACTGGCTGACGGTGACGGACAGGCCGGGGTCGGTCGCGACGGTCAGCGGCGACGGCGCAGCGCCACCGGCGATGACGTGGGCACCGAGTGCGGCGATCATCACGCCATTGTCGGTGCACAGCCGAGGCTTCGGGATCCGAAGCGTCAATCCGGCCGCCGCGCAGCGTTCCTCGGCGAGCGACCGGATCCGCGAGTTGGCGGTGGCACCGCCGCCGAGAACCAGGGTGTCCACCCCGACATCGGTCGCGGCGCGCACCGCCTTCATCGTCAGCACGTCGGCGACGGCCTCCTGAAACGAGGCGGCGACGTCCGGGATGGACACCGGCTCACCGGCCCGCTCCTTCGACTCCACGTAGCGGGCGACCGCCGTTTTGAGCCCGGAGAACGAGAAGTCGTGCCGCGCGTCTCGCGCCCCGGTCATGCCGCGCGGGAAGGCGATTGCGTTCGGGTCACCGTCGCGGGCCGCGGCGTCGAGCGCGGGCCCGCCGGGGAAGCCGAGGCCGAGCAGTCGCGCCACCTTGTCGAACGCCTCGCCGGCCGCGTCGTCGACCGTCGTGCCGAGCTCCTCGATCGGCCGGGCGAGGTCCCGCACGTGCAGCAGGTGGGTGTGCCCGCCGGAGACGAGCAGCGCCACGCACGGCGGCATCGGTCCGTGTTCGAGGGTGTCGACGGCGACGTGACCGCCGAGATGGTTGAGCGCGTAGAACGGCACATCCCAGGCGGCGGCGTAGGCCTTCGCGGCGGCAGCACCGACGAGCAGCGCCCCGGCCAGTCCGGGACCGATCGTGACGGCCAGCGCGTCCGGCTTCGCGATCCCGGCCTGCGCGAGGGCGCGCCGCATCGTCGGGACGATCGCCTCGAGGTGGGCGCGGGAGGCGACCTCCGGGACGACCCCGCCGTAGCGGGCGTGCTGATCGACGCTGGACGCGACCTCGTCCGCGAGCAGTTCGCAGGTGCCGTCCGCCCGCCACCGAACGATGCCGACTCCCGTTTCGTCGCAGGAGCTTTCGATTCCCATCACGATCACGACTGCGACTCCTCCTGCTCGATCAACACCCCGGGGCGACGCATCGTGTACGCATCGGCGCCGCTGGGCTGGTAGTAGTTTCGGCGGGTTCCCACGATCTCGAATCCCTCGCGCCGGTAGAGGGCGATGGCCGCCTCGTTGTCGGTGCGGACCTCAAGGAAGACCGGGGCTCCGTGCCGGTCGGCGAGCCCGAGCAGTTCGTCGAGGAGCAACGCTCCCAGACCCCGCCGACGGTGCTCGGGGTCGACACCGATGGTGTGCACCTCGGCCTCGATGTCGGGCGCGTTGCCCAGCAACGCGACTCCGGCGTACCCGAGCACCCGGCCGCTGTCGCTGCGGACGACGACGTAGTGGTTGTGCGGGTGCGCGAGCTCGGCGCGGAACGCGTCCGCACTCCAGGGCCCGTCCCCGGCGAACAGCAGCGTCTCCAGTTCCGCGCAGCGCTGCGCGTCGGCAGGCCGCATCGCGGTGAGCGCGTCGCTCATTTCTTCCGGTCCGCCATCTCGACGGCATCCGGACGTCGAAGATACAGCGGCACAAGAGGTTCCGGATCCACCGCGGCCATCAGCGCGGCCGCGGCCACCGCAACCAGCCCGGCGGGCGACGGGGTCGCCACCGCAACGACCGGCAGATCGAACAGCTCCGCGTGCACCGCCGACCCCGCGACCACCACCGACGGCTGCGGTTCGAGGTCCGCCGGCCGGTTCACTGCGGGGCCCTCGACGCGGCGCCCGCCCTGGTACCGCGCCCAGTACACCTCCCGTCGGCGGGCATCGGTGACCACCAACAGATCCCGCTGATCCTCGGCGGCCGCGTCGGCGGCGATCGCGTCGAGGCTGCACACCCCGTGCACGGGGATCCCGAGCGCGTCACCGAACGCCGCACCGGTCGCCATCCCGACCCGCAGACCGGTGAAGGGTCCCGGGCCGACCCCGACCACGACGGCGTCCAGGTCGGCGGGCCCGTGCCCCGACTCGGCAAGGCACGCCAGGATGTGCGGCGTGAGCACCTCCGCGTGGGCACGCGGATTGACGGTGATCCGGTGGGCCAGGGCGCGGGGAGCGTCGCCGTCGAGGCGAACCACCCCCGCGGTCACGGCCGGGGTGGCGGTATCGACAGCGAGAACGAGCACGGCTATCGAGGATACCCGCCGGTCACGAAACCCATCCCCACCGCGCGGTGCGGACGTCGGACTCCGGCTCACGCCGCAGCCGCACCAGCAGATGCCGGTCGGTCAGATGCTCGACGATTCCCTCGCCCCACTCGACCACCACCACCGCGCCCGCGAGGTCGGTGTCCAGGTCGAGGGCGTCGAGTTCGTCGAACGTGGCGGACCGTTCGGCGCCGAGGCCGAGCCGGTACGCATCGACGTGCACCATCGCGACGGCCACGCCGCCGTCGGGCCTGCTGCCCGCGCGGTGCTCGCGGGCGATGATGAAGGTCGGGGAACTGACCCGGCCCTGCACGCCGAGACCCGCCGCGATGCCCCGCGCCAGCGCCGTCTTCCCCGCCCCGAGCGGCCCGTCCAGCACCACCAGGTCACCGGCGCCGAGTTCGACGGCCAGCCTCCGCCCGAACGCCTCGGTGTCCGCCACCGTCGGGAGGTGGATCACCGCCTGCTCGTGGTCAGCCACCAATGCTCTCCTTCGTTTCCAGGTCGTGTTCGGCGACCGCCCGGGTCACCAACCGGTCGATCGCGTCGGTCACCCGGATCGGGAACTCCAGTTGGACCAGGTGGCCGGCCGAGACCACCCGCACCAGCTCACAGTTCGGCAGTTCGTCGGCCATCGCCTGCGACTGGGCGAACGGGATCACCATGTCCGTGTCACCGCACAGCACCAGTGCTGGCAGACCGGCGATCACCGGCAGCGCCTCCGATTCGTCGTGCAGTTCCAGCGATTTGAGGAAGTTGACGATCGTCGTCACCGACGTCTCGTTCAGCATGCGCTCCGAGAACCGGGTCAGCGACGGGCTCACCTCGGTGCCGTACGACGACGCCCGCAGGATCGGGGAGATAATCGCGCGGGCGGCACCGCGCCCCACCTGGACGACACCCGGCGCGGTCCGCACCGCGAACCGGAACGCGTCGATCACCGGGTTCTGCAGGTTCCGGCTCAGGCCGGTCCGGTTCAGGCCCGCCGCCGCGGTCGCGAGCAGCCCAACCCCGATCACGTGCTCCCCGAACAATTCCGGCATCTGACGCGCCAGCGACAGGATCGTCATGCCGCCCATCGAATGGCCGACCAGCACCACCGGCCCGGTCGGTGCGACGGCCCGCAGCACCGCGTGCAGGTCGCGACCGAGCTGACCGATTGTGCACGACTCCGCGGTCGGGGTGCCGGAGCGGCCGTGACCGCGCTGGTCGTAGAACACCATCCGCACCGAGTCACCCCAGCGCTTCCGCAACTGCCGCCGTTGGAAATGCCAGGAGTCCATCCGCAGGCAGTATCCGTGCACGAACACCACGGTCAGCGGCGCGTCCACCGGGCCGACCTCCCGGATCGCGAGGGCGACGCCGTCATCGGCGACAACCAGGCTGCCGCGGTCGCTGTCGAGCAGCCCGAAGTCCTCGTCGGCGTGCCGGTCCCGACGGCGCCTGCTCGGCTCGGTCCGCTGCTGCGCCGCCCGCACCCCGGCCAGCGCCCCGACCGCGGCAGCGACCCCGGCACCGCCGATCGCACCGCGGCGACCGAACGGCATCACCCGCGAGTCCGGTCGCCGCCGATGTAGGTGCGCACCACCCGGCCGCGGACACCGGTCACCACCTCGTAGTGGATGGTGTCGAGGCGGTCGGCCCAGTCCTGCGCGACCGGCTCGCCATCGGCCCCGCTGCCGAAGAGGATCGCGGTGTCCCCCTCCGCGACGGAACCGGGGTCGGGCCCGAGGTCGACGACGACCTGATCCATGCACACCCGCCCGATCTGAGGGAACCGTCGGTCCCCGATCTGGACCTCGAACCGTCCGCCGAGCGCCCGCGGAACACCGTCCGCATAGCCGACCGGCAGCAGTGCGACGGTGGTGTCGTGCGGCGCGATCCAGGTGTGCCCGTAGGACACCCCGCCGCCCGCCGCAACCTTCTTGACCAGGGCAACCCTGGCGCGCAGCGTCATCGCCGGGCGCAGCCCGAAGCCGCCGAGTTCCGGGACCGGCGACAACCCGTACAGCGCGATACCGGGCCGAACCATGTCGAACCGCAGGTCGGGCCGGGTCAGCGTCGCCGCGGAGTTCGCCAGGTGCACCCGGTCCGGAGCCAGCCCGAGCCGCGTCGCCCGCTCGACCGCGTCGCGCAGCACCAGCGACTGCTCGTCGATGACCGGGTGATGGGGCTGGTCGGCGTGTGCGAGGTGGGAGAACACTCCCCCGAGCCGCACCGCGCCCTCCGCCGTGGCCCGCGCGAGTCCGTCGAGCAGGTCGTCGAGTTCGGTCGGCGAGACGCCGTTGCGGTTCAACCCGGTGTCCACCTTCACCGACACCGCCGCGGTGGCCCCGACCTGGCGTGCCGCGGCGACCACCGCGGCGAGGTGGCGGGGCGAGGACACGGCGAGTTCGACGTCGGCGGCGATCGCGGCGCGGAAGTCGGTGTCCGCGGTGTGCAGCCACGACAGCACCGGAGCGGTGATCCCGGCGGCGCGCAGGGCGAGCGCCTCCCCGACGGTGGTGACGCCCAGGTCGGAGGCGCCCGCGTCGAGCGCTGCTCGGGCGACGGCAACGGCCCCGTGGTTGTAGGCGTCGGCCTTGACCACCGCCATCACGGCGCCGTCCCCCGCGTGTTCCTTGAGCACCCTCGTGTTGTGCGCGATCGCGTCGAGGTCGATCAGCGCCTCCGCCTGGGGTGCCGGTGCCTGCGGCGCGGGTCCGGACAAATCGGCGCCCGCCGGGGGGACGGGCGCCGTACGGTCACTGTTCGCGGTGATGGTCATGATCCCCCAATCCTGCCACCACCTGCCCTTATGCCCAATGACCCCGCTCACTCGGTGCGGTCAGGACCCGGCGTCCGATGCGGCCCGCAGAATCCGGATCGCGGATCTGACCTGCGTCAACAGCGCACCCGCTGAGATCGGTGCCGCCGTCGCCGACCCCGCACCCGCCGCGAGTGCCGCCGCAAGCGAGTGTGCCCGCGCACCCATCGCCGCGGCGCCGGACGGGTCGAGGCCGGTGGACAGCAGGGCGCCGATCAGCCCGGCCAGCACGTCCCCGGATCCGGCGGTCGCCGCTGCGGACCCGCCCGCGTCGTTGACCAGCACCGCGCCCCCGGGTTCCGCGATCACCGTCGCGCGCCCCTTGAGCAGCACCGTCACCCCCCACCGGTCGGCGAGGTCGCGGGCACACCCGACCCGGTCGGCGCCGGGATCCACGCCGGTGAGCCGCGCGAACTCCCCGGCGTGCGGTGTCAGCAGGGTGGGGGCCGACCGGCCAGCGAGCAGTCCGGGATCCGCGGCGAGAACGGTCAGCCCGTCCGCGTCGATCAGTACCGGCAGGTCCGACTCGACCGCGCCCCGCACCACGGCCGTTGCGGAGGGACCGGTCCCGATCCCCGGCCCGACCACCCAGGCCTGCACCCTGCCCGCCGTGTCCAGCCGATCCGCGGCGACCACCTCTGGCCACGCCGAAATCACCTGTGGTGCCGCGGATCCCACGTAGCGCACCATGCCGGAGGTTGCCGCGACCGCGCCCCCACAGGACAGCACGGCGGCACCCGGGTAGCGCTCGCCGCCCGCGACGACCCCGACGACGCCCTGGCTGTATTTGTCGTCCGCCGCGCCGGGCAGCGGCCACCGAGCCCCCACCTCGGCTGGCGTCAGCGCGCGGATTCCGGCCGCCATCGGAGCCAATCCGATGTCGACCAGCTCCACCCGCCCGCACCGGGCGGCGGCAAGCACGTGCACCGGCTTCAACGCTCCGAACGCGACGGTCACCGACGCCGTCACCGCGGGCCCGGCCACCGCCCCGGTGTCCGGGTCCACGCCGCTGGGCAGGTCCACCGCAATAATCGGCGCGGTGATCGACGCGACCACCGACGCCGCGGCGGGGCGCAGCGGCCCGCGTCCGGAGATCCCGACGATCCCGTCGAGCACCAGGTCCGGATCGCCGAGGTCCGCGCCGATCCGGCCGCCCGCCGCGCGCAGTGCCGCGAGCCCCGGACCGTGCACCCGCGCGGGGTCGAGCAGCACCGCTCGCACCGCGACTCCCCGCCGCCGCAGCAGCGCACCCGCGAACAGCGCGTCCCCGCCGTTGTCCCCGGACCCGACGAGCAGCGTCACCGATCGCCCCGCGACACCCCCGGCGCGTGCCCGCAGTTCGGCGGCCGCGACACCGGCGAGCCCGTGCGCGGCGCGGCGCATCAGCGTGCCCTCGGGCAGCGCCGACAGCAGCGGCGCCTCGGCGGCCCTGACCTGCTCGGCGGTGTGAAATTCGCGCACCGAACCCCCTCCGGCACTCCGTGCCTGTGAGTCTTTTTGGCCCCGGTCGGGGCCAAAAAGACTCACAGGCGGCGGAGCCGCCTACTCGACGGTGACGGACTTTGCGAGGTTGCGGGGCTTGTCGACGTCGTAGCCGCGGGCGCGGGCGACCTCCGCCGCGAACACCTGCAGCGGGATCGTCGACAGCAGCGGCTGCAGCAGGGTCGGCGAGGCGGGAATCTCGATCAGGTGATCGGCGTGCGGCCGCACCATCTCGTCGCCCTCCTCGGCGATGACGATCGTGCGCGCACCGCGGGCCTTGATCTCCTGAATGTTGGAGACCAGCTTCGAGTGCAGCACGGCACGTCCCTTCGGGGACGGCATCACCACGATGACCGGCAGGCCCTCCTCGATCAGCGCGATCGGACCGTGCTTGAGCTCACCGGCGGCGAAGCCCTCGGCGTGCATGTATGCGAGCTCCTTGAGCTTGAGTGCACCCTCGAGCGCGACCGGGTAGCCCACGTGTCTGCCGAGGAACAGCACCGTCGATGCGTCCGCAAGCTCCCTCGCCAGCGCGCGCACCGGCTCGATCGTCTCGAGCACCCGCGTCACCAGCGCGGGCATCGACTCGAGCTCGGCGTACTCGCGCGCCACCTCATCCGGGTACTTGGTGCCGCGCGCCTGCGCGAGCGCGAGACCGACCAGATAGTTGGCCGTCACCTGGGCGAGGAACGCCTTCGTCGACGCGACGGCGATCTCCGGACCGGCCCGGGTGTAGAGGACGGCGTCGGCCTCACGGGGAATCTGGGCACCGTTGGTGTTGCAGATCGCCAGCACCCGGGCCTTCTGATCCTTGGCGTGCTTCACGGCCTCGAGGGTGTCGGCGGTCTCCCCCGACTGCGACACCGCGACGACGAGCGTCGACCGGTCCAGCACCGGGTCCCGGTACCGGAACTCGCTGGCGAGCTCGACCTCGACGGGCAGCCGGGTCCAGTGCTCGATCGCGTACTTGGCGAGCAGGCCGGAGTGGTAGGCGCTGCCGCAGGCGACGACGAAGACCTTGTCCACGTCCCGCAGTTCCTGATCGGACAGCCGCTGCTCGTCGAGGACGATCTTGCCGTCCTCGAAGTGCCCGAGCAGCGTGTCCGCGACGGCGGCGGGCTGCTCGGCGATCTCCTTGAGCATGAAGTAGTCGTGGCCGCCCTTCTCGGCGGCCTCGAGGTCCCAGTCGATCCGGAACGGACGCCCGGTGGCCTCGTTGCCGGCGAAGTCGGTGATCCGGTAGCCGTCGGCGGTGATCACCACGACCTGGTCCTGGCCGAGTTCGATCGCGTCGCGGGTGTGCTCGATGAACGCGGCGACGTCGGAGCCGACGAACATTTCGCCGTCACCGACACCGACGACCAGCGGCGTCGACCGGCGGGCCGCGATGATGGTGTCGGCGTGATCGGCGTGCGTGAAGACCAGCGTGAACGCGCCCTCGAGCCTGCGCAGCACCTGGTGTGCGCTTGCCACGAAGTCGCCTGCGGTCTCGCCCTCGGCGTAGGCCCGCGCGACGAGGTGCACGGCCACCTCGGAGTCGGTGTCGCTCTGCAGCTCGATCCCGGCGGCCTCCAGCTCCTGACGGAGCGGGGTGAAGTTCTCGATGATGCCGTTGTGCACGACGGCCAGCTTGCCGTCCGCGTCCCGGTGCGGGTGGGCGTTGCGGTCGGTGGGGCGGCCGTGCGTTGCCCACCGCGTATGCCCGATTCCGGTGCTGCCCGCGAAGCGGTCGGCGCCGACCTCCGCCAGCTCGGCCGTCAGATTGGCAAGCTTGCCCGCCTTGCGTTCGACCGCAAGCCCACCCGCTCCGTCCAGGACCGCGATCCCGGCGGAGTCGTAGCCGCGGTATTCCATTCGGCGCAGCGCCTCCACCACGACGCCAAGGGCAGGGCGGTGGCCGACGTATCCCACGATTCCGCACATGGTGCCCAAGCCTACTGGGCGCGCCACCCCCAGGTCAGCGCGGACCCGTGGGATCCGACCCGGCGTCGTCGCAGTCCGCGAGGAACGCGGCGAACGCGGGCCACATGGTGTCCCTGGCGCTGCGTCCGGTGAGCACACCGAGATGCCCGCCGGGGTACACGCCGTACCGCACGGTCGGGGCACCACCGAGCAGGTCGGTCAGGTGCCGAACAGCCTGTTTCGGGGCGAGTCCGTCGCCGCTGCCCGCGACGACCATCACCGGGACGTCGATCGCGTCCAGGTCCACCTGCCTGCCGCCGATCCGCATGTGCCCGGTCGCGAACTCGTTGGACCGCATCACGACGTGGTACAGCTGACCGAAGGTGCGTCCTGGGTAGGCGTACATGCTGTTCATGAACCGGTCGACGGCCTCGATCTGCTCGAGGTGGTCCCGATCGTCGAGGTTGGTGAGCACCGTCCACGGCCTGGTCAGGTACTTGTCCACGCTGGCGACCTTGAACCCGAGACTGGTCAGCGGGGCGGGCACCGTGCCGACAAGCCGGTAGAACGGGGTGACGGTGAGCGGCCCGAACAGCCGGTCCAGCGGGCGCAGCGTCGCGAACAGCGGCACCTGACGCAGGTCGAACGGGCTGGCGATCGGGGTCAGCGACCGCAGCGGCAGTTCCCGGTGCGCTGCGGCGGCGTACACGGCGAAGATCCCGCCGAGCGACCAGCCCGCGAGGTGGACATCCGACCCGCCCGCGTCGGCGCTGACCACCCGGACCGCGTCGGGAACGACGTCGTCGACCCAGTGCTCGAACCCGCGGCTGCGGTCCGCGAAGTTCACCGGACCGTAGTCGACGACGTACACGTCCCTTCCGGTGTCCCGGAGGTACTCGACGAAACTGCAGCCGCGCCGCAGATCGAACGCGATCGAGGTGGCCGCCAGCGGTGTGACGAGCAGCACCGGGGCACCGACCCCGGGGCCGTCGGCGGACCGGAACCGCCGGATTCTCCGGTCCGCGTTCTCGTCCACCACCTCGGAGTCGGTCGGTCGGAGATCCGCGAGGCCCCCGGATCCGATCCGGGCGCGGACGTTCGCCGCCGCCCGCGCCAGATCCCGCGGTACCGGAACCGGAATGCCAAACACCGTGAAAACTCCCTCGCCGTCCTGCCATGCCCGGCCGGGGCGCCGGGCGGCCTTCGAACATCCACCGCCCGTCGATCGGATACGGTCGTGCACGTGGCGCCGACTCCGAAGACCCTGGCCTCTCGTCTATCTAAGCGCGGACCGCACCGGGTGCTGCGCGGCGACCTCGCGTTGGCGGGTCTGCCCGGCGTGGTGTACACCCCGGCCGAGGGCTTCGCGTTGCCTGCCGTGGTGTTCGGCCACGGATGGATGACCGGGGTGGACCGCTATCGGGAGACCCTCACCCACCTGGCGTCGTGGGGCATCGTCGCCGCCGCCCCGGACACCCAGCGGTCCCCGGTGGCCTCCCACCTCGCGCTGGCCGCGGACCTGCGCGGCGCAGCCGACATCTGCACCGGCGTCCGGCTCGGCCAAGGGAAGATCTCGGTCGCCGCGGACCGGGTCGCCTTCGCCGGGCATGCGATGGGTGCCGGCGCGGCGGTGATCGCGGCAGCCGAGCACGGCTCGCCCGCGGTTGCGGCACTCTTCCCCGCACCGACCGCACCGGCGGCGGAGGCGTTCGCGGCCGAGCAGTCGGGACCCGCGCTGGTCCTCGCCGCGGCCGAGGACCTCGACTCGATGAACTGCAACGCCCGGTCCCTCGCCGCGGCCTGGGGCGGGCAGGCGATCCTGCGGGGAGTGGACAAGGCGTCCGGTGGTGGCCTCGCCGAGGGTCGGGCGCTGTTCGGCGCGCTCGGTCTCGGCCGGTCGCAGCGCGGCACCCAGCGGACCACGCGGGCCCTGCTCACCGGCTATCTGCTGTACCACCTGTCCGGCGACACCGACTACGCGCCGTTCGCGACGCCGGGTGTCGAGATTCCGCACACCACCCTGGTTCCCGACCTGGAGGAACCCGATCACACCAGCCAACTGCTGCGCGGCTGATCTGGAGGTTCATCCGCCGGCGCTGACCGTGGCGACGGCGCCGGATCCCGGTCCGCCCGGTCGGTGAGCGCGCGTTCCGCCCGGTCCACCGCGGCGGTCAGCAGCACGCGCAGGTCGTCAAGGCTCACAGCGGCCCCGCGTCGGCCAGTTCCGCCCCGCTGCGGTCGGCCGCGACCGCGGCGTGGGTCGGCGCCGCCGCACCCGACCGATCCCGCCGCGGCCCGAACGCGAGCGCATCGACGTCACCCGCCGCGACCGGCACCGGCTGCGGCGCGGCAGCGGCCGGCGGAGCAACGGGCGGCGCGGCAGCGGCCGGCGGAGCAACGGGCGGCGGCGCAGCAACGGGCGGAGCAGCAACGGGCGGCGGAGCAACGGGCGGCGGCGCAGCGACGTGCGGGGACTCGGCAGCACCGACGCTGGCGAGCGCCAGCTCCACCATCTCGCGCACCCCCTCGACGACGCGGTCGACGACGGTGAACAGCTCGGTCAGGGCGGCGATGGCCACGCAGGGGTGCGCTCCGTCCTCCGGATCGAGGTCGGCGGCCCGTCGCGCGAGGTCCGCCCGTGCCGCGTGCGCCTCCCGGATCAGCTCGGCGCCGGCGTCGAGGGTGTCCGCTGCCGCCGCGATCCGCGCGCAGTCCGCCCGTGCCGTGTCGAGGTGACGCCGGAGGACCGTGAGCGCCGCCTCGGCGGCGGGCCCGGTCCAGGCGGCGGTCACCCTGGCGACGGCCTGCTCCTGGGCGAGCAGATGCGCACGCAGAACCGCGGCGGTGGACCGGAGGATCTCCGCGTCGGCGTGCAGGGCATCCGGTTCGAGGCCCCGGTATCGCGGGTTCACCAGTCGAGCCGCCGGAACGCGGCCGCGGCAGCCACCTCCTGCGCGGCATACCGGTCGGCGGTCGATGTCAGCAGCGCCGCCGCGGCGGCGGTCCGTTGCGCCCAGGCCCGCGTCACGCCGGCCTGCCGACCGTCGCCGCAGGCCAGCGCGGTCTCCACCCGCTCGGCGAGCCGGGCGAGCTCCGCTGCCGAATCCGCGAACACGGCCGCCGCCGCGCGCACCGTTGCCTCGTCGAGCGTCAGCTCCCCGTCCACCTGCCCCACCCCGCTGCCGTATGAGGCCGCGCCCCTGCGCGCCCGACTACACCGTCACGGTGTCAGACGCACGGCAACCGGAACCGGTTCCCCCGAGTCCATTGACGGGGGCTCAGACGGCGGCGACCCGGTCCGCGAGACCGTCCGCGAGGGCACGCGCCACCTCGATCTCGGTGGCCTCGACCATCACCCGAACCAGCTGCTCGGTGCCGGACGGGCGCAGCAGCACCCGGCCGGTGTCGCCGAGTCGGCGTTCGGCGTCGGCGACCGCCTCGAGCACGGTCGGCGCGACCGCGACGGCGGCCTTGTCGGTGACCTTCACGTTGACCAGAACCTGCGGCAGGATCTGCATCACGGTCGCGAGGTCGGCCAGCGACGACCGGGTTTGCGCCATCCGGCTCATCAGCCGCAGACCGGTCAGGACGCCGTCACCGGTGGTCCCGAACCCGGGCAGCACGACGTGCCCGGACTGCTCGCCGCCGAGGCTGAACCGGCCCGCCCGCAGCTCCTCGAGGACGTAGCGGTCACCGACGGCGGTGGTGCGGACCTCGATGCCCGCCTCCCGCATCGCGATGTGCAGTCCGAGGTTGCTCATCACGGTCGCGACGAGCGTGTTGTCGACGAGCTCCCCCGCCTCGCGCATCGCGACGGCGAGAATCGACATGATCACGTCGCCGTCGATGACGGTGCCGGTCGCGTCGACCGCGAGGCAACGATCCGCGTCGCCGTCGTGGGCGAGGCCGAGGTCGGCGCCGTGCTCGAGCACGGCGGCCTGCAGGTCGGCGAGGTGGGTCGAGCCGCAGCCGTCGTTGATGTTGTATCCGTCTGGGGCGCTGTGGATCTCGATGACGGTGGCGCCCGCGGCGCGGTACGCGGCCGGGCCGACCGCGGATGCGGCGCCGTTCGCGCAGTCCACGACGACGGTGAGGCCGTCGAGGGCGTGTCCGACGGCCCCGGCGAGATGGTCCAGGTACCGCGACGCGGCGTCGCCCGCGGTGACGACCCGACCGATCGCGGCGCCAGTGGGCCGCGGGATCAGGTCATGGTCGGTGAGCGCCGACTCGATACGGTCCTCGGACTCGTCATCAAGCTTGTGACCGCCCGCCGCGAAGATCTTGATGCCGTTGTCGGGCATGGGGTTGTGCGAGGCGGAGATCATCACCCCGAGCGCGGCGCCGTGGACACCGGTGAGGTAGGCGACGGCCGGGGTGGGCAGCACCCCGACGTCGATCACGTCAACACCGGCGGCGCAGAGTCCTGCGGTGACGGCGGCGGCGAGCATCTCACCGCTGGCGCGGGGGTCGCGGCCGACGACCGCGGTCGGCCGGGCGGCGCCCCGCTCGGACAGTGCCAGCACCGAGGCCGCCGCCCCGGCGATCCGCAACGCCAGTTCCGCGTCGAGGTCTGCGTTCGCCAGCCCCCGCACCCCGTCCGTACCGAACATCCGACCCATGAATTCAGACCCCTTGCCGTTCGTGCGGATTCCCGCAGGTTGGTGCACTTCTACGCCAAGAGCAGGCGTCCGGTGGTGCTGGACGCCTGCTCTCGGGTGAACAGGTCCCGATGCCCGCCGCGAAGCGGGCATCGGTGCCGCATCAGCGCTTCGAGTACTGCGAAGCCTTGCGGGCCTTCTTCAGGCCGTACTTCTTGCGCTCGACGGCGCGGGCGTCACGGGTGAGGAAGCCTGCGCTCTTGAGCGCGGGGCGATCCTCGGGGGTGACCTCGATCAGGGCGCGGGCGATCGCAAGACGCAGGGCGCCTGCCTGACCGGACGGGCCGCCACCGTGCAGCAGCGCGGTGATGTCGAAGGACTCGGTCCGCTCGACGGTGACCAGCGGAGCCTTGATCAGCTGCTGGTGCACCTTGTTCGGGAAGTAGTCCTCGATGGTGCGGCCGTTGAGCTTGAACTCACCGGTGCCGGGGGTCAGCCGGACGCGGACGACGGCCTCCTTGCGGCGGCCGACGGTCTGGATCGGGCGGTCGATGTAGATCGGGGCCGCCGGGGCGACGGACTCCTCGACCACGTACTCCTCGACGACCTCGGGCTCGGCGGCGAACTCCTCGACGACGACCTCGGCGGTCTCGACCTCGGGGGTCTCGTTCTGCTCGGTCACTGTGCCACCTGCTTGATCTCGAACGGAACCGGCTGCTGCGCGGCGTGGGGGTGATTCGGGCCTGCGTAGACCTTCAGCTTGCCAGCGATGGCGCGGCCCAGCTTGTTCTTCGGGATCATGCCGACGATGGCCTTCTCCACCAGACGATCGGGGTTCTTCTCGAGCACCTCACCGACCGAGCGGGACTTGAGTCCACCCGGGTGGCCGGAGTGGTGGTGCAGGAACTTGTCCGTGCGCTTGTTGCCGGAGATGGCGACCTTGTCGGCGTTGATGATGACGACGAAATCGCCGCCGTCAACGTTGGGGGCAAAGGTGGGCTTGTGCTTGCCGCGCAGCAGGGTCGCTGCCTGGACGGCAAGGCGGCCGAGCACCACGTCGGTGGCGTCGATGACGTACCACTGTCGGGTCACGTCACCCGCCTTCGGGGCGTAGGTAGACACAGCTACTTCCTCGTCATGTCGTATAACTGCTGGCCAGCGGGCACGGTCCGGATTCGTTCCCGGCGGCCAGTGGAGACCCAGGAACCCGCGCTACGAACGCACATCGACCACCGGAGTGTCCCGAGTATGCGCGTCGTACCGTACGCCAGCAGATGACCTTACCGCCCAGGTCAGGAGCGGGTCAAAGTGGGGTGGGCCTCACGGCGAGGTGCGGTCGAGGCGACCACGCGCCTCGGCCCGCAGTTTCAACAGGTAGAACCCCGCCAGCGAGGCGACAACGAGCCACAGCACCGCGACCACGACGTCGAGGGTCCAGATGCCGATGGCGGCGCCGACCAGCCCGGCCAGAAACACGCAGGTGCCGACGATCTTTCTGGCCAGGACCTTGTTCGTGGGCGGAGGGACTGCCGTCATCGAGAACACCTACCCGAGCCGAATGTGACGCACGCACGCGCGCGAAGGTCGCCATCACGTTAGCGTCGGTCACGGCTCCGGCGCGGGAGGCGCGCCGTTTCCCGTTCATTCCCGGCGTGTCGGCGGGCAACGGTCAGATGACCACGCCGACGTCGGCGGCCACCAGGTTGTCCATGGCCCGTTCCGCGACCGCCGCGATCGTCATCGACGGATTGCACGCGCCTGCGGTGCCGGGGATCAGGGCGCCGTCGAGTACATACAGGCCCCGCTGCCCGTGGACCCGGCCGTCGAGGTCGCAGACCGGACCCATGTTCGCGCCGCCGAGCGGATGCCAGGTGGACGGGAACAGCGCGTTGGTGTCGGTGAGCAGGCTGCCCGGTCCGGCGATCCGGTGCGCGGTCGGGCCGATCGCGCCGTTCTGGATGACGGCGTCGCCCTCCTTCGGCCAGTGCAGCGTCGCCTCGTCCCGCACCGAGTCGTAGGTGAACCGGCCGCGCCCCTCGCTGACCCCGAACCCGACCATCATCGTGCTGCGCACGTCCATCGCGACCGACGGGATCGACGCCTGAACGACGGTATGCGCGCGGGCGGGGTCGCCCCAGTTGAGGCTGCCGTAGACGACCGGACCGCCCTGCGCGGTGCCGAACTCCCGTTCCGGGTTGGTCCACACGTAGATCCGGTCGGCGTTGGTGCCCCAGCCTGCTCCGAGGTCGTCCGGCAGGTCGCGGATGCCTCCGGTGGCCGCGGCCCGCACCAGCAGCTTGGTGGTGTTCAGGCTGCCCGCCGCCATGATCACGGCGTCGGCGGTCAGGATCTTGTTCTCGAGAACCGTTCCTGCGGTATCGATCCGGTTGACGCGGACCCGCCATCGACCGTCCCCGGCGCGCTCGATGGCGGTGACCTCGTGGAGCACCTCGACGGCGACACGACCGGTCGCCTCCGCTGCGGCGAGGTAGGTGACGTCGACGGAGTTCTTGCCGCCGTTGTTGACGCCGAGGGCCCCCGACCCGTCGGTGTACGAGGGCGCCATCTCGCCGCGCAGCTCGGCGAGCGCGAAGCCCCAGTCGATCGGCATCGGGATCTTCGACAGCGGCAATCCGGCCCGGGTGACGTGCTCGGCGAACACGCGGGGTGCGAGGTACGCGTCGCTGGCGACGAGCTCGTCGGGGGCGGTCGCGAGGCGGAGCATCGCCGCAACCCGCGGATAGTGCACCCGGTTCATCAGCCGCCAGTCGAGCTCGTTCGGGAAGAACCGGTTGAACACGGCCTCGGACGGCTGCAGCGACATCCCCTGGTAGACCAGCGATCCGCCGCCGACACCTGCCGCGCACAGCGCGGTCATGTTCGCCCCGGCGACCGCCTCGACGAGGCCGGTGTAGGGGTCGAAGACCGCGGGCCTGCCGAACAGCTGCGGGGCCGACCGGTACCAGAGCACCCGCTTGTCGGGGGCCGTGGGATTCGGGAACGTCGTGGCGTTCGGGCCGGTGGGCCACCGGATTCCGCGCTCGAGCACCAGCACCGGCACGCCGGCCTCGGCAAGGCGAAGCGCGGCAACCCCGCCGCCGAATCCGGAGCCGATCACCACGACCCGGTGCTCCTCCTTGGCGAGCGGCACCCGGCGTACCTGCGCACCGATTCCGGTCTCTGCGCGCGCTGTCGTTGCGGCTGCGAACGCCAATCCCGTTGCGGCCGTTGCGGAAAGGAAGGAACGACGAGTGAACCCGGACACAGAGCTACCCCCAGCTGCGAACGACGAGTGACCGCCCGATGTCGTCGGTCCGCGTTCCGCAGCCACCCACCGGGACGGCTCAAACTAGACAGTTCTCCGCTGAAGTGTCAAGAAGCGCTGGGGGAGGTGAGCGCCGGTTCGATCCATCGGGTGAGGAAGGCCCGCAGTTCGGCGTCGGTGCGCAGCGACCCGTCATCGAAGCACACCGACGTCAGGCCGAGGTGGACGGCGATCTCCACGATGTCCTCGAAGCGGGCCGAGACCTCGGGGAACAGGTCGACGAGCGGCTCAAGGAGTCCGCGGGCAACGTCCCTCGCGCGGCTGATCGCGCCCGTGTCGAACAGCGGGTTGCCTGCCTCGGACCGCAGCAGCGTGATCAGAACGGGGTCGGCGCGGACCGCGCGCCTGCTGTCGACGATCAACCCGACCACGTACTCGCACGGGGTCCGTGACGACGCCAGGTCACGCTGGATGCCCCGGGCCACCTCGGTCAGGTGCCCCGCCATCGCCTGCGACACCAGGCTCTCGCGGGAGCCGAAGATGGTGTAGACGGTCTGCCGGGTGACCCCCGCGGCCGCCGCGACGGACGCGATGGAGACGCCACCAAAACCGTCACTGCCGATCAGCGTCAGCGTGGCGTCCAGGATCTTCGTTCGCGACCGCATCGCGCCATTATCACCCGACTCCCGCAGGCGCACCCGGGAACACACCGCGGCCCCGCCGACCGGAGGGGTCTGCGGGGCCGCGGTGCGAGGGGGAAATGCGTGGCTCTACTTGGTGATCTCGACCATCTCGTGGTCTGCGACGACACCGGCGAGCACCCGGAGGTGATCGTCGGCACTGCCGAGGGTGTGGCCGATCGCGGTCAGCCGGGACACGTAGTGCCCGACCGGGTATTCGGCTGTCATGCCGATGCCGCCGTGCATCTGGATCGCCTCGAGGCCGATGTGCCGTGCGGCGCGGCCGATCTGCAGCTTGGCACGGGACGCGACGATCGGATCGACGATGCCGTCGGCGAGGTTCATCGTCGCGTACAGGCTCATGCTGGACGCGAGTTCGAGCTCGACGTACATGTCGGCGGCCCGCTGGGTCAGCGCCTGGAACTTCGACAGCGTGACACCGAACTGCTTGCGCTGCTTGAGGTAGTCGGTGGTCAGCCGCAGCGTCTCCGCCATCGCGCCGACCGCCTCGGCGCACAGCGCGGCCTGCGCGCGGACCTGTGCGGCGATGATCGCGGCGGACGCGTCGCCACCCTCACCGAGCTGCTCCGCGGGGGCGTCCGCGAGTTCGATCTGCGCTGCCCGCAGCTCGTCGTGGGTGGCGTAGGGCTTCCGGGTGACGCCTGCCGCGTCGGCGGCGACGAGGAACAGTCCGGTGCCGCCGTCGGGCAGCAGGGCGCTCACCACGAGGGTGTCGGCGCAGTCGCCGTGCAGCACAGGATTTTTCGTGCCGGTCAGGGTCCATCCTTCCCCGGACGCGGTTGCGGCGGTGGCAACGACCTGGGTCGGCCAGCGGCTGCCCGGCTCGTCGTGCGCGAACGCGAGCAGCGTTGCGCCCTCGACCAACGCGGGAAGCAGCGTCGCGCGCTGAGCGGCGGTGCCGACCTCGGCGACCAGGCCGCCGGGGATGAGGACGCCGTCGAGGAAGGGTTCCGGGGCGAGCGCCCTGCCGATCTCGTTCATCACGGTCATCGTCTCGACCGGTCCGGCGCCCATGCCGCCGTCCTCCTCCGAGAACGGCAGACCGAGCAGGCCGATCTCGGCGAGCTTGCCCCACACCTCGTCGCTCCAGCCCTTGCCGTCGGCGGTCACGGCGTTGCGCTTCTCGGCGTCGTAGCTGCGGCTCAGCAGCTCACGGGTGGTGTCCCGCAGCATGATCTGTTCGTCATTGAGTTCGAAATCCATGGCTGCCACTCACAATCCGAGAATCGAGGACGAGATGATGTTGCGCTGAACCTCACTCGATCCGCTGTAGATCGAGACCTTGCGGTAGTTCAAGAAGAGCGGCGCGCTGCGCTGCGCCCATGCCGGGGACGCGATGTCGTCGCCCGCCTCGAACGCCAGTGAGTCGGGTCCAGCGACGTCCATCAGGATCTCGGTCGCGGCCTGCTGCAGCTCCGAGCCCCGCAGCTTCAGCAGCGACGACGCCGGGTTCGGCTTGCCGTCGGCCGAGCTCGCGACGACCCGCAGCTGGGTCAGTTCGAGCGCGACGAGCTGGTTCTCGAGTTCGGCGATGCGGGCCGCGAACAGCGGATCCTCGAGGAGCGTGCCGTCACCGACCCGGGTCTCGGCGGCGTACTTCTTGGCCTTCGCGATCTTGGCCTTGGTTGCACCGGTGCGGGTGACGCCGGTGCGCTCGTTGCCGAGCAGGAACTTGGCGTAGGACCAGCCCGCGTTCTCGTCGCCGACGAGGTTCTCGGCGGGGACGCGCACGTCCTCGAACCACACCTCGTTGACCTCGTAGCCGCCGTCGATCAGCTTGATCGGCCGGACCGTGATGCCCGGCGTCGTCATGTCGATGAGCAGGAACGAGATGCCCTGCTGCCGCTTCGGTGCGTCCGGGTTGGTGCGCACGAGGCAGAAGATCCAGTCGGCGTGCTGGCCGAGCGTCGTCCAGGTCTTCTGCCCGTTGACGATCCAGCTGTCGCCGTCGCGGACGGCGCGGGTCTTCAGGGAGGCCAGGTCGGAACCCGACTCGGGCTCGGAAAAGCCCTGACACCACCAGATGTCGAGATTCGCGGTGCCGGGGAGGAACTTCTCCTTCTGCTCCGGCGAGCCGAACGCGGCGATGACCGGGCCGACCATGTCGGCGTTGAACGCGAGCGGGTCCGGCACGGATGCGAGCTGCATCTCGTCGCGGTAGATGTGCAGCTGCACCGGGGTCCAGTTCTTGCCGCCCCATTCCGCGGGCCAGTGCGGCACGGCAAGACCGTTGGCGTCGAGAATCTTTTGGGTGGTGACGAAGTCCTCGCGGGTCAGCTCCCCGCCCGCGGCGGCGCGCTCACGGATCTCGGCGGGGATCTGCGTGCTGAAGAAGGTGCGCAGCTCGTCACGGAACGTCAGTTCCTCGTCGGTGAGTTTCAGATTCATGGCGTGCTTTCTGTGTCGGGTCGAGGGACAGCGCCCCGCAAATCTAAGCGGCCGCTCATTATCTAAGCGCATGCTTATACTCACCGCGTGACCGGTCATTGTCAAGGACGACAGGCGGAACGGAGGTGCCGGTGAGCGAGACCGACGCGAGGGACCCGAACGCGATGAACCTCACGACCCCCAACACCGTGGTGAGCACGTCGAAGGCGGCGGCCCGAATCCGCGCCGCCGCGGCCGAAGCGTTCGCCGCGAACGGCTACGGCGGCACCACCACCCGCGACATCGCGGCCCGGCTCGGGCTCTCCCCCGCCGCGATGTACCCGCACTACCGGTCGAAGGAGGAGTTGCTCTTCGCGATCAGCTACGAGGGCCACCTCAAGTGTGTGGAACTGCTCACCGAGGCCGACCCGACCGACGCGACACCGACGGTCCGGCTGGCGTCGGTGGTGCGCAGGTTCGCCGGGTGGCAGGCGCTCCACCACACCCGGGGCATGGTCGTGCAGTATGAATTGACCGCGCTCTCACCCGAGCACTACCGCGAGATCCTCGGACTGCGCCGCGACATCAGCGGCATCATCGACCGGATCATCGGTGCGGGAGTGCAGGACGGCTCGTTCGTGGTCCCGGACGCCGCTGGGGTGAACCTCGCGATCAACTCGCTCTGCGTTGACGTGTGCCGCTGGTTCCCCGGCGGCGGATTCACCGACCCGGACGCGGTCGCGGATTTGTACGCCGAGCTCGCACTGCGGCTGGTCGGCGCCCGCGACTGAGCACGACCGCTCAGCGCGCCCGGGTCTGTAACGCCAGGATGTCGCCGTGCAGCAGTGCCTGATATCCGACCATCACCTCGTCGACGCCGCCGATCTGGTCACCGACGTGATGAGTGTTCTCGGTGGACAGCTCCCGGTCGCCGGCCCGCGCGATCAGCTCGTCGATCCGGGTGTCGAGGCTCATCGTCCGCTGCACCGCGGCCATCGACCGCAGCTGCCCCTCCGCCTCACCGAGCAGATCGCCGATCCGGGCCAACGCGGCGACCCGCTCAACGAGCTGGTCCCACACCTGGTCGAGCGCCCGCTGCCGCGACCTGATCTGGTCGCGGGCGGCATCGCCGTTCGCGTGCCGCAGCGCCTCGTCCAGTTCCCCGCCGATGCCGCGCAACGCGACCGCGTCGACCGCGATCTGGGTCAGCTCGTCTGCGAGGTCCAGCTGCGCCCGCTGCACCGCAAAGTAGTCGGACCGCCACGCCTCGGAGCCGTCGATCCGGTCGTACAGCGCACCGGCCAGGAACAGCAGCGCATCGAACCGGTCGACGAACCGGTCCGGCTGGCCGGCCCGCCCGCCGAGCGCCTCCGCCGCGCGCTGTCCCGCCGCCGCCAACGGCGTCCGCTCGACCAGTCCGGCAAGCCGCTCCGCCGCCACCGTCACCGCGGCGGCCGTCGCCTGATCCATCCGGTGTTCGGGCATCGGGACCGGTGTGCGGGCCAGCGCATCGAACAGGGCCTCCCGCTGCACCGGTTCCAGGTGCACGCCGTCCCGCCGGTCACGGCGGATGGTTCGGACCCCGTTCGCGTAATGCGCAGGCGCGTGCAGGAACTTCGCGCGGGCGCTCAGCAGGCGGCGTTCGACCTCGCTGGCCCGCGCCGCGGCGAGGACCTGCATGACGCCCGGGCGCATCGACCTGGCCTTCCGGTCGAGGTGGGCGTAATCGTCGGCGAGCATGCGCAGCGCACCGAAGCCGCCGAGGTCGGGCAGGGTGCGCCCGAGCCGCCGCCGGTTCGCGAGCACCGTGCGCGTGCCGTCGTCGAGATGGCCCGCCGCGATCAGGACCGCGGCGCCCGCGGTCAGGTCCCGACGGAAGCCGTCGACCCGCGCCTCCTCGCACCACCGCCGGACCTGCGCGGTGATCCGTTCCCGCCGCAACGCCGCGTCCATCGGGCCTCCCAGTATCGATACTCGCCGACTCCACTGTTCCAGAATTTCGACACCCACGTCAGGAGGGCAGACTGCGCCCGGCCCTCGGCGCCAGCACCATGTCGCAGCCGAGGACGTCGGCGACGGCCTCCAGCATGTCCAATTGCACGGTGCTGCGGCCCGATTCGATGGCCTGCACGCTGGAGCGGGACACCCCGGCGAGCGCGGCGAGCCGGGACTGTGTGAGCCCCAACTGCAGCCGCCGCGCGACGAATCCGTCCGCGATCGGCCCCGCCCGCGCCCGGTTGCTGCGCCGGGGACGCCCGCCAGACGACGGCGCGGTCGACTCGGATTCGGGCACCGCGCACCACCTCCTCCGCTGCCCGCGTGCAGTGTGCGCCTGCCCGCACCCGCTGTCCAGCGGTGCTAGCCTGCGGCGACCATGACTCACCTGGCACTGGTCCGACACGGCGAGACGTACTGGAACGCGCTGCGGCGCCTGCAGGGCTCGTCGGACATCCCGCTCAACGCCACCGGTCGCGCGCAGGCCGCCCGCGCAGGCTCCCTGCTGGCGGCAGGGCAGTGGGACGTCCTGGTCAGTTCCCCGCTGTCCCGGGCCGGGGAGACGGCCGACATCATCGGCACCCACCTGAACCTCACGCGGTCGGGCACCCACCCCGGACTGACCGAGCGACACTTCGGTGAGGCCGAGGGGATCACCGACTACGAGGCATGGGACCGCTGGCCGGACGGGAACTATCCAGGGATCGAACCCCGCGCCGACGTGACCCGCCGAGGACTGGCCGCGCTCGACGACCTCGCGGAACGCCACCCGGGCTCGGCGATCGTTGCGGTCAGCCACGGCGGCCTGATCCGTTCGGTCATCGGCGCGCTGCACGGATGGCCGGTGCCCCGAATCCCGAACGCAGCCATCACCGCTCTCCGGCACGACGGCGCGCGCTGGGCGGTTGTGACCGTCAACGGCCGCGAGGTCGACCCGGCCACTCCCGGCGAACCGCGCCCCCGTGTCGGGGACGCGGTCTCCGGCTGGACGGGGGATACCCTGAATCGATGACCGATCGATTCTCACGCAGCCGGACCATGACGACCGCGGGCACCTCGATCGTGGCGATGGTGTCGCTCGCGGGGGCCCTCGCGGGCTGCGCCACGAGCGCCGAACCCGCCGCGACCGCCGCATCGGCGGTGACCTCGACATCCGCCGCGGCACCGAGCACCCCGGTGCAGGAGTATCCCCCGGCGCGGGGCGGAGTTACCGAGCCGCGGGCCGCGGCGTCGGGGAACGCGTCCCTGTCGGTCACCGATGTGCGGGTCGGGTCGCACGACGGGTACGACCGCGTCGTCTACGAACTGCACGGCGAGGGCGAACCCGGGTGGAACGTCAGGTACGTCGACGCGGCGGTCCAGGACGGCAGCGGCCGGGAGGTGGACGTGGCGGGCCGCCAAATCCTGGAGGTGTCACTGACCGGCACCGGCTACCCGTTCGACACCGGCGTCGACGAGTACGCGGGGCCGAACCCGCTGCCGGGCGCCGGTGCGGTGTCCGAGGTGCGGGTCGCGACGGTATTCGAGGGTGTCACACAGACGTTCATCGGCCTCGACACCGACCAGCTCCCGGTGACGGTGTCCCGGCTGAGCAACCCGGAGCGGGTGGTCGTCGACTTCGCCCGCTGATCGGGCGCGGTCAGTACGGCGCCGGATCCGGGTCGGGTTCCGATGGTGCACGCGTGGGTGTGCCGCGGCATCCCGCGATGCGGGGCCGGAGGCCAGAGTCGTCCCAGGTGCCAGTCGCTCCGCCCGGGAGGGTGACGGCCGTTGCGCCGAGGGCGGAGAGCCACAGGAGGGCGTTGCCTCCGATACCCGGCCTGCCGAGCACGCTGACCCGCCACAGCCCGAGTGTCTTGAGTTGGTGGTGGAAGGCGCAGAGGCACTGCAGGTTCGACACGATGGTCCAGCCGCCGGCGCGCGGGGTGCGGGTGCGGTACTCGGTGATGTGGTCGAGTTGGCACTGCGCCGCGGGCCGCGCGCAGCCGGGGAACCGGCAGTGCCGGTCCCTGGCCCGCACGAGCGCGGCCGTCGCGGCGTCGGGCCGATAGGTCAGTGCGCCCGGCGGCGGACGCAGCAGGCCACCATGCCCGTCGGCGCGCCTACCGGTCGCGAGGGTCGGGTCGACCCGGACGGCAGCGAGGATGGCGTCCGCGATCGCGCCGACGCTCGGTGGGGGCGCGGGCGGCGCCGGGGGCCGGACCGGGTCGCAGGCAACCGGGCGAAACTCCTCCGGGCTCACCTGTCCGTTCACGGCTTTTCGCGGTTTTCAGGCGGTCAGTACGATCTCTTCTAGGCTGCGGCATCGGCGCATACTTCGTGCGCGAGAGCTGGCAGGCAAATTGCCGTTTGAAGCACCGCATTGGCGCGGAGTTTGCCTCACCTTCACAACGAGAAGAAGAGCCGACTGGCGCTTCATCGTGGACACCCTAGAGGACGGTGTCGCCCGAAAGCTGCGCCAGAGAAGCGGTCTACATGAACTACATCAAGGACATACATCGATCAGCTCAGGGGAACATGGTTTCGATCATACCGGCCCGCTCCGACAATCGGGCCACCATGCGCACATTCGTTCGAAGATAGTCGGGCCCACCCCGAAACGGCTGTGCCGGTGGGCAATACACCCACCGGCACAGCCTGTATCACGGTTGCGGTCAGACTCCCGCGATCGCCTCCAGCGGCTTCGTCCGGGCGGCGCGGCTGGCGGGCCACAGCGCGGCGAGGACGCCGACGACGCCGGAGCCGAGCAGCATCGCCACCACCTGACCCCACGGCACCGCGACGGTGCCGAGCCCCTCGTCGGCGAGGGTGCGGACGAAGCCCCACCCGAACGCGAGCCCGAGCAGCACGCCCACCGCGGCACCGAACACCGCGATCAGCACCGACTCGATGTAGATGGTGCGACGCACCTGCGGACGCTGCATGCCGACCGCCCGCAGCATGCCGATCTCCCTGCGCCGCTCGACCACCGACAGCGCGAGGGTGTTGACGATGCCGAGGATCGCGATCACCACCGCCAGCGCGAGCAGCCCGTACAGGACGGCGAGGAGGGTGTCGATCTGTTTGGCCTGCTCGCCCTTGAACTCGTCACGGTCCTTGACCTGCACCACCAGGAACGGGTCGCTGGCCTTCTCCAGGTCGCCGCGCAACGCGGCGACGTCGGTGCCCGGCGCCGCCTGCACGAGCACCGCCAGATCGGCGCGCATCGACGCGGGCACCAGCTGCTGATACACCGACTCGGAGGTGAACCAGTCGCCGAGCAGTTGGTTGTCGGCCAGAATGCCGCCGACCGGCGCGGTGACCTCGACGCCGTCCCGGTTGGTCATCGTGACCGGGGATCCGACGGTCCAGCCCTTCTCCGCGGCAAAGGACTCCGAGGCGACGACGGTATCGCCAGCGAGATCGGCGCTGCCGGAACGCAGTTCGTAGTCGATGACACCGTCGAGCTGTCCCCCGATGCCGGTACCGAACGTGTCCTCGTCGTCGATCTGCACCGGCATCAGGTGCAACGCAACGGCGGATTCGACGCCGGGCACCTTGGCGACGGCAGGAGCAACCCCGACCGGAACACCGATCTGCTGCGGACCGGTGAGGACGTAGTCGGCGGTGATGCCGGAGTCCACAAGCTCATCGATGCTCGCCTTCGCGGACGAGCCGAACACCCCGATCACCGTCACCAACATCAACCCGAGGGTCAACGCGAACGCGGTCGCCGCGGTGCGCCGCGGATTGCGGACCGCGTTGGTGCGGGCCAGCCTGCCGACCGCGCCGAACGGACGTGCCAGCGCAGCACCGAGCGCCCCGACCACCGGCCGGGACAGCGCAGGCGCGGCGAGCAGCACCGCGAGGATCAGGGCAGCGGCCCCCAACCCGACGGTCGCGGCCGCCCCGCCGCCGGTGCCCTGGGACCCGGCCACCAGCAACGCGATGCCGATCACCGCGATGATCGCCCCGACCAGCGTGCGGACCCGCAGCGTGTCGCCGGCAGCGGCGAACTCCTCCCGCATCGCGGCAACCGGCGGCGTGTTCGCCGCACGGCGGGCCGGTGCGTAGGCGCTGACGACGGTCACCAGGACGCCGATCACCAGCGCGACGACCACGGTCCGCGGCTCAAGTTGCAGCGGGCCGGACGGCAGTCCGACGTCGAAGGCGTTCAGCATGGACCGCAGCCCGTACGCGAGGGCGACGCCGGCGGCGATGCCGATCGCGCTGCCGAGCACCCCGACCACCAGCGCCTCGGTCACCACCGACCGACCGACCTGGCCGCGGCTCGCACCGATCGCCCGCAGCAGCGCCAGCTCCTTCAGCCGCTGCGCGACGATCATCGAGAACGTGTTGTAGATGATGAACGTGCCGACCAGCAACGCGATCGCACCGAAGGCGAGCAGGAAATAGTTGACGAACTTGAGCGCGGAGGTAACCTCCGCCTTCACGTCCTCGCGCACCTCGTCGCCGGTCTGCACCTTCGCATCCGGCAGCGCGGTCGCGACCTCGTCCCGCAACTGCTCCGGGCCTGCACTGCCGTCCCCGGCCACGTCGATGTAGTTCACGTGCGCGCCGTCGGTGAACAGCTCGGTGGCCTGGTCCGCGGTGAACAGGGCGCCGACGAATCCGCCGGTGTCCGTTGGCACGTCGTAGACGCCGGTCACGGTCGCGTCGAGGACGCCGTGCGCGGGGACCAGCACCTGGGTGGTGTCGCCGACCGACAGTCCGGCGCGCTCGGCACCGCCCTCGTTGAGCGCGATCTGGCCCGGCGCGGACGGCGGGGCACCGACGACGAAGGTCTCCGGTTCGCCGAGCGCCTGCTCGGGCGGAACGTAGGTCGAGCCGATGCTGGGCGCACCGCCGGTCTGGACCGGGGTCTTGTCGGCGCCGAGCAGCACCAGTTGCCCCTCGACGGCGGGCACGACCGTCCGCACACCGGGGAGCGACTCGATCGTGGCGATGTCCTCGAGCGGGACCCCGCTCGATCCGCGCTCGGGGCTCGACACCCGGACGTCGACGCCCTTCGCGGCGTCCTCGAACAGCCCGTTGAAGGTGCGCTGCAGGGTGTCGGTGAACACGAACGATCCGGTCACGAATGCGGTGCCGAGCACCACGGCGAGGACCGTGAGGACCAGGCGCACCTTGTGCGCGGCGAGGTTGCGCAGGGACACCCTGCGCATCGGGTTCTGTGCCATCGTCAGCCCTGCACGCTCACGCGGGCGTCGAGGCCCTTCATCCGGTCGAGGACGGTGTCCGCGGTCGGCTCCCGCAGTTCGTCGACGATCTGCCCGTCGGCGAGGAACACCACCCGGTCCGCGTGGCTGGCGGCCCGGGGGTCGTGGGTGACGATGACGACGGTCTGCCCGAATTCGTCGACCGCGGCACGCAGGATCGACAGCACCTCCCCCGAGGAATGCGAGTCCAGGTTGCCGGTCGGCTCATCGCCGAAGATGATCTCCGGCTGCCCGGCGAGGGCCCGCGCGCACGCGACGCGCTGCTGCTGGCCGCCGGACAGTTCGCTGGGCCGGTGGCCGAGCCGGTCGGTCAGCCCCAGCCGGGTGAGCACCGAGTCCAGCCACTGCTGGTCGACCTTGCGCCCGGCAATGTCCAGCGGCAGGGTGATGTTCTCCAGCGCCGTCAGCGTCGGTACCAGGTTGAACGCCTGGAAGACGAACCCGATCCGGTCGCGGCGCAGCGCCGTCATCTCCTTGTCGGACAGCCCGGTCAGGTCGGTGTCCCCGATCAGGACGGATCCCGACGTTGCCGAGTCGAGTCCGGCGAGGCAGTGCATGAGCGTGGACTTGCCGGACCCGGACGGCCCCATGATCGCGGTGAACTCGCCGCGACCGAAGTCGACGTCGACGCCGCCGAGCGCCGTCACCGCCGTCTCCCCGGAACCGTACGTCTTGGTCAGATTCACCGCGCGGGCCGCGACGGCCTCGATCGGGGGTGTCGGGTCGGGTGCGGCGTGCGCGCTCATGACGGCCTTTCCTGGTCCGATGCGATCGGACCGGACGGCCCGTCCCGTCCATCCTTACCGGCAGCCCGCCGTCCGCGCCATCAGGGACCACCCTGATCTTCGGTGGCCGGCCAGGTCAGGGACGCGGCCGCAGCGTCAGATATGCCAGGCCCGCCGCCACCACCATCGTCACGACACCGATCGCCGAGGTGACAACCACGCCAGCGTCGAAGGCGGCGTGCGCGGACTCGAGCAGCGCCGAGCCCTGGCCTGCTGGCAGGTCCGCCGCGACGCCGTGCGCACCGCCGAGCGTCTCGGCGGCCCGTGCCGCGGCCTGCTCGTCGAGCCCAGCGGGCAGGGTCAGGTGCGAGCGATACGACGCCATCAGGATCGAGCCGAGCACCGCGGTGCCCAGCACCGCGCCGATCTCGTACGCGGTCTCCGAGACCGCCGACGCGGCACCGGCCTTCTCCGCCGGCGCGCCAGCGACGATCAGGTCGTTGGAGATGGTCTCGGCGGCGCCGATGCCCGCACCGAGCAGCGCGAACGCGATCAGGACCGGCGCGACCGCGGTCGGGGAGACGAACAGCAGCACGGTCAGGTAGCCGAGCGACGAGAACAGCAGCGCAACCACCACCACCAGCCACGGCCGGACCCGGCGCACCAGCGGGACAACGGCAAGACCGGCAACGACCATCACCGCGAGCCCCGGCAGCAGCGCAACACCGGCCTGCATCGGGCTGCGACCGAGCACCAGCTGCAGGTGCTGCGAGACGAAATACATGAACCCGACCAGGGAGAACACGCTGAGCAGGTTCACGGCGACGGCGCCGGAGAACGTGGCGCTGGTGAACAGCCGCATGTCGAGCATCGGCTGGGCCCGCCGCAGCTGCCTGCGGACGAATCCGAGGGTCGCGACCAGGCCGACGGCCGCGGGCACCAGGGTCGCGGTGAGGTCGCCGCCGTGCGCGAGGTTCTTGATCGCGTACACGATCGGTGCGAGCGCGAGCAGCGAGAGCCCGATGCTGATCGGGTCGACGGGACCGGGGTTCGGGTCCTTCGACTCCGGGACGAAGATCGGGGCGAGCACGAGCAGCGGGATCAGCACCGGCACGGCGAGCAGGAACACCGACCCCCACCAGAAGTGTTCGAGCAGGAAGCCGCCGACGATCGGGCCGAGCGCCGCACCGGCCGCGAAGCAGGACGCCCAGATCGCGATGGCGAGTCGGCGCTGCGCGGGGTCATGGAAGATGTTGCGGATCAACGACAGCGTCGACGGCATCAGCATCGCACCGAAGAAGCCGAGGATCGCCCGGGACGCGATCAGCATCTCCGGGGTCGGCGCGTAGGCCGCGAACACGGACACCGCGGCGAATCCGGTGGCGCCGATCAGCAGCAGCCTGCGGCGGCCGAACCGGTCGCCCATGCTGCCCATCGCGACGAGCAGGCCCGCGAGCACCATCGGGTAGATGTCGATGATCCACAGCTGCTGGGCGCCGGTGGGTCCGAGCGAGGTGGAGATCGACGGCAGCGCGAAGGAGAGCACGGTGTTGTCCACCGACACCAGCAGCACCGGCAGCATCAGCACCGCCAGGGCAATCCAGCCACGCCTGCCTGCGGTCGGGACGGCGGTGGCCTCGTGGCGATCGAGGACGTGGGTCGACATGACTCTCCGGATTTCTGGTGCGGGATGATCGAAACGAACGCCATTACTGTACCAGCTGGACGGTACAGGAATGGCGTGGGTAGCATCACGTCCGTGTCCCGACCACCCGCCGCGCGAGCCAAGCTGCTCGACGCCTTCGTCACGATCCTGATCGAGCAGGGCGAGCGCGCCGCGACCATCGAGGCCGTCGCGACCGCGGCCGGGGTCTCGAAGGGCGGACTGCTCTACCACTTCGGCTCGAAGGACGCCCTGATCGACGGCCTGCTCGACCACCTCACCGAACTGGCCGCCGAGGACGCGCAGCGGATGCGCGCCGCGCCGGAGGGCGCGGCCGCCTACTACGTGCGGACCTCCAACTTCGAGAATTCCCGGCTGGACCGGGCCATCATCGCCGCCACCCGCCTCAGCCAGGGCGAGAACACCGCGGCGCAGCAGGCGCTGCTGCGGATCCAGCAGGGCTGGATGGACGCCCTCACCGACGAGATCTCCGACCCGTCGGCGGCGCGGGCGGTGATGCTGCTCGGCGACGGCCTCTACTACCGGGCCGCCCACTCCGGCACCGAGTTCGCGGCGTCACCGCAGGAGATGGAGGACCTGCTCGGTGTCGTCCGCCGGATCGTCGGCCCCTGAACGCCTACGCTGATCCCATGCGCATCGGAGCCCATGTACGCCAGGACGACGACCCGATCGGGGCGGGCGAGGCCCTCGGCGCGGAGATCGTCCAGCTGTTCCTGACCGACCCGCAGAAGTGGAACAAGCTGACCCCGCACCCGAAGGCCGAGCAGATCCGGCAAAGCCCGATCGACGTCGTCGTGCACTCGTCGTACGTCATCAACGTGGCATCGCTGAACAACCGGATCCGGATCCCGTCCCGCAAGTCGGTGACCGAGCAGGCCACCGCCGCCGCCGACCTCGGCGCGATCGGCCTCGTCGTGCACGGCGGTCATGTCCGCGACGGTGAGGATCCCGCCGCGGGATTCGCCAACTGGCGCAAGCTATTCGAACGCGAGGCGGACGCGGGCGGCTTCGCGGTCCCGATCCTGATCGAGAACACCGCGGGCGGGGACGCCGCGATGGCCCGGCGCTTCGACGACATCGCCCGGCTGTGGGACGCGGTCGGCGAGTTCGGCGCCGGGTTCTGCCTCGACACCTGCCATGCCTGGGCGGGCGGCGAGGATCTCGTCGGGGTCGTCGAGCGAGTCAGGGCCATCACCGGCCGGATCGACCTGGTGCACCTGAACAACTCCCGCGACGAGTTCGACTCGGCGCGGGACCGGCACGCCAACCTCGCCTCGGGCACCATCGACGCCGAGGTGCTCGCCGAGGTGGTGCGCACCGCGCAGGCGCCGGTGATCCTCGAGACCCCCGCGGACGGACTCGCCGACGACCTGGAGTACCTCCGCTCCGTGCTGTGATGCCAGCGAATTGCTAGGGTCGGCAAGTGGATTCCGTGATCGACACGTTCAGCTCACAGGCCGCCCCGTGGTGGGCGGTTCCGGTGTCGATGATCATCGGCATGCTGCTCGGGGTGTTCGCGGTTCGGCGGGGGCGTCCCGCCCCGACACCGGCCGCGCGCACCGCACCGCACGACCCACAGGTTCGCGCGATCTACGTGCGGTTCCTCGCCGCGACCGACACCGCGCACAACAGCATCGTCGAGATCGACGGGGACACGCTCGCCGAGGCGGACCTCGAGCGCGCCCTCGAGTCCAGCGACCCGAAGCTGCGCGCCCTCGCCAGGGCCATCGTCGACCTCGATGGCATGGTCAACGAGCTGCGCCTGCTCGCACCCACCGCCGTCGTCGACGCCGCCACCGACCACTTCCGGTTCCTCACCGAATCCACGATGGACGGCGTCCACGACTGTGACGACTTCCGCGCCAGCTACAACGCCCGCAAGTCGACCTTCGTCGCTGCCGTCCGGGACGCGCACGGCGAGCGGCGACCCAGCGCGCGCTGAGCCGCCGCCGACCGATCGGGTGGGCCGCCCGGTTCAGTACCGGTCGCGCTTGGGCTTCTTGTCGAACTTGCCCTTGCCGAAGCGGCCCTTGCCCTCGCGCGGCGGGCGCTGCCCGGGCGGACCCTGATCGGGGGTGAGCTGGATCAGCACGCCCGAGATCCGGGTGGCGCGCAGCGCCTCGAGGGTCTCGGCGGCCAGATCGGCAGGCAGCTCGACGAGGCTGTGGTCGGGGCGGATGCTGATGTGCCCGAAGTCGCTGCGCCGCAGGCCACCCTCGTTGGCGATGGCACCGACGATGGCGCCCGGCACCACCCGGTGCCGCTTGCCGACCGCGATCCGGTAGGTGGCCATCTCCTGGCCGTTGCGGCCGATCTTCGGTCCCTCGTCGTCGAATCGGCGCGGCGGACGTTCCCGCGGCTCCCGCTCCTTGCGCGGCGGCGCGGGCGGCTCGGGGGCCATCAGGAAGGCCTCGCCGTCCCGGGACTGCACGGCCAGCGCGGCCGCGATGTCGGCGAGCGGCACGTCGTGCTCGCGTTCGTAGTCCTCGATCAGTCGGCGGAACAGCGCCAGGTTCTCGGAACTCAGCGACTCGGTGATCGAATCGCCGAACTTCGCGACCCGCTGCGCATTGACGTCCTCGACGGTCGGCAGCTGGATCTCGGTCAGCGGCTGCCGGGTGGCCCGCTCGATTGCCTTGAGCAGATGCCGCTCGCGCGGCGCAACGAACAGCAGCGCGTCGCCCGACCGGCCCGCGCGGCCGGTACGGCCGATCCGGTGCACGTACGACTCGGTGTCGTGCGGGATGTCGTAGTTGACGACGTGCGAGATGCGCTCGACGTCCAGCCCGCGGGCGGCGACGTCGGTGGCGACGAGAATGTCGAGGGCGCCGGACTTGAGCTGACCGATGGTCCGCTCGCGCTGGGCCTGCACGATGTCGCCGTTGATCGCGGCCGCCGAGAAGCCCCGCGCGCGAAGGCGTTCCGCGAGATCCTCGGTGGCCTGCTTGGTGCGGACGAACATGATCATCGCCTCGAAGGGCTCGACCTCGAGGATCCGGGTGAGCGCATCGAGCTTGCGCTGATGGGCGACCTGCACCCAGCGCTGGGTGATGTTCGTTGCGGTCGAGGTCTTGCCCTTGACGGTGATCTCGACCGGATCGTGCAGGTACTGCTTGGAGATCTTGCGGATCGCGGCAGGCATCGTCGCCGAGAACAACGCGACCTGCTTGTACTCGGGGGTCTCCGAGAGGATCTTCTCGACGTCCTCCTGGAACCCCATCTTGAGCATCTCGTCGGCCTCGTCGAGCACCAGGTGGTCCAGGTGCGAGAGGTCGAGGGTGCCCTTCTCCAGGTGGTCGATGACCCGGCCGGGGGTGCCGACGATGATCTGCGCGCCGCGCCGCAGCCCGGACAGCTGCACCCCGTAGGACTGGCCGCCGTAGATCGGGAGCACGTGCAGCCCCGGGATGTGTGCGGAGTATTTGCCGAACGCCTCGGCGACCTGCAACGCCAGCTCCCGCGTCGGCGCGAGCACCAGCGCCTGCGGACGCTTCTGCTCGGGGTCGATGCGGGACAGGATCGGCACCGCGAACGCGGCGGTCTTGCCGGTGCCGGTCTGCGCGAGGCCCACCACGTCGTTGCCCGCCATCAGGGGCGGGATGGTGGCTGCCTGGATCGGCGATGGCGACTCGTACCCGACGTCGGTCAGTGCCCGCAGCACCCGATCGTCGATGCCGAGATCGGCAAATGTGGTGCTGTCGTTTTCCGGCTCGGGGTACTGCTCGGTGTCACTCATTTCACCAGGAGTTTAGTCGATGTCCGCCGGTGCGGCCGACCCGCGGCCACCCGGCCGAGGTAACCCTGATCACCATCCCGGGCACAATGCGGGGCGAAACCCGCCTTTCGACACCAGGAGCGCCCCGTGGCCGACACGCCGATCCCCACCCACTGGTACAACATCGCCGCGGATCTGCCGGTGCCCCCGCCGCCGCATCTGCACCCGGGGACCAGGGAACCGGTCACACCGGCCGACCTGGAGTCGCTGTTCGCGTCCGGCCTGATCGAGCAGGAGGCATCCACCGAGCAGTACATCGCGATCCCCGAGCCGATCCGCGAGGTCTACCGGACGTGGCGGCCCGCGCCGCTGATCCGGGCGCGCGAGTTCGAGAAGGCACTGGGCACCCCGGCGCGCATCTACGTCAAGTACGAGGGTGTCAGCCCGGTCGGCAGCCACAAGACCAACACCGCCGTCGCGCAGGCGTACTACAACGCGCAGGACGGTGTCACCAGGATCACCACCGAGACCGGTGCCGGGCAATGGGGCTCGGCGCTGTCGTTCGCGTGCGCGAAGTTCGGCATCGACCTCGAGGTGTGGCAGGTGCGGGCATCGTACGAGTCGAAGCCGTACCGCCGGTTCCTGATGGAGACCTACGGCGGCACCGTGCATCCGAGCCCGTCCACGCTGACCGAGGCGGGCCGGAAGATGCTCGCCGACGACCCGAACACCCCCGGCAGCCTCGGGATGGCCGTCAGCGAGGCGGTCGAGGTCGCCGCGGGCGATCCGAACGCGCGCTATGCGCTCGGCAGCGTCCTCAACCACGTGGTGCTGCACCAGACCGTCATCGGCCTCGAGGCCGTCGAGCAGCTGCGCGGCGCGGGCGAGGCAAACGCCGACGTCGTGTTCGGGTGCGCCGGGGGCGGGTCCAACCTGGCCGGCCTGGCGTTCCCGTTCATCCGCGAGGTACTGCACGGCCGCGCGCAGACCCGGATCATCGCCGTCGAGCCCGCCGCGTGCCCGTCGATCACCAAGGGCGAGTACCGGTACGACCACGGCGACGTCGCCGGCCTGACGCCGCTGCTGAAGATGCACACCCTCGGACAGGACTTCGTGCCGGACCCGATCCACGCGGGCGGACTCCGCTACCACGGCATGGCGCCGCTGCTCAGCCACACCGTCGACCTCGGCTACGTGACCGGCAAGGCCGTCGACCAGACCGCGTCGTTCGCCGCGGGTGTGCAGTTCGCCAGGGCCGAGGGCATCGTCCCCGCCCCCGAGTCGTCGCACGCGATCGCCGCCTGCGCCGAGTACGCGAGGACACTCACCGAACCCGAGGTGCTGGTGATCGGCCTCTCCGGCCACGGCATGCTCGACCTGCCCGCGTACCACCAGTTCATGCAGGGCAACCTGGTCTCGACCGTGGGCGACATGTCCTGACCTCCCGCTGCGGCCCGATCTCGGCCGTGCGCACAATGGGCGCATGGTCGAGATCGCAGTGGCCCAGTTCTCCGCGGGAACGGGCAAGGACGACAACCTCCGGGTGATCCGCACCCTCGTTGGCGAGGCCGCCTCCCGCGGTGCCCGGGTGGTGGTCGCCCCCGAGTACGCGATGTACACCGCGCCGCGGCTCGATGCGGGGGTCGCCGCCTCGGCCGAACCGCTCGACGGGCCGTTCGTCTCCGGCCTGCTCGCGGTCGCCGCGGAGGCCGGCGTGCACCTGGTGGCCGGGGTGAACGAGTCGCTGCCCGGCGACGACCGGATCTCGAACACGCTCGTCGCTGCCGCTCCGGACGGCACCCTCGCCGCCGTGTACCGCAAGCTCCACCTCTACGACGCGTTCGGCTACCGGGAGTCGGACGTCTACCGGGCAGGCCCGATCACCGATCCCGTCACCTTCACCGTCGACGGCCTCACCTTCGGCATGCAAACCTGCTACGACCTGCGCTTCCCCGAGGTGACGCGGCGGATCGTCGACGCGGGCGCCGACGTGCTCGCGCTGCCCGCGCAGTGGGTGCCCGGCCCGCTCAAGGAGGACCACTGGACCACCCTGGTCCGGGCCCGGGCCATCGAGAACACCATCTACGTCGCCGCCGCCGACCAGAGCGCCCGCACCGGCTCGGGATGCTCGATGATCGTCGACCCGATGGGCGTGGTCCTCGCCGCCCTCGGTGAGCGCGTCGGCACCGCCCGCGCGGAGGCCACCGCGGACCGGATCGCCCAGGTGCGGGCGGTCAATCCGGCGCTGACGCTGCGGCGCTTCGGGGTCGCCGAACGATAGTGCCCGGGCCGGGTGCGGCGTAGCGTCGACGGTGCGATGCTCTACGCCACCCGCGCCGAGGCGGGCCGCGACCTGGCCACCTCCCTCGGGCACCTGCGCGGCACCGACCCGCTGGTGCTGGGACTGCCGCGCGGCGGCGTGCCGGTGGCCGTCGAGGTGGCCCGGGCCCTTGCCGGGGACCTCGACGTCATCGTGGTCCGGAAGCTGGGGTTGCCGTGGCAGCCGGAGTTGGCGATGGGCGCCATCGGCGAGGGCGGCGTCCGGGTGCTCAACGAGGACGTGATCGGCCGGTCCGGGGTATCGCCGCTGACCCTGTCCAGCACGGAGACCGCCGAGCGCCGCGAACTGGACCGGCGGGTCCGGCTGCTGCGGGGCGACCGCCCGCCGATCCCGATGGCCGGGCGGACCGTCGTCCTCGTCGACGACGGGATGGCCACCGGCGCGACCGCCGAGGTCGCCTGCCTGGTCGCGCGGGCCGGGGCCGCCGCCCGGGTGGTGGTCGCGATGCCGGTGTCGTCGGAGGAGGCGATGGATCGGCTGCGCGCGGTCGCGGACGAGGTGGTGTGCCCCCTCGTGCCCCGGTGGCTCGGGGGCGTCGGCGGCGCCTACCGCGACTTTCACCAGCTCACCGACGACGAGGTGCGGGCGGCGCTGAAAACGTGATCTACGCCTCACTCCCCTGCGCCGGACACCGCAAAGTCACAGTTCGCGGAACTTCGAGTAACAGACACCTTGTTTCGGCGGCGTTACATCCGGTCATTCCGGACAGGGAAGCTCGTGCATCCCCCGCCGGAATGTGATGCAATGCACACCCGTATGTGTCGGTAGTCCTGGAGGGTCCCCAAGTGCGAGAGTTCGAAGTTCCGCAGTCGTTTTCCGTTCCGGACGACGTCTCGATGGCAGACACGGTGTTCCGCTTCGAGAAGGAATGCCCGCAGCATGTGCCCTTCAAGAAGCTCGTCGGCGGCGCCTGGGTCGATGTCAGCGCGGCGGAGTTCGCCGCCCAGGTCACGGCCGTCGCCAAGGGGCTGATGGCGTCCGGCATCGAGCTCGGCGACCGGGTCGCGATCCTGTGCGCCACCCGCTACGAGTGGGTCGTCCTCGACTACGCGATCTGGACCGCGGGCGGCTGCACCGTCGCGATCTACGAGACCTCGTCCGCCGACCAGGCCCAGTGGATCCTCGAGGACTCGGCGACCGCGCTGCTCGTCGTCGAGACGGCCAAGCACGCCGCCACCGTCAAGGATGTCGCCGAGGCGGCGCCCGCGTTGCGGGAGATGCTGCAGATCGAGGCGGGCGCGCTCGACGAGCTCACCGCCCGGGGCGCCGAGATCACCGATGAGGCGCTGCATGAGCGCCGCGGGCAGGTCGGGGCCTCCTCCCCCGCCACCCTCATCTACACCTCCGGCACCACCGGCAGGCCCAAGGGCGTGCAGCTCACGCACGGCAACTTCAGCGCGGAGTCGCAGGCCGTGAAGATCGCCCTCGCCGACGCGATGTACGAGGGCCGCAGCACCCTGATGTTCCTCCCGCTCGCCCACGTGTTCGCCCGCGCGATCTCGTTCGGCGCGTTCGACAACAAGGTCACCGTCGGCCACACCGCCGACCTGACCACGCTGGTCGACCAGTTCGCGGTGTTCAAGCCGAACTTCATCCTCTCGGTGCCGCGGGTGTTCGAGAAGGTCTACAACTCGGCGAAGCAGAAGGCCGAGGACGGCGGCAAGGGCAAGATCTTCGGCAAGGCCGCCGAGACGGCGATCGCGTACAGCGAGGCCATCGAGAACGGCGGGCCCGGCCTCGGACTCAAGCTCAAGCACGCCCTGTTCGACAAGCTGGTCTACGGCAAGCTGCGGGCCGCGCTCGGCGGCGAATGCGACCGCGCCGTGTCCGGCGGCGCCGCGCTCGGCGCCCGCCTCGGCCACTTCTTCCGGGGCATCGGCGTCCCGGTCTACGAGGGCTACGGCCTCACCGAGACCAGCGCGGCCGTCACCGTGAACACCACCACCGCGCAGCGGGTCGGCACCGTCGGCAAGCCGCTCAACGGGCACGCCGCGAAGATCGCCGAGGACGGCGAGCTGCTGCTCAAGGGCCCGGTCGTGTTCGGCGGGTACTGGCACAACGACGCAGCAACCGCCGACTCGATCCGCGACGGCTGGTTCCACACCGGCGACCTCGGCTCCATCGACGAGGACGGCTTCGTCTCGATCACCGGCCGCAAGAAGGAGATCATCGTCACCGCGGGCGGCAAGAACGTCGCCCCCGCGGTCCTCGAGGACGCCCTGCGTGCGCACCCGCTGATCAGCCAGTGCCTCGTCGTCGGCGACGCAAAGCCGTTCATCGGTGCGCTGATCACGATCGACCAGGAGGCGCTGCCCGGCTGGCGCGAGCGCAACGGGGTCGCCGCCGACCTGCCGATCGCCGAGGTGGTCAAGCACCCCGACCTGGTCGCCGAGGTCGACGCCGCGATCGCCGAGGGCAACAAAAAGGTCTCCAGCCCGGAGCAGATCAAGAAGTACCGCATCCTCGACGTGGACTTCACCATCGAGACCGGGGAGCTGACGCCGACGCTCAAGCTCAAGCGCAACGTCATCCACGACACGTTCGGCACCGCCATCGAGGCGATCTACACCTGACGTCACCGGCGGACGTTCCCGGCGCCGCCGAATGGGCCGTCTCCCGCGGGAGGCGGCCCATTTGCCGTTCGCGGCGGTTCGGGTTCAGCCGGATTGGGTTCAGCGGGATCGGGTTCAATGGCGGGTATGACGACGACAGTTCCTGGCTTCGGTGATCGGTTCCCCAAGCTGCTGCTTGTTGGTCCGGGCGCGGTCGCCGAGCCGCGGCTCCTGCGCGCGCTGCACCTGGCTGGGGTCGCGGCGCTCCCCGGCGACCGGGAGGCCAGCGGGCAGAAACTGTTCGGCGCCCGCATCGTCGACGACCCGGCGGACGGATGGAACGAGCTGGGGCCCTGGGTGCGGGCGGCGGTGACGTTCGGCGCCGACGCGTGGACCGCGATGCAGGCCGTCCTGTCGCTCAGCGGTCCGGACTACGCGCCGGGGGCATCGACGGTGAGCGCGGGCGACCGACCGGTCACCGTGCTCGCGTGCCCCGACCTCGACGACGCCGCCCTCACCGACGCGGCGCTCGCCGGGGCGCTTGCGGCGGCGCAGCGGGCGGCCGGGCTGGCGTGGGGATGCGGTGGCCGGGCCTAAATCCTGGCGGCGTCGATCATCCGGCGCGCGACGTCGGCGTCGCCGACCATCTCCAGTGCGGCAAGCGGGCGCCTGCGCCACATCGTGAGCAACAGGTCCTCCGCTGTGCCGCGGATCGCCACAGTACTCCTCCCGTGTCCGGCCTCCACCCGGACTCCGTCGGCGCCGAAGGCGAGCAGCAGCTCCGCATCCGGGGTGTCGGTGCCATGCAGGTGAACGCTCTTGCCGTGCAACGTGTTCGGAATCTGCGGGACGGCCCGCGGCAGCATCAGCCGCGCCCACTCGTCGACACCGTCCGCGGCGCAGCGCGGATCGACCGGCGCGGGCGGCCGGCCACCGGCGGCGTGCACCGCGTCGGCTGCATCCACCCGGTGCACCGTCACCTCGTGCGCCTGCCTGCGCGCCCAGAACCGGACCGTGCCCGGGCCGGTCAGGGTCGGTGCGGCCCGGTCGACGTCGCTGCCGGACAGCTCGGCGAGCAGCGCATCGAGGGACTCCCGGTAGGCGGGCAGGCAGCCGGGTCCGTGCGGCAGCGGCGGGGCGTCGGCGGACCCGGCGAGGGTGGCGCCCGGCCCGGCGGCGAGCACGCCCGTCACCCAGCGGTGCACCTTCCCGGTGTGCCGGATCACCCGTTCCAGGGTCCACCCCGGCACCGTCGGGACCGGGGCGCCCAGCGCGTCCGGGGGCATCGCCGCCAGGCGCATGCCCTCGGCCCGCAGCACGGCGACATGCTCGTCGGGTGTCATGTCCGAACGCTATCCCGGAGGAACGCGGCGACGTCGGAGGTGACCCGCCGATGCACCGGTTCGTGCAGCAGGTCGTGGCCCGCGTCCTGGTACTCGCGGAGGTCCGCGGTCGGGACGGCGGCCGACCACGCCCGTGCACCGTCGATCGGGGCGAGCCGGTCGTCGACGCCGTGCACCACCAGGATCGGCGCCAGCACCCCGCCGACCGCGCCCGGATCGGCCGCGGCGGCGCGCGGAAGCCCGCACAGCACGACGGCCCCGAACCGGTCCGGCGCGGCGCCGAGCGCGGCGATCGCGGTGGCGGCCCCGAGCGAGTGCCCCATGACCGCGAGCGGCAGCCCGGGTCGGTCGTGTGCGGCGAGGTCGGCGAGTAGCAGCGCGTTGGCCCCGAGCACGTCGAGCGAACCGGGGTGGCCGGGTTCGCCCTCGCTGAGCCCGTGCCCGACGTGGTCGAGTGCCCAGGTCTCGATGCCCTCGGCGGCGAGGGCCCGCCCGAACCGGTGATAGTGGCCCGTGTGCTGCCCCATGCCGTGCAGGAACACCAGCGCGGCGACGGGGTCGGGGCACGGCCAGCGACGGTGGTGGACCTGCCCGGAGGCCCCGGTGAAGAACGGCACCACCCGATTATGTCGGGACGATCTGCCATAGTCGCAGTCGTGTTCCTCCTCGACGACGTCCTCGTCCACAGCGCGGGCGACCTGACGCGGGCGGCGGACTGCGAGTTCGCGCTGCTGCGGCAGCTCGACGTGACCCTCGGGCATCGCGCCCGGCCCGCGGCGGGCCCGTCGGATCCGATGCTCGAGCGGACCACCGCCCTCGGCGACGCCCACGAACGCCGCAGGCTGGACGAGTACCGGCAGCGGTTCGGCGACGGTGTCGTCACCATCGAGCGGCCGCGGCTCGACGCCGAGGACCTGGCCCGCGCGACGAAGGCGACGATCGATGCCGCCCGCGCGGGTGTCGAGGTGATCTACCAGGGCACCTTCTTCCGGCAGGCGACGCCCGCCGCCCGGTTCCTCGGCTTCTGCGACTTTCTGGTGCGCACCGACGCCGGGTACCGGGTCGTCGACACCAAGCTGTCCCGGCACGCCAGGGTGCCCGCCCTCCTGCAGGTGGCCGCGTACGCGGACGCACTGGCCGCCGACGGCGTCCCGCCTGCACCGACGGTGAGCCTGGTCCTCGGCGAGGGCACCGAGGTGTCCTACCCGCTCGACGACATCCTTCCGGTGTTCCGGCAGCGCAGGGACGCGCTGGTGCGGCTGCTCGACGAGCACCGCGACCGGGGAACGGCGGTGGTGTGGGGGGAGGTCCGCGGCTGCGGGCGGTGCGCCGACTGCGGCCCGGAGGTGGAACGCAGCCGGGACCTGACCCTGGTCGCGGGACTGCGCTCGACGCAGCGGGACGTCCTGATCCGCGGCGGCCTCACCACCGTGGACGCCCTCGCCGGCGCCACCGAGCGGGTCGCCGGGATGAGCGAGCGCACCTTCGCCGCCCTGCGGGGGCAGGCCGCCGTCCAACTCCGCACACCACCCGGCGGTCCGCCTGCGGTCGAGGTCACCGACCCGGACGCGCTCGCCGCGATCCCCGCCCCCGACCCGGGTGACATCTTCTTCGACTTCGAGGGCGACCCGCTGTGGGCGGAGGACGGATCCACCGACTGGGGGCTGGAGTACCTGTTCGGGGTGGTGGAGTCCGACGGCACGTTCCTGCCGTTCTGGGCGCACGACCGGATCGGGGAGCGCCGGGCGCTGCTCGACTTCCTGGACTACCTCACCGACCGCCGGAAACGATTCCCGCACATGCACGTTCACCACTACTCGGCGTACGAGAAGACCGCCCTGCTGCGCCTGGCCGGTCGCCACGGCGTCGGGGAGGACGCGGTGGACGCGCTGCTGCGCGAGAACGTCCTGGTGGACCTGTACCCGGTGGTGCGGGGTGCGCTGCGGGTCGGGGCCCCGTCCTACTCGATCAAGAAGCTGGAGCCGCTGTACATGGGCGACTCGATCCGGACCGGCGTCGACAACGCCGCCGACTCGATCGTCGAGTACGGCCGGTACTGCGCGCTGCGGGACGCCGGTGACGACGCCGCGGCCGCGGTGCTGGCCGGGATCGCGGACTACAACGAGTACGACTGCCTATCGACGCTGCGCCTGCGGGACTGGCTGCTCGGCCTTGCCGCCGAGCGGGGCGTACGGCCGCACCCGGCGCAGCAGGCCGTCGACGTCACGGTCGAAGAGCCCGGCGCGGACGAGACGGCGCTGCTGGCGCACGTCGGCGGGGCGCTGGCCGGCGACCGGAGCAAGGACCAGCAGGCGGCGGCGCTCCTTGCCGCGGCGCTCGGCTACCACCGCCGCGAACGAAAGCCGTACTGGTGGGCACACTTCGAGCGGCTCACCGCCCCCGTCGACGAGTGGGCCGACACCGCGGACGCCTTCGTCGCCGACACCGTGACGGTCACCGAGGACTGGCACACGAGCACGCCGCGGCAACGCAAACAGCGTCGCACGGTCCGGCTCGTCGGCCGGTGGGGGTCCGGCTCGACGGCCCGGGTCGGCGATCAGCCGTTCGCGCTGTACGACGCGGCGACCGGGATCGGCAGCGAGGACGCGGCGAGCCGCGGGACGGTCACCGTCACCGTGCGCGCGCTCGCGTCCGACCCTGGCAGCGACGGCCGCGCCCGCGACGTGGTGCTCATCGAGGAACTGCAGGGTGCCGACCCGCACGACAGCGTGCCGATGGCGCTGGCACCCGGCAGGCCGGTGCCGACCAAGAACATCGAGGCCGCGATCGCCGCTCAGGCCGCCGTGGTCGCGGCCGCGCTGCCGACGATGCCGGGCACCGCGGCCCTGGACATCCTGCGCCGCATCCCGCCCCGCACCCGGTCCGGGGCGCCGCTCCCCGCCGCCGACCCCGACCATCGGGCGCAGGCGATCACCGGGGCGCTGCTCGACCTCGACGACTCGTACCTGGCCGTGCAGGGGCCGCCGGGGACCGGGAAGACGCACACCGGCGCCGCCGTCGTCGCGGACCTGGTCACCCGGCACGGGTGGCGGGTCGGGGTGGTCGCGCAGTCGCATTCGGTGGTCGAGAACATGCTCGACGGCATCGTGCGGTCGGGGGTCGCCGGTGACCGGGTCGCGAAGAAGCCCGGGTCGGGGCTCGCGGACGACCCGAAGTGGACCAAACTCGACCCGTCCGGATTCCCCGCCTTCCTCGACGAGAACGCGGAGGGCGGCTGCGTGATCGGCGGCACCGCATGGGATTTCGCGCACCCCCACCGGGTCCCGCCGGGCAGCCTCGACCTGCTGGTCGTCGACGAGGCCGGGCAGTTCTCGCTTGCGAACACGGTCGCGGTTGGGCGCTCCGCACGCAACCTGCTGCTGCTCGGCGACCCGCAGCAGCTTCCGCAGGTCAGCCAGGGCATCCACCCCGAGCCGGTGGACACCTCCGCGCTGGGGTGGCTGGCCGCCGGGCACGGCGCGCTCCCACCGGAACTCGGGTATTTCCTCGACATCACCTGGCGGATGCACCCCGCGGTGTGCGCGGCGGTGTCGGACCTGTCGTACGAGGGCAGGCTGCACGCGAAGGAGTCGGTCACCACCGGGCGGCACCTCGCGGGCGTGGAGCCGGGGGTGGAGGCGCTGTTCGTCGACCATGTCGGGAACTCGACCGCGTCCGCCGAGGAGGCGGCGGCGATCACCGCGGCGGCCGTCTCGTTGATCGGCACGCCGTGGACCACCGCGGCGGGCGAGGCCCCGCGCCCGCTGGGGCAGGCCGACGTCCTCGTCGTCGCGCCCTACAACGCGCAGGTGACGCTGATCCGCGAGCACCTCGCCGCGGCGGGCCTCGGCGAGGTGCTCGTCGGCACCGTCGACAAGTTCCAGGGCAGGGAGGCCGCCGTGGTGTTCGTGTCGATGACGGCGTCGTCGGCCGCGGATGTGCCCCGCGGGATGGGCTTCCTGCTGTCCCGGAACCGGTTGAACGTGGCCATCTCCCGGGGCAAGTGGCGCGCGGTGATCGTCCGCTCCCCCGCGCTCACCGACTACCTGCCGTCAACGCCGGACGGGCTGACCGAGTTGGGCGCGTTCCTCCGCACCCATCCCGGGCCCGCCCTGGTTCAGCCGAAGCACTGACCTTCGCCGCGGTAGGTGGGCACCGTGGTGACGGCGCCGTCCGCGGCGACGAGGTGCACGTCGGTGAACCGCTCGCACAGCTCGCCCGCCTTCGCGTGCCGGAACCACACCCGGTCCCCGATCCGCAGCGCGCTCGCCGCGAGTCCGGTCACCGGGGTCTGCACCTCGCCCGCGCCCTCGTTGCGCAGCAGACTCAGCCCGGCAGGCCACACCGGCGTCGGCACCCGGGACGCCCCGGCGGGGCCGGAGGCGATGTAGCCGCCGGAGAACAGCGTCGCGATCTTCGGGCTCGGCCGCCGCACCGTAGACAGCGCGAAGAACATCGCCGGACGCGGGGTGAACGACCGGTAGCGGTCGAAGAGGGTCGGAACGAACAGGCCGGACCCGGCGGTGACCTCGGTGACGGCCGGGTCGGCGGAGCTGACCTCAAGCGAGCCGGTGCCGCCGCTGTTGACGATCTCGAGGCGGCCCGCCACCGCGGTGACGGCGGCGACGACCGCACCGCGCCGGGTGGACAGTTCCGTGGCGGAGGCCCTCTTGACCAGTCGCACGGCGGCGCTGGTGTCCGGGAGCCCGGCTATCTGCGCCTCGTAGAACATGACCCCGACCACCGCGCAGCCCCGGGTCGTTGCGGCGCGGGCGAGGTCGGCGGCCTGCTCGGGGGTGCGGAGCGGCGAGCGGCGGACGCCGAGATGGACCGGCCCGATCCGCAGCGAGGCGTCGACGTCGAGGCACAGCCGCGCCCCGGTGGCGCCGGCGGCGGCGATGACGTCGAGGTGCTCGGCTCCGTCGATCATCAGGGTGATCGAGTCCCGCAGCAGCGAGTCGGCACCGAGCTCGGCCAGCGCACCCCGGTCGACGGTGGGATACCCCATCAGCACGTCGCGGGCGCCCGCGCGGACGAGCCAGATCGCCTCGCGCAGCGAGTAGGACATGATGCCGCGGAATCCGCCGGACTCGGTGAGCCCCGACCCCAACGCGCGTTCGAGGACCGCACGGGTGCGGACGGACTTGCTTGCCACCCGGATCGGGGTGCCCGACGCGCGCCGCACCAGGTCGGCGGCGTTGGCGTCGAGGGAGGCCAGGTCCACCGCGGCGAACGGCGGATCGAGCGGGCGGGTCGCCGCGTCGAGCCGGGCGACGGTGCCGGTGGGTGTCATGGCGGATCGATCGGTGGTCGCGGTCACCTGCCCAGTCAATCACCCCATTTGGACAACTGTCCATGATTCGGGGCTGGCGCCGCGGCGGGACCGGTCAGATCTCGACGGCCTTGCCGGTGACCATCTGCACCAGATCGTCGAGCTCGGCGAGCACGGCCTCGCCGTTCCGATCGACCAGCCAGCGCAGCACGATGCCGTCGATGACGGCGAGCGCGAACCGGGCGATGTGCGCCACCGGCTCGGTCCAGCGCATGCCGACATGCGCGGCCGAGGTCTCGAGGAACTCGATCGCCTCGGCGTCCATCGTCGCGTACTGGTTGGCGGCAATGGAACCGGCCAGCTCGGCCCCGGCGGCCTGCTGCCGCAGACCGTAGGCGGTGATCTCGTAGGTGAGCAGCTGCCGGTCGGGGGTGGCCTCGACGATCGGCCACATCGCGGACAGGCCGCTGTGCAGGAGCTCACGCAGTCCGCGCACCCCGGTCTGCGCCTCGTCGGTGTGCGCCTGCCCGAAGGCGTACCGCAGGGCCTGGCTCAGCTGCAGGACGAGGGCCTCGCCCATCGCCGCGACGAGCGCCTCCTTGCTCTCAAAGCAGTAGTGCACGACACCGAGCGACACACCCGCTTCCTCCGCGACGGCGCGGATCGTGACGGAGCTGACGCCGCCTCGTTCCGCGATCCCCATCGCCGATTCGACCAGCTGTGCGCGGCGTTCGTCCGCAGGAAGGCGATTCAGCATTCGACGATCCTAAAACGTCCCAACCTGATTAGATACAAGGTGTTGACCTGGACGGACGTCCAGGTAATAGTGTGCAGATGCACTCACAGAAGTGGCACAACTGGGCGCGCAGCGCCGGTGCCGACCCCCGGCGGTTCGCCACGCCGAAGTCCGTTGCCGAGCTCAGCGCCGAGATCACCCGGGCGGCGGACGAAGGACTGCACGTCAAGTGCGTCGGCGCCGGGCATTCGTTCACCCCGATCGCGGTGACCGACGGCGTGATGATCAGCCTGGACAATCTGAGCGGGATCGAATCCGTGGTGCCGGCCGGGGAGTCCGGCGCCCTGGTGACCGTCCTCGCCGGCACGCGGCTGCACGACCTCAATCCCAGGCTGTGGGATCTCGGCCTGGCGATGATCAACCTCGGGGACATCGACGCGCAGTCCATCGCCGGGGCGATCTCCACCGGCACCCACGGCACCGGCGCCCAATTCGGCGGTCTCGCCACCCAGATCCGCGCCATTCAGCTCGTGCTCGCGGACGGTGCGGTCGTCGACTGCTCCGCCGAGGAGAACCCCGAACTGTTCCACGCCGCCCGCCTCGGTCTCGGCGCGGTCGGTGTCATCGCGACGCTGACGCTGCAGTGCGCGAACGCATTCATGATGCGGGCCGTCGAGGCGCCGGCCCGGTTCGGTGACACCATGGCTCGACTCGACGACCACGTCCACGGCGTCGACCATTTCGAGTTCTACTGGTTCCCGCACACGGACCGGGTTCTGACCAAGCACAACACCCGACTCCCCGCCGACACGCAGGCCCGGCCGGTCGGTGCGGTGCGCGCCTACATCGACGACGAACTGATCTCGAACACGATCTTCGAGGGCGTCAACCGGGTCGCCACCCGGTTCCCCGCCGCGATCCCCAGGATCAACAACCTCTCCGCACAGGCGCTGAGCGCCCGCGAGTACGTCGACCGCAGCTACCAGGTCTTCGCGTCGTCGCGGCGGGTGCGGTTCCGGGAGATGGAGTACGCGGTGCCCGCCGCCGCGCTCCCCGAGACCCTCCGCGAGATCGACCGCTGGATCAACGACTCCGGGTTCACCGTCGCCTTCCCCGTCGAGGTGCGCTTCGCCGCCGCCGACGACATCTGGCTCTCCACCGCGTCCGGCCGGGACACCGCCTACGTGGCAGTGCACCAGTACCATCGCCGCGACCACCGTGAGTACTTCGACGCCGTCGAGGCCATCGCGAAGGCGGTCGACGGCCGTCCACACTGGGGAAAGATGCACTCGCGGACCGCGGACGACCTGCGGCCCAGCTATCCGCACTTCGACGAGTTCCGCTCGGCCCGCGACAAGTACGACCCGGAGCGCCGCTTCGACAACGACTATCTCCGGCAGGTGCTCGGATAGCCCGCGTCAGCCGCCGAGCAACTCCGCCTTCCTGGCGAGGCTCGCGAAGGACGCCTCGATCGAGTTGCGCGCCAGCCGCTCCCGCTCCGCGTCGGTGAGTCCGACGTCGGCGCGGAGCCGGGCCAGGTTGTCGTCGACGTAGCCACCGAAGTACGCGGGATCGTCGGAGTTGACCGTGACATGCAGCCCCCGCGCGAGCATCCGGCGGATCGGGTGGTCGGCGAGCCGGTCGACCACCCGCAGCCGGACGTTCGACAGCGGACACAGGGTCAGCGGAACCCGGTCACGCACCAACCGGTCGACCAGATCGTCGTCCTCGACGCAGCGGATACCGTGGTCGATCCGTTCGACGCCGAGCAGGTCGAGGGCCTGCCGGATGTAGTCGGGAGGGCCCTCCTCGCCCGCGTGTGCGACGACGTGCAGCCCGGCGGCGCGGGCCCGCCCGAACACGTCAACGAACAGCGACGGCGGATACCCGACCTCCGCGGAGTCGAGGCCGATCCCGAGCAGCGGGGCCCCCGACCCGACCAGGTCGGTCAGCAGCGCGTCCGCCTCCGGGACGGGGCGGTCCCGGAGGATGCCCGCAATCAACCCGGTGCTCACGCCGTGCTCGGCCTCGCTGCCCGCCAGCGCATCCCCCAACCCTTCGAGGACCTCCCGCAGCGGGACGCCCCGGGCGGTGTGCGCCTGCGGATTGAAGAAGATCTCGGCGTGCCGCACCCCCGCCGCGGCCGCTCGCGCCAGGTACGACCTGGCGAGGTCGGCGAAGTCCTGCGCGGTGCGCAGCACCGTCATGTTCGCGAAGTACAGGTCGAGGAACGACTGCAGGTCGGTGAACTCGTACCGGGATCGCAGGTCGTCGAGGTCGGCGTACGGCAGGTCAATCCGATTGCGCTGCGCGAGTTCGAAGATCAGCTCCGGCTCGAGCGCGCCCTCGATGTGCATGTGCAGCTCGGCCAGCGGTGTCGCCCGGGTGTCGGTTGCGGGATCGGTCATGCCGTCAGCCTGCCACAGTGCTGCTCTCGTCCCTGCGCGGCGCGTCCGCGCCATCCTCGACTCGGCGTGGCCGCGAGAAGCACAGCGACGCAACGAATCCGACCAGCAGCACCACGGCGGGCAGCAGCATCGACTGCCCCATCGCGGAGCTGAACCCGTCCCGGACGACGTCGGGCATCGCGCTGGCCATGCCCTCGTGGGCGGCACCGGCGGAGGGCACCCCATTGGCGGACAGCCGGGCCGTGATCAGGGCGCCGATGCCTGCGCTGCCGAGCACCGCGCCGACCTGCCGGGTGGTGTTGTACACCCCCGAACCGGCGCCTGCCTGCTGCGGCGGCAGGTTGCGGGTCGCGGTCGCGGCAAGCGGTGACCAGATGAACGCGTTCGCCACACCCATCAGCGCGATCGGCAGCAACAGTTCCCAGATCGCGACCTCGGGCGTCATCACCAGCGCCAGCCAGCCGAACGAGACCGCCAGCATCAGGAAGCCGGGGGCGGCGATGTACCGCGGGTGCGCCCGGTCGACGAGCTTGCCGACGTTCGGGGCGAGGACACCGGTCAGCACCGCCATCGGCACCATGAGCAGGGCCGACCCGGTCGGCGACAGCCCCCGCACCCCCTGCGCGTAGAACATCAGCGGCAACACCATCGCGGTGATCGCGAAGCCCATCGAGGTGATCGCGATGTTGGCGAGGGAGAAGTTGCGGTCGCGGAACAGCTCGAGGGGCAGCAGCGGCTCGTCCCGGTTGCGGGACTGGTTCCAGACGAACACGCCGAGCAGCAGCACACCGGCCGCGATCATCAACCAGATCCGCACGGACCAGTCGTAGGTGTTGCCCTCCTGCAACCCGAACACCAGCAAGAACATGCCTGCGGCGCTGAGGACCACGCCGGGCAGGTCGAACCGGTGCTCGTGGGTCTCGAGGGTCGGGACGTACCGCATCGCGGCGAGGAAGGCGATCACGCCGACCGGAACGTTGACGATGAAGATCCACTGCCATCCGAGCCCGTCGACGAGCACGCCGCCCGCCAGCGGCCCGACCAGCGTCGCGACGCCGGCGACGGCACCCCACAGTCCCATCGCGGTGCCCCGCTTGTCCGGCGGGAAGATCCGGGTGATCACCGCCATCGTCTGCGGCGTCATCAACGCGGCACCGAAGCCCTGAACGACGCGCGCCACGATCAGCATCTCGATGCTGCCGGACAGGCCGCACCACAGCGAGGCCGCGGTGAACAGGGTCAAACCGAGCAGGTACAGGCGTTTCGGACCGAATCGGTCGCCGAGCCTGCCGGTGATCAGCAGCGGAACCGCGTACGCGAGCAGGTAGGCGCTGGTCACCCACACCACGCTGTTGATGTCCGCGCCGAGGTGCTCCATGATCGCCGGGTTCGCGACCGCCACGATCGTGGAGTCGACCAGGATCATGAAGAAACCCAGGCACAGCGCCCAGAGCGCGGGCCACTGCCGGATCTCGACGGGTTGGTTGGTGACGATCACGGGTGAGCCCCTTGCCTCGAGCCTGAAATATACGGAGCGGGTGTGAGCGGGGCAAGGCCACCGATCCCGCGACCCGATAGCGTCACGGGGTGGACTCGCACCAACTCGACATTGTCGCCCTCGCCTGGTCGCGAGAGCTCGGCCTGCCGGACGACGCGCTGCGCGTTGCCGGTTCCCGAACGATACGACCGGCCACCGACACGGTCCGGTTTCTGCGGTTCGCCGGCGCGAGCGCGCTCGTCGGGCCGCCCTGGTTCCTCGACCGCGCGGCGGCGCTCGACGACGACGCTCTGGCGTCCCGGTCGACCCTCGGCGACCTGACCAGGGACCACGGCGGGCGGTGCACCGGCCCCCGCCTGCTGGCCTACGCGTCCGAGGTGGGCGACATCAACGTGGCGAGCCCCCTCATCTCCCACGTCCTCCCCCACGTGCTCGCCCTGCAGGCGCTGTGCCCGCCGGACGACGTCGCCGAGGCCGACCTCACCGCCCGACGCAACTGGTTCACGCTCCTCGACGAGGACGAGCGGCCGCTCTCCTGCGCCGGCTACTCCGAATGGCAGGGGATCATCGCCCGGCTCGGGGTGCTGACCGTTCCGGAGGCCCGCCGCCGGGGCAACGGAACGACGGTCGGCAGGCTGTGCACCAACGACGCGATGGACGAGGGCATGATCCCGGAGTGGCGCAGCCACCCGGAGGACCTCGCCTCCCGCGGGCTGGCCGCACGACTCGGCTACGAGGAACTCGGCTCGGTCACCGAGGTGGCGCTACCGTGAAGAGGTGAGCGACGAGAACGGCACGGCCGCTAGCTATGTCGAACCGGGACGCGAATTCGTCCGCGACACCCGGTACATCGAGACCCGGATCACCGCCGACGGCAGGGACGGCTTTCCGGTCGAGCCGGGACGGTACCGGCTGGTCGTCGCGCGGGCCTGCCCGTGGGCGAACCGGGCGATCATCGTCCGGCGCCTGCTCGGCCTCGAGGACGCCCTGTCGATGGGCCTGTGCGGCCCCACCCACGACGAGCGCAGCTGGACCTTCGACCTCGACCCGGGTGGCGTCGACCCGGTGCTGGGGATCCCCCGACTGCGCGACGCCTACCTCGCGCGCGACCCGCACTATCCGCGCGGCATCACCGTCCCGGCGATCGTGGACGTGCCGACCGGGCAGGTCGTCACCAACAACTACCCGCAGATCACGCTCGACCTGTCCACCGAATGGACGGCGTACCACCGCGACGGCGCCCCCGACCTGTACCCGGAGCCGCTGCGCCCCGAGATCGACGAGGTCGCGGACCTGGTCTTCCGGGACGTCAACAATGGCGTCTACCGGTGTGGATTCGCCGGTTCCCAGGACGCCTACGAGGCCGCGTACGACCGACTGTTCGCGCGGCTGGACTGGTTGAGCGAGCGCCTGGCCACGCAGCGCTTCCTGGTCGGCGACACGATCACCGAGGCGGATGTGCGCCTGTTCACGACGCTGGTCCGGTTCGACGCCGTCCACCACGGGCATTTCAAATGCAACCGCACCACACTCGCCGAGATGGACGTGCTCTGGGCGTACGCACGGGACCTGTTCCAGACGCCCGGATTCGGCGACACGGTCGACTTCACGCAAATCAAGGAGCACTACTACCTGGTGCACACCGACATCAACCCGACCCGGATCGTCCCGAAGGGACCGGACCTGTCCGGTTGGACCACGCCACACGGACGGGACGCGCTGGGCGGCAGGCCGTTCGGGGACGGCACTCCCCCACCCCCGCCGAAGCCCGCCGAGCTGGTTCCCTAGGTCAGCCAGGGCCGGGCACCGGTCGCCCCGTGAGGCACGCGTCATCGGAACAATCGGGGCGGGCGGAACGTTGGGAGGGTGTTCGGCCGCCGAACGCGCGGTCCGGGCAGGAGGATGCACCGATGAACATCACCGGACGGGTGGAGCGGGCCATCGCCTCGCTGCTCGACAACGGCACCCGCCTGCAGGGACCGGCCGTCGAGACCTATGTGTCCCGGGTCCGGCGCGCCCACCCGGACGAGACCCCCGAGCAGATCGTCGCGCGACTCGAGCGCATGTTCCTGACCGCGGTCACCGGCAGCGGCGGCGCGGTCGGGGCCGCCGCCGCGGTCCCCGGGATCGGCACCGCGGGGTCGATCGCGGCGGTCGGCGCGGAAACCGCCTTCTTCCTCGAGGCCAGCGCGCTGTTCACGCTGGCGGTGGCGTCGGTGCACGGCATCCCGGTCGTCGACCACGAACGGCGCCGCGCGCTGGTGCTGTCCGTCGCGCTGGGGGCGGCGGGCATGGAGATCGTCGAGAAGGCGGTCGGGGCGACCACCAAGAACTGGGGCCTGCTGCTGTCCGGGAAGCTGCCGACCGGGACCGTGACGGGGATGAACCAGACCCTGCTCCGCACGTTCGTCACGAAGTACGCCGCCAAGCGCAGCGCACTCATCCTTGGCAAGCTGGTGCCCGCGGGCGTCGGAGCGGTGATCGGCAGCGCGGGCAACCGCACGATCGGCAAGGGCGTGATCGCGAACGCCAGGGACGCGTTCGGTCCGGCCCCCGCGCAGTGGTCGATCACCGCGGAGCACTACCCCCAGGAGGTATAGTCGGGCGCATGGCCCGGACCTCAACGCTCGGCACCGGACCGCGTCGCGCGGTCCTGCTGCTCGCCGTTGTCCTCGGCCTCCTTGCCATGCATCACGTCGCAGCCTCGGCGCCTGCGCACGCCGCCCCGGCCGCCGCCGTCGAGCACGACGGCGACCGGTCGCCCGATCGCGACGGTGGGGGCGGCCATTCCGGTGGGCAGCACATGCTCGCGACCTGCCTTGCCGTGCTGACGGCGGGCATCGCCCTCCTCGTCGCCCTGACGCTGTTCGGTGTCGTCACCGACCCCGGCGGCGGCCGTGACCGACGGCGCATCGTCCCGGCCCGGTTCGACCGCGGCCCCCCGTTCGCCGCACCGACCTCCGTTCGACTCGCGTCCCTCTGCCTGCTTCGGGTGTGACGGGGCCACTGCGCCGCGTGCGCAGTCCGGCCGACTTCACCACTTCACGAAAGAGCAAAGGCACCGAAATGACTACTCGCACCACCACCGCAGGATTCGTCGCCGCCCTGGCCGCCGCCGCCCTCGTCCTCGCCGGCTGCTCGACCGACGACGGCACCGACGGGCATTCGATGGACTCGATGAGCTCGATGACGACGTCGGCGCAGGAATCCGGCGAGATGTCGTCCGAGCACAATGCCGCCGACGTGGCGTGGACGCAGATGATGATCCCGCACCACCAGCAGGCGGTGGAGATGGCGGCGCTCGCGGAGGGCCGCACCGAGAACCCACAGCTGCTGGCGCTGGCGGAACAGATCGAGGCCGCGCAGGACCCGGAGATCAAGCAGATGACCGGGTGGCTCGCCGCGTGGGGCGCGCCGACCATGACGGGCGCGGAGATGGATCACTCCATGCACGGCGACGACATGGGCGGCATGATGTCCGACGAGCAGATGACACAGCTGGAGAATTCCACCGGCGCCGAGTTCGACCGGGCGTGGCTGGAGATGATGATCGCCCACCATCAGGGCGCGGTCGAGTCGTCGAAGCAGATCGAGGCCGACGGGCAGAACCCGGAGGTCCGCGAGCTGGCCGCCGCGATCATTGCCGGGCAGCAGACCGAGATCGACCAGATGACCGCGATGCTCGGGCGCTAGCGCGCGGCACCCGCCGTCGCCCGAGGCGGCGGCGGGTGCCCGTGGTCGCAGGGTCAGGGTCAGGGGCGAAGGATCGCCGCCTGCGCGGGTGCCTGCCTGCGCCGCAGCACCGCCCGCATGCCCCCGCCCGACGCTGCGCTCGGCGCGGCGGCCGCCCTGGCGATCGCGAGCAGTTCGGACTCGTCGCTGATCTTTTCCCGGACCCGGCCCGCCGCCGCGCCGCGGCGCAGTTCCTCCGCGTCGATCGCGCGCCACCCCGCCGCGTCGATCACCGCGGGCTGCCTGTCCCGGACGAGGTGTCGCAGCTCGGCGTTGCCGCGGCTCGGCGATCCGAGTCGACCGGCGTTGAAGTCGTCGACGAGACCGCGGACGGTGTCCTGCGCGCAGGACTTGTTGGTGCCGATGAAGCCGCTCGGTCCGCGCTTGATCCATCCGGTCGCGTACACCCCGGCCAGCACGTCCCCGCCGGGCGCGTCGAGCACCCGTCCCGCCTCGTTGGGGATGACGCCCCGGCCGGCGTCGAACGGCACGCCCGCGATCTGAGTTCCCCGGTATCCGATCGAGGTGAGCACCAGTCCGGCGTCGATCCGTTCGGTCTCACCGGTCGCCACCAGCGCGCCGTCGTCGAACGTGTTGTGCGCGACGTCGACGCCAGTGACCCGCTCGTCCCCGACGATGCCGGTCGGGCCGAGGAGGTAGCGGAAGACGATCCGCCTGCGTCCCGGCGGCGGCTCGGTGATCCGGTCGAGGAGGCGCAGCTTCTGCGCGACGGCGTGGTCGAGTTTGCCTCGGGCCGCGGAACTCTCGAGTTCCGGATCGATGCCGGGATGCTGTACCAGCACGTCGATGTCGGGCAGATCGAGCAACCCGGCGAACTCGGGGACGGTGAACGCCGACTGCGCGAACCCACGGCGCGCAAGGATCACGACCTCCTCGATCGCGCTGCGGCGCAATGCCTCCAGTGCGTACGGGGCAATGTCGGTCGCGGCGAGGGTGTCCGGGTCCGCGGTGAGGATCCGCGCGACGTCGAGCGCGACGTTGCCGTTCCCGATCACGACCGCCCTGCGGTGCGACAGGTCGACCGCGTCGTCGGCGTGATCGGGGTGCCCGTTGTACCAGGCGACGAAGTCGGTCGCGGAGGCGCTGCCCGGCAGGTCCTCCCCCGCGATCCCGAGCCTGCGGTCCCTGGAGGCACCCGATGCGTAGATGACCGCATGGTGATGGGCAAGCAGCTCGTCGTGCGAAATATGCTGCCCCACCTCGACATTCAGGTGGTACTCAAAACCCGACTGCTGCGCGATCACGTCGTACAGCCTGCCGACCTGTTTGGTCTTCTGATGGTCCGGGGCCACCCCGGCCCGAACGAGCCCGTGCGGCACCGGGAGCCGGTCGAAGACATTGACGGTCACGCCGGGCTGGGTGAGCAGTTCGTCGGCCGCGTACATCGCGGCCGGCCCGGATCCGACGATCGCGACCCGCAGCGGCCCGCGGTCCGTGCGCACCTGCGCGGCGGCGGTGACCTTGGCGAGCGCGGGCCGGGTCTCGGTGCCGCCGATCTTGGCCCGCTCTTCGTGCGGTTCCTTGTAGTAGTCGGCGTTGATCTGCAGGTACTGCACCTGCGGAGGCGTCAGCTTCTTCTGCGGAACGATCGCGTCGACCGGGCACGCCGACACGCAGGCGCCGCAGTCGACGCAGGCTGCCGGGTCGATGTGCAGCATCTCCGCGGTAAGGAAGTCGGGCTCGTCCGGGGTCGGATGGATGCAGTTGACCGGGCAGGCATAGACGCACGAGGCGTCGCTGCAGCAGGACTGGGTGACGACATGGGGCATTGCGACGATCCGATCTGCTGTGGTGCGGCGGGGCCTCAGGCGGCGCGGCGGTGCGGTTCGCTGCGGTACCGGGATGCGTCGCCGTCCATCTTGCAGGCCCTCCACACCCGCTTCGACACCCGGTTCATCAGGCCAGCGTCGTTGGCGAGCATCCGCACGTCGCCGAAGTAGTTCCGCAGCGCCTGCTGCGACTGCGGGCTGTCCCAGAACAGCTCCTTGCGCACCGACTTGGGGATGTCGAACCGCCGCCAGAACGACTTCGGCGGGATCACGATCGCGTCGCACAGGATGCGCATTGTGATCGGCGTGGCGATCGAGAGCGCGAACCGGCCCGCCCGGGACATCATCGGCACCCGGCGGCGCAAGAACCGGTGCGCGAACGAGATGTGCCGCGCCTCCTCGGCGACGTGGATCGCCATCACGGACTTCATGATCGGGTGCATCGGGCTGTCGCCGCGCAGGAACGACTTCTGCAGGTGGTCGATCGGCTCCTCACCCGCGAGCACGCCGACGAAGAAGAGTTCCGGCAGCGGGGTCGCGGCGAGCGGGATGAAGGCGGAGAGGGTGCGCAGCACCGGGCCCATGCCCGGGGCGTCGGCACCGATCCGGTTCACCATCTCCTGAAACATCAGGGTGTGGTGGCCCTCCTCGATGCACTCGTGGGTGCAGTACCGGTACTCGGCGGACCCGTTGGGCAGGTAGAAGACGTACTGCATCATGCCGCGGATCAGGATGTTCTCGAACTGCAGGCCGACCTTCGCGACGTTGGCCTGGCGCCACATCCCGATCTCGATCTGCTTCTCCCGCGACTGCGCCTGGTACCAGGGGTGCGCGCCGAGCGGGTCATCCTCCGGGTTGAGGATCCAGCGGTCGTCGTCGGGGACGACGGCGAACTCCGGGGAGTCCCAATCAATGTCGACGTACGGGTCAAAGTGCTTGTGCACCGACGCCTCGGACAGCTGCCGCAGGACGTCGTCGTAGTCGTCGGCAGCCGCGGCGGCCTGGTCGTCCCGTGTCGTCGACAGTGTCATCACGTCTCCCGTGTGTGGTGAACAGCAGCTGTGGCGAGTCAGCGTTGACAGGCCGGGTGGCCCGCAACACACGGGTAACTGTAACCGGTAGTTGCAGTCAAAAGCCAGGGGTTGGGCGAAACTTGTCCGGCCGGGGCGTCACCGCGCCCGTTCCGCGCGCAGCACCGGCACCATGCACAGCGCTCCCACCGCGAGAACCGCCGCCGCCACCGCGAGGGCAGCGGAGTAGCCGCCGCCAAGCAGGGGTGCGACGGCCACCGGCCCGATCACCTGCCCGAGCCCGTACACCGACGTCAGGATCGCCGCCGCCCGCGGCCCGGCCAGCCGCGCCCCCTCCCCCAACGCGAGCATCACGATCGCGATCATCGTGCCGCCGAAACACAGGGCAGCGACGAGTTGCACCGCGGGCGACCCGGTCGCCGCGGACACCGCAACCGCGACGGCCTGCACGACCAGCGCGGCCGTCGTCGTCACCGCGGGCGACCGCCTGCGCGCGAGCCGGTTCCACACCACGCAGGACGGGATCACCGCCGCACCGACCGCGATCCATACCGCCGACCCCAGCCAGTGCGCCTGCCCGGTCGACGCCACCGCGGCGACGAGGAACGTCGCGGAGATGATGTAGCCCAGTCCCTCACAGAAGTAGGCCGCCGTCAGCCACCCGAAGCCGCGGCCGGGCCGGGCAGCGGGAACGGCGGGCGCCGCATCGCGGGCGGCCACCCGCGGTTCGCCGGGCAGCGACCACGCCGCGACCGCGAGCACCGCGGCCAACCCCGCGCACACCAGCCACGCCACCCGCCAGTCCGCCTCCCGCCCCAGTGCGAGGATCGCGACCGCCGACAGCACGATCCCGCCGCCGACCCCACCGAACACCCAGCCGACACCGTCACCGCCCGCCCGGACCCGTTGGTGCGCGACCCGGGCGGTGAACACGAACACCGCCGCGCTCGCCGCGCCGGCGACGAAGCGCAGCACCAGCCACGCGAGCTCGGACTCGGTCACCGCCATCGCCGCGATCGTGACGATCAGCGACACCAGCGACACCCGCAGCGACAGCTGGCTCTGCGCGATCCGGTGCACCGCGATCGCGGCGACCGCGCCGGCCAGGTACCCGAGGTAGTTCGCGGTCGCGAGCGTCGCGGCCGCCTCCGGCCCGAGACCGGTCCCGTCCAGCATCAGCGGGAGGATCGGGGTGAACGCGAACCGACCGAGCCCCATCGCCACCGAGAGGGCGAGGAACGCCCGGACCACCACGAACCGATCATCGGTACCCGAGCAACTCACCCGGAACACGCTACGACGCGGCGCAGCGCCCCCGGACGTCGCCTAGGGTTCACGTCATGAGTCCTGGTGTCCCTGCCGTCGACGTCGTCGGGCTGACGAAGACGTTCGGGGCCTCCGTTGCCGTGTCGAACCTGAGCTTCACGGTGCCCGTCGGCTCGATCACCGGCTTCGTCGGCCCGAACGGTGCCGGGAAGACGACCACCCTGCGGATGCTGCTCGGGCTCGTCGCCCCGACGTCCGGGTACGCGACGGTGGCCGGGCTCCCGTTCACTGAGCTGCCGCACCCGGCTCGCACCGTCGGGGTGCTGCTCGACTCGCAGAGCATGCATCCCGCGCGCTCCGGCCTCGCGCACCTACTCGTCTACGCGGCCGCGATCGGGGTTCCCGACGATCGCGCCGGCGAGGTGCTGACCACCGTCGGACTCGGGCCTGCCGCCCGGCAGAAGGTGGACGCCTATTCGCTCGGCATGCGTCAGCGGCTCGCGCTGGCAACCGCCCTGCTCGGGGACCCGCAGATCCTCGTCCTCGACGAACCGGCGAACGGGCTCGACCCCGAGGGCATCGCCTGGCTGCGGCAGTTCCTCCGCGCGTTCGCCGCGACCGGGCGGACGGTGCTGATGTCGAGTCACCTGCTCGGGGAGCTGGAACAGACCGTGGACCGGCTGGTGATCGTTGACCGCGGCAGCCTCGTGTACCAGGGCGGGGTGGACGAGTTGCGGGCCGCGCACAGCGCCCGCGTGCTCGTCGCCGCCTCCGATCCAGCGACGCTCGCCCTCGCGCTCGGGGCGCGGGGCGTCACCGATGCGCAGGTGATGCCGGACGGCAGGCTCGCGGTCCGCGGCGCCGACGAACCGGCGATCGCGGCGGCAGCGGCGGCGGCCGGGGTCCGGATCTTCGGCATCGCGACCGAGCGGGTCGACCTCGAGCAGGTGTTCCTGTCGATGACGTTCGGGCGGTTCGCCGCGCCCGGCGCCGGACCTGCCGCGGCACCGCAACCCGGCCCGTACCCGATGCCATGGGAGGGCCAACGATGAGCGCGCTGGTCACCGCCGAACTCCGCAAGGTGCTGACGCTGCGGTTCTGGTGGGCACTCGCGATCGCCCCGGTCGTGGTCGCCCTCTTCGCCGCGTCCATCTACGCGGCGATGGCGGACGGCCTCGCCTCCTCCTTCGATTCCGACCTGTCCACGGGCGCGGTCTCCGTCGGGCTGGTCGTCGCGATCGCGTGGGCGGTGCTGTTCGCCGGGATCTTCGGGGCGGTCAATGCCGGCACCGAGTTCCGGCACCGGACCCTGACCCCGACGTTCGTCACCACCCGCGGCCGGGACCGGGTGCTCGCCGCGAAGCTGGCGGTGACCGCGCTCGTCGGGCTCGGCTACGCGGTCGCGGTGGAACTGGTTGCCGTCGCGTGCATGGCGGTTTTCGGGGGAGATCGGTTCGCGGTGACCCCGGCGATCCTCGCGATGGTCGCCGCGGGCGCGGTGGCGACCGTGGCATGGTCGCTGATCGGCGCGGGCCTTGGGCTGCTGTTCGCCTCCCCCACGGCCGCCGCAATCACCCTCCTCGCCTGGTATCCGGTCGGCGAACTGGTCACCGCCGCGGTCCTGTCGGGTGTCGGAGCCGGCGGCATCGGCAGGTGGCTGCCCGGCGCGGTCACCTGGTCGACGGTCGTCACCCCGGCGGCGGAGGGCACGGTCCTCGCCGGGTTCGCGCCGTGGCCCGGTGCCGCGAGCATGCTGCTCGTGTGGACGGCCGTCGCCGTTGCCCTCGGCTGGTGGTCCACCCGCAGCCGGGACATCACGTGACCCGCACCGGCTGGATTCGACGACTGACCGCCGAATGCTGGCGGCATCGCGGCCTGACCGTCGGTGCGCTGGCGGTCACGATGATCGCCGCGGTCATCGACATCACCTTCCCACTGCTGACCCGCATCGCGGTCGACGATGCGGCGACCGGCGCCACCGACGTGATCGTCGTGGTCGCGGCCGCGATCGCGGCGCTCGGCGTGGTCCGCTTCGGCTGCCAGTTCGCCCGCCGGATGCTGGCGGGCAGGCTGTCCCTCGACGTCCAGCACGACCTGCGCCTCGGGCTGCTCGGCTCGCTGCAACGACTCGACGGGGTCGGACAGGACCAGCTGCGCACCGGGCAGGTCGTGTCCCGGTCCATCACCGACCTGCAGCTGGTGCAGGGCCTGCTGGCGATGGTGCCGCTGTCCGCGGGTGCGCTGCTGCAGTTCCTGCTCGCGATCGTCGTGATGGCCTGGCTGTCGCCGCTGCTCACCGTCGTCGCGCTGCTGGTCGTCCCCGCGGTGACGGTGGTGGTGCGCCGCGTCCGGCCGACGCTGTTCGCGGCCACCTGGTCGGCGCAGCAGCGTGCGGCGGACCTGGCGCAGCACGTCGAGGAAACCGTCACCGGGGTCCGCGTCGTGAAGGGCTTCGGTCAGGAAGCCCGGGCGGTCGGCAGGCTTGAGGAGTTGGGGCGCACCCTGTTCGCCGAACGGCTGCGCGCCGCCCGCGTCAACGCCCGGTTCACCCCGACGATGGCGGCGCTGCCCCAGCTGGGCCTGGTCGGGGTGATCGCCCTCGGCGGCGTCCTCGCGATGAACGGCACGATCACGATCGGCACCTTCCTCGCGTTCGCGACCTACGTCGCGACCATGTCCAATGTGACCCGGCTGCTGTCGTCGGTGGTGATCATGGCGCAGATGACCCGGGCCGCCGTCGAACGCGTCTACGAGGTGATCGACACCGAACCCGGCGTCGCGGACCCGCCCCACCCGATCCAGCTGCCCGCCGGTCCGCTCGGGGTCCGGCTGCGCGGTGTCGACTTCGGGTTCGACCGGGATCGGCCGGTGCTCGCCGGGCTCGACCTCGACATCGCGCCCGGCGAGACGGTCGCCGTCGTCGGCCGCGCCGGATCCGGGAAGACGGCACTGTCGCTGCTGCTGCCCCGGTTCTACGCCCCCGAGGCAGGCTCCGTCGCGCTGACCGTCGACGGTCACCGCTACGACCTGTCGGCGCTGCGGGCAGACCAGCTCCGCGAGGCCGTCGGGTTGGTGTTCGACGAGCCGTTCCTGTTCTCGGACACCATCTCCGCGAACATCGCGCTCGGGCGCCCCGAGGCGAGCGCCGAGGAGATCCGTGCCGCGGCGACGATGGCCAGGGCCGACGAGTTCATCGAGGCACTCACCGACGGCTACGACACCGTCGTCGGTGAACGCGGGTTGACGCTGTCCGGTGGGCAACGTCAGCGGGTCGCGCTGGCCAGGGCGTTGCTGGTGGATCCGCGCCTGCTGATTCTCGACGACGCCACGTCCGCGGTCGACGCGGCGACGGAGGCGACGATCTTCGACGCCCTCCGGGAACGCACGGACCGCACCACCCTGATCCTCGCGCACCGGCGGTCGACGCTGTCCCTCGCCGACCGGGTGGCCGTCCTCGACGGCGGCCGGATCATCGACCACGGCACCGTCGCCGACCTCGACGCCCGCTGCCCGCTGTTCCGGGACCTGCTCGCCGACCCCGACGGCGAGCCCGACCCGGCCGACATCGACACCCCCGGCCCGGCTGCGGAGCCGGCGGACGATCGGCTGTGGCCCGAGGCGGTTTCCGGGTCGGCGTCCGATGCCGCGGCCCCCGACGCCGCCCGGGCGACGGCAGGCGGACCCGGCGGGGGCCCGATGGCCGGGGCGATGGGCGAGATGGCGGCCACCCCGGCACTGCTGGCGGCGGTCGCCGCGCTGCCGCCAGCCACCGACTCCCCCGGCGCCGACGACGAGGACCTGCGCCGACCCGATCCCGGCTTCCGGCTGGCGACCCTCCTGCGGCCGGTGCGCTGGATCCTCGCCGCGGTGGTGCTGTGCCTGGCCGCCGACTCGCTGGTCGGTGTCCTGCTCCCGTCGGTGGTGCGGTTCGCGATCGACCACGGCGTCACCCCCGACAGCCCGTCCGCACTGTGGTGGGCGACCGCGGCCGGGGTCGCGCTGGTCGCCGCCGACTGGGCGGTCGTCGCCGTGATGACCGTGATCACCGCGCGGGCGGGCGAGAAGGTGCTCTACGGCCTTCGGGTCCGCAGCTACGCCCACCTGCAGCGGCTCGGGCTCGACTACTACGAGCGGGAACTGTCCGGCCGGATCATGACGCGGATGACCACCGACGTCGACGCGCTCTCGTCGTTCCTCCAGACCGGCCTGTCCACCGCGGTGGTCAGCGTGCTCACCGTGGTCGGCATCTCGGTGGCGCTCCTGGTCACGGACCCGACGCTGGCGCTGGTCGCGCTCGCCGCCGTCCCACCGCTCCTGGTCGCCACGCTGGTCTTCCGGAGGGTGTCGTCGGCGGCGTACACGGTGTCCCGGGAGCGGATCTCACTGGTCAACGCGGACTTCCAGGAGAACGTGACCGGGCTGCGCGCCGCGCAGGCGTACCGGCGGGAGGACGTCGCGGCGCGCCGCTTCGCCGAACGCGCGGACAGCTACCGGCGGGCGCGGATGCGGTCGCAGACGGCGCTCTCCGTGTACTTCCCCCTGATCACCCTGCTGGCCGACCTGGCGCTGGCGGCGGTCGTGCTGATCGGGGCGATGCGGATCGCGGACGGCGCGACGACGTCCGGCGTGCTCGTCGCGTTCGTGCTGTACCTGGGTCTGCTGTTCGGCCCGATCCAGCAGCTGTCCCAGGTCTTCGACGGGTACCAGCAGGCGCAGGTCGGACTGCGCCGGATCGGTGACCTGATGCGCACCCCCAGCTCCATCGAAACCGCGGCGGCGGCCGAATCGACCCCGATCATGGGGCACCTCGGGGGTTCGGTTGATTTCGACACTGTGACGTTCCGGTATCGAGGTGCGGACACCGACGCGCTGCACGGTGTGAGGTTGCGGTTCGCGCCGGGCACGACCGTCGCGCTCGTCGGCCGCACCGGCGCAGGCAAGTCGACGGTGGTCAAGCTGCTCGCCCGGTTCTACGACCCGACCGACGGCACGGTCCGCGTCGACGGCGTCGACCTGCGCCGCTACCCGCTGCACGAGTACCGCGGCCGCCTCGGCGTCGTCCCCCAGGAGGCGCACCTGTTCTCCGGGGACGTCGCCTCGAACATCGCGTACGGCAAGCCCGAGGCCACCCGCGAGCAGATCACCGCGGCCGCCCGCGCGGTCGGCGCGCTCGACACGATCGCCGCACTGCCGGACGGCATGCACACCCCGATCGGGGAACGGGGGCAGGGACTGTCCGCGGGTCAGCGTCAACTCGTCGCGCTGGCGCGGGCCGAACTCGTCGACCCAGACCTGCTGCTGCTGGACGAGGCGACCGCGACACTGGATCCCGCCACCGAGCGCATCGTTCTCGAGGCAAGTGGACGCCTGACCCGGGAGCGCACCTCGATCGTCGTCGCGCACCGCCTTGCGACCGCGGCGCGCGCCGATCTGGTGGTGGTGATCGACGGCGGCCGCGTCGTCGAGGTCGGTGAGCACGCCACGCTGCGGCACGCGGGCGGACCGTACGAGGACCTGTGGAATGCGGCCCGACATCAGGTGGGGAATAATCTGGCCGCCGAGACTGTCCTCGATTGAGAGAGCTGATCGCCGCCGCGTGACCCAGCTCACTCGGCACGCGCCCGGTGCGCGTTCGCCGCCAGAGGGGACTAGCCTCCCATGTACACGCGCCGATTTCGGGGACCAAGAGAGAAACGAGGCGAACACCTGCCGTGAGCAGCAGTTCTACGTCACAATTCGGACAGAACCAGTGGCTTGTCGACGAGATGTACCAGCGCTTCCAGGATGATCCCTCATCCGTGGACGCGAGCTGGCACGAGTTCCTCACCGACTACAAGCCGGACGCGCCGGGTGCGAACGGGCAGATCCCCGCGACCACTCCCGCCGCGACTCCTCCCTCCTCCTCCAACGGCACCGCCACCAACGGCGCCGCCACTCTCCCGCCCCCGCCCGCTCCGGCACCGCCCGCTCCGGCGCCGGCCGCTCCGAAGCCGGCCGCACCGAGTGCCCCGAGCGCTGCTGCTCCCGCGCCGAAGCCGAAGCCCGCCCCCGCCCCGAAGCCGGCGGCCGCAGCGACTCCGGCCGCCGCGCCCGAGTCGAAGGTCCTGCGCGGCGCCGCCGCCACCGTCGCCAGGAACATGTCCGCCTCGCTGCAGATCCCGACCGCCACCAGCGTGCGCGCCATCCCCGCGAAGCTGATGTTCGACAACCGGATCGTGATCAACAACCATCTCGCCCGCACCCGCGGCGGGAAGGTGTCGTTCACCCACCTGCTCGGCTACGCGATCGTGCAGGCGGTCAACTCGTTCCCGAACATGAACCGGCACTTCGCCGAGGTCGACGGCAAGCCGAACGTCGTCACCCCGACAAGCACGAACCTCGGCCTCGCGATCGACCTGCCCGGCAAGGACGGCAGCCGTTCGCTCGTCGTCGCCGCCATCAAGGGCACCGACACGATGAACTTCGTGCAGTTCTACAGCGCGTACGAGGACATCGTCCGCCGCGCCCGCGACGGCAAGCTCACCGCCGAGGACTTCTCCGGCGTGACGATCTCGCTGACCAACCCGGGCGGCATCGGCACCGTGCACTCGGTGCCGCGCCTGATGCAGGGCCAGGGCGCGATCATCGGTGCTGGCGCGATGGAGTACCCGGCCGAGTTTCAGGGCTCGAGCGCCGAGAAGATCGCCGAGATGGGCGTCGGCAAGCTGATGACCCTGACCTCCACCTACGATCACCGGATCATCCAGGGCGCCGAGTCCGGCGACTTCTTGCGCACGATCCACAACCTGCTGATCAGCGACGAGTTCTACGACGAGATCTTCCACTCGCTGCACATCCCGTACGAGCCGGTCCGCTGGCGTCAGGATGTGTCGGCGGGCGCCGTCGACAAGAGCACCCGGGTGCTTGAACTGATCGCCGCCTACCGGCACCGCGGCCACCTGATGGCCGACACCGACCCGCTGCAGTTCGTGAAGGACAAGTTCCGCAGCCACCCCGACCTCGACGTCACCACCCACGACCTGACGCTGTGGGACCTCGACCGCGAGTTCACCGTCGGCGGCTTCAACGGCAAGGACCGGATGAAGCTGCGCGACGTCCTGTCCATCCTGCGGGACGCGTACTGCAGGCACATCGGCGTCGAGTACACCCACATGCTCGACCCCGAGCAGACCCGGTGGCTGCAGGAGCGGGTCGAGGGCCCGCACCACAAGCCGACCGTCGCCCAGCAGAAGTACATCCTGAGCAAGCTCAACGCCGCCGAGGCGTTCGAGACGTTCCTGCAGACCAAGTACGTCGGGCAGAAGCGGTTCTCCCTCGAGGGTGCCGAGTCGGTCATCCCGATGATGGACGCCGTCATCGACCAGTCCGCCGAGCACGGCCTCGACGAGGTTGTCATCGGCATGCCGCACCGCGGCCGCCTGAACGTGCTCGCGAACATCGTCGGCAAGCCCTACTCGAAGATCTTCACCGAGTTCGAGGGCAACATGAACCCGGCGGCCGCGCACGGCTCCGGTGACGTGAAGTACCACCTCGGCGCCGAGGGCCAGTACATCCAGATGTTCGGCGACAACGACATCAAGGTCTCCCTCACCGCGAACCCGTCGCACCTCGAGGCCGTCGACCCGGTGCTCGAGGGCCTGGTCCGCGCCAAGCAGGACATCCTCGACAAGGGCCAGGAGGGCTTCACCGTCCTGCCGCTGATGCTGCACGGCGACGCCGCGTTCGCCGGTCAGGGTGTCGTCGCGGAGACGCTGAACCTGTCGCTGCTGCGCGGCTACCGCACCGGCGGCACCGTGCACATCGTCGTCAACAACCAGGTCGGCTTCACCACCGCGCCCGAGCACTCGCGTTCGTCCGAGTACTGCACGGATGTGGCGAAGATGATCGCCGCCCCGGTGTTCCACGTGAACGGTGACGACCCGGAGGCCTGCGTCTGGGTGGCGCAGCTCGCCGTGGACTTCCGCGAGAAGTTCCAGAAGGACGTCGTCATCGACATGATCTGCTACCGCCGCCGCGGCCACAACGAGGGCGACGACCCGTCGATGACGCAGCCGGCGATGTACGACCTGATCGACACCAAGCGCTCCGTCCGCAAGAGCTACACCGAGGCCCTGATCGGCCGCGGCGACATCTCGCTGAAGGAGGCCGAGGACGCCCTCCGCGACTACCAGGGTCAGCTGGAGCGGGTGTTCAACGAGGTCCGCGAGCTGGAGAAGTTCAAGCCGGAACCGTCGGAGTCGGTCGAGCTGGACCAGACCCCGCCCGCCCGCCTGCAGACCTCGGTCGACGCGGCGACCCTCGCCCGGATCGGTGACGCGTTCCTCAACGTCCCCGACGGCTTCACCGTGCACCCGCGCGTCAAGCCGGTCATCGAGAAGCGGCACGAGATGTCCCGCGAGGGCAAGATCGACTGGGCATTCGCGGAGCTGCTCGCGTTCGGTTCACTGGTCGAGCAGGGCGCCCTGGTGCGGTTGGCCGGACAGGACTCCCGCCGCGGCACGTTCACGCAGCGGCATTCGGTGCTGATCGACCGGAAGAGCGGCGACGAGTACAACCCGATCGCCAGGATCGCCGCGGACGCCGACAACGGCGGCAAGTACATGGTCTACGACTCGGCGTTGACCGAGTTCGCGGGCCTCGGCTTCGAGTACGGCTACTCGGTCGGCAACCCCGACGCCCTCGTGCTGTGGGAGGCGCAGTTCGGCGACTTCGTCAACGGCGCGCAGACCATCATCGACGAGTTCATCTCGTCCGGTGAGGCCAAGTGGGGTCAGCTGTCCGATGTCGTGCTGCTGCTGCCGCACGGCCACGAGGGTCAGGGCCCGGACCACACCTCCGGCCGGATCGAGCGCTTCCTGCAGCTGTGCGCGGAGGGGTCGATGACGGTCGCGGTGCCGTCCACCCCCGCGTCGTACTTCCACCTGCTGCGGCGGCACCACCTCGACGGCATCCGCCGCCCGCTGGTGGTGTTCACCCCGAAGTCGATGCTCCGCAACAAGGCCGCGGTCTCCGAGCTCGAGGACTTCACCACCGGCAAGTTCCGCTCGGTGTTCGAGGAGCCCGGCTACGAGACCGGCGACGGCAACCGCGACAAGGTGACCCGGGTGCTGCTGGTCAGCGGCAAGCTGTACTGGGAGCTGCTGGCGCGCAAGCAGAAGGAGGGCCGCGAGGACGTCGCGATCGTCCGGATCGAGCAGCTCTACCCGCTGCCGAGCCGCCGCCTGCGCGAAACGCTGGACCGCTACCCGAACGCCACCGAGTTCCGCTGGGTCCAGGAGGAGCCGGCGAACCAGGGCGCGTGGCCGCTGTTCGGCCTTGCGCTGCCGGAGCTGCTGCCGGAGAAGCTGGCGGGCATCAAGCGCATCTCGCGGCGCGCCATGTCGGCCCCGTCGTCGGGTTCGAGCAAGGTGCACGCCGTCGAGCAGCAGGAGATCATCGACGAGGCGTTCCGCTGAGCCGGTGACCGCCTGACGGTCCTGACACGAAGCCGGGTCGAGTTCATCCACCGGGATGGGCTCGGCCCGGCTTCGTGCGCTCCGCGCCCGTGCGCGATTCTCACCCCAACTGGGGTACGGATCACTCACGGCCGCGGAGCGGAGCCTCCGAGGAGGGCGGCCGCGCCTGCGCCGAGGGCGACGGCGGGCAGGGCGGTGACGAGCAGCGCGATCAGCTCGTCGCGGGAGATCTGTTGCTCGCGAAGCCAACTGATGGCCGCCTCCTCCACGAAGGCGATCCACCCACGAACGGCGAGGGCGATGCGGGCGTCCGGCTCGATGCCGAGCCGAGGCAGCTGCGTCACGATCCGGTCGGCCATCGCCGCGCGGGTGCGTTCGAATTCGTCGCACATCTGCGGGTCGCCGCTTGCGCTGCCGCGCAGCAGCGACACATAGGTGTTGCGGTTCTCGGACACGTAGTCGACATACGCGGCGACGGAGCCGTGCAGCATCGCCATCGGGTCGAGCGCCGGATCGGGCTCGGTGTGCGCGAGCATGTCGGCGCCCGCGTGCCGGACGATCGCCAAATGAAAGTCGTGCTTGGATGCGAAATAGTGGAACAGCAGCCCGCGCGACACCCCGGCCCGGTCCGCGATGTCCTCGACGGACACCTGCTCGAGGGGCCGTTCGGCGAGCATCCGGGCGCCGAGATCGATCAGTTGCGCGCGCCGCTCGTCCGGACTCATCCGGGTGCGTTTGACCGGCTCCATGACCCCACACCTTACTGAATCGAAGTCAACAACCTATTGACCGAGAGTTAGTAGACCCATATCCTGCATTACATGAGTCTTCCAGTTACAGGTACTGCGGTGCCGTCCGGGGCCACCGCGCGCGAGATCGACACGCTGATCATCGGCAGCGGATTCGCCGGGCTCGGCGCCGCCGTGAAGCTGAGCCAGGAGGGAAAGACCAACTTCCTCGTCCTCGAACGAGGCTCCGACGTCGGCGGCACCTGGCGGGACAACACCTACCCCGGCGCCGCCTGCGACGTGCCCTCCCACCTGTACTCCTACTCGTTCGCGCTGAACCCGGACTGGACGCGCTCGTTCTCCACCCAACCCGAGATCCAGCGCTACATCGAGGCCGTGTCCCGCAAGTACCGGGTCCTCGACCGGCACGTCTTCAACTGCGACGTGCGGACCGCGCACTGGAACGCCGACCGCGCGCGCTGGGTGGTCGAGACCTCGCAGGGGACGTTCGTCGCGAAGATCGTCGTGTCCGCGGTCGGCGCGCTCTGCGAGCCGTCCCTGCCGAACATCAAGGGCATCGAGGGCTTCGAGGGCGAGATCTTCCACTCCGCGCAGTGGAACCACGACGTCGACCTCACCGGCAAGCGCGTCGCCGTGATCGGCACCGGTGCCTCGGCGATCCAGATCGTGCCCCAACTGGCCGCGCGGACCGCCCAACTCGACGTCTATCAGCGCACCGCTCCGTGGATCCTGCCGCGCGCCGACCGTCAGTACACCCGCGTGGAGAAGCTCGCGTTCAAGTACCTGCCCGGTTTCCAGAAGCTGTCCCGGCTCGGCATCTACCTGATGCGCGAGTCCCAGGTGGTCGGGCTCGCGAAGGCTCCGGCCTTCATGCGGCCGCTGCAGATCGCCGCGCAGCTCCACCTGCGCAGGCAGATCGCGGATCCGGTGCTGCGCAAGAAGGTCACCCCGAACTTCCGGATCGGGTGCAAGCGCATGCTGATCTCCAACAACTACTACCCCGCGCTGGCGCGGCCGACCACCGAGCTGGTCACCGACGGCATCGCCGAGGTCACCGCGACCGGCGTCGTCGACAGCACCGGACGCCGCCGCGACGTGGACGCGATCGTGGTCGCCACCGGATTCCATGTCACCGACTCGCCGACCTTCGCCGGCATCTTCGGCCGCGACGGCCGCAGTCTTGCCGAGGTGTTCGAGGAGCAGGGTCAGCAGGGCTACAAGGGGTCCGCCATCGCGAACTACCCCAACATGTTCTTCCTGGTCGGTCCCAACACCGGCCTCGGGCACACCTCGATGGTCTACATGATCGAGTCGCAGCTGAACTACGTCGTCGACGCGATCAACGTGATCGAGCGCAACGAGATCGGCACCGTCGAGGTACGCAAGGACGCGCAGGACGACTACAACCGCGACGTCCAGCGCAAGCTGAGCCACAGCGTGTGGAACAACGGCGGGTGCGCCAGCTGGTACCTCGACAAGCACGGCAACAACACCACCCTGTGGCCCGGCTTCACCTTCGAGTTCCGCAACCAGACCAAGCATTTCGATCTCGACGCCTACGACAGCGTCAACATCGCCGACCTGCCGACGGCGCAGGCGACCACCCCCGACAGCAACGACGAGAAGGTGACGGTTCAGTGAGCGAATTCGCAGGCAAGGTCGTTGTCATCACCGGTGCCGGATCCGGGATCGGCAGGGCACTCGCGCTGAACCTGGCACGACAGGGCGCGAAACTGGCGCTCTCCGACCAGAACAGCGTCGGGTTGGCGGAGACCGCCGACCTGGCACGGGGACTGGGAGCCGAGGTCAAGGCGGACCACCTCGATGTCACGCAGCGGGAAGCGGTCGCCGAGTACGCGGACGCCGTCGCGGCCCACTTCGGCACCGTCAACCAGGTGTACAACAACGCGGGCATCGCGTATCACGGGACGTTCGAGCGGTCCGAGTTCAAGGACATCGAGCGGATCATGGACGTCGACTTCTGGGGGGTCGTCAACGGAACCAAGGCGTTCCTGCCGCACCTGATCGCGTCCGGGGACGGGCACGTGGTCAACGTCTCGAGCCTGTTCGGCCTGCTGTCGATGCCCGGCCAGAGTGCATACAACGCGGCGAAGTTCGCGGTCCGCGGGTTCACCGAGTCGCTGCGCCAGGAGATGCTGATCGCCAAGCATCCGGTCAAGGTCACCTGCGTCCATCCGGGTGGCATCAAGACCGCGATCGCGCGCAACGCCACCGCGGGCCCCGACGAGGACCTCGCCTCGTTCTCCGAGTTCTTCGACAAGAAGCTGGCCCGCACGACGCCGGAGTCCGCCGCGGCAACCATCGTCAACGGGGTCCGCAAGGGCAGGGCCCGGGTCCTGATCGGTGCCGATGCGAAGCTCCTCGACGCCTGGGTCCGCCTGGTCGGCTCGAGCTACCAACGGATCGTCGCGGAGGTCGCGGGCCGCGTCATGCCGAAGCCGAAGGCGAAGTAGCCCGGTGCCGTACCTGCCGCGGCCGCTGGTTGCCGCCAACCTGGGGCTGTTCTATCGGGTCGCGCTGCACCGGTCGTTGCCCGCGCCGGTGGCCCGCCGGGTGCTCGACGCGGGCGCCGTCGTGCAGCGCCTCCCGCGGGACACCGTCGTCCGCCGGGTCACCCTGGCGGGTCGACCCGCCGAGTGCGTCACGGTCGGGGCCACCGAGCGCCGCACCGCGGTCCTGTACCTGCACGGCGGCGGGTACACGCTCGGGTCACTCACCACCCACCGCTCGGTCGCGGCGCACCTGGCACGAGAGACCGGGGCAGCGGTGTACGTCCTGGACTACCGGCTGGCACCCGAACACCGGTATCCGGCGGCGTTGGACGATGCGGTCGCCGCATACATCGAGCTGATCGGCGAGTACGGATTCACTCCGGATCAGCTTGCGGTCGCGGGTGATTCGGCGGGCGGCGGGCTCGCCGTTGGCACCGCCCGCCGGCTGATCGACCGGTACAGCGTCCGGCCGGCCGCCCTCGCCCTGATCGCACCGTGGGTCGATCCGGGCGCAAGGGACGCCCCGTTCGACCGCGACCTGGTGGTCAACACCGATTGGTCCTTCCGTGCGGCCGACGCCTACCTCGGCGGCGGCGACCCCGCCGACCCCGGCTTCGCGCCGCTCCGCGGCGACCTGACCGGGCTGCCGCCGACGGTCGTGCACATCGGCACCAGCGAGGTGCTGTACCCGCAGGCGGTCGAGTTGACCGACCGGCTGCGGGCCGCGGGCGTCAGCGTCGAGTACCGCGAGTACCCGACCCTCTGGCACGTCGCGCACCTGCAGGCGTCGCTGGTCCGGGACGCCGACGACGCGGTCCGCGACCTCGGCGCGTTCCTGCGCGCGGCGCTGGCCCGCACCCCCGCCTGAACGGGCCGGGGCGCGGCCCCTACCGCCGCCGCCTGCGCAGCACAACCCAGCCGAGCGCGAGGCCGCCCAGCGCCACCGCCGCGGCCGCGGCCGCAATCCCGATCGCCACGGTCGACGAACCCGACGCCGGGGCGTGCTCGGCGGCGGGGGCGGCACCCTGCTCCGCCGCTGCGGTGACCGGCACCGCGGCGGTGTCCGGCACCGGCCGCTCGCCGAAGATCCCGGCGGGCACGCCCGTCGCGTAGCCGGGGCCATCCTCCGGTTCACCGGTGACCGTCAGGTCCAGCCGGATCGGCACCGGCACCCCGGCGCCCGCCACCGATGTCGCCCCCACCTTGACCGCGATGTAGTACCAGCCCGGCACCGCGGTCGTGCGGACGGCGAGGTCGTCGGAACCCCGGTTCTGGTATCGGACCGCGGTGCTGGCCAGCGCCGTGTCGCCGGACGGCAGCACCTGGTCCGAACCGGTGTAGGACCCGAAGTCCGACACCATCTCCTCGCGGCTCGGCGAGTAGAGGGTGCTGCGCGCGAGCGAGACGTCCTCGACCGCGGTGCTGCCGTTGCCCGCGAGGTGCACGCGGTAGGCCAGGCCCTGCCCCCAGTCCAGCGCAACGCGGTAGTAGACGATCTCACCGCGCCGAACGGTGTCGGTGTACCGGCCGCTGCCCGCGAGTTCGGTCGCGACGTTGAAGGACCCGCCGCCGACCGTGGGGGTGCCCGAGCCGCTCGGCTCGACGAAGGCGGTCGGGGTCGTCGCCCCCGCCGGGCCCGGGTCGGTGGCCGCGGGCTCGATCCCGACCAGCAACTCGACCGGGATCCGGTCCGGCACCCCGTCGGACACCGTGCTCCAGGTGGTCGCGACGTAGTAGCGCCCGCCGCCGCGGCACCGGTCCGCACCGGCGTTGTCGCCGGTCGGCTTCTCGCTCGCGCCGTCGAACGCGGCGGCCACCGTCAGCGCGGCGCCGCCACTCGTGTCCGTCACCTGTTCGAACTCGAACTCGTTGCAGTCCTGGCCGTCCCTGCCATACACCCGCAGTTGCAGGACGTTGTTGTCCCGGTTCGGCTGCACCCGCCGCTGCGGTGCCGCCGGGAACGACACCGTTGCGGAGAAGTACGCGGTGGCGCCGTCCGGGACGTCCACCGCGTAGTAGCGTTCCTGTTTCTGGCCGATCGTGTCCAGGTGCTGGCCCGGCGTCAGCACCGGGGCCGCCTGGTGCCCGGGTGTGCCGGTGACCGGCGTCCCCGCCGCCTCGTAGTTGCGCAGCGCCGCCGCGGTGACCCGCGGCAGGGTCCGCGCCAGCGCCGCACCATCCGCCGCATCGGTGTAGGTCCCCCCGGTCGCCTGCGCCATGCAGGTCAGCTGCGCCCGTGCCGTCTCGTCCACCGCGAACCCGATCGCGTGCATCACCAGGTCGACGCCCTGAGACTTCAGTTCCCGGGCCACCTCACACGGTTCCGGTGGCGCGCAGGTGTCGTCGCCGTCGGAGACCAACACGATCGACCGCGGTCCCGAGTCCGGCAGCGCCTGCGCGGCAGCACGCAACGCCGTGCCCATTGGCGTCCAGCCGCTGGCGGTGATGCCGTCGACCGCGTCGTTGAGGGCCGCTCGGTCCAGCGGGTCCGGCCGCTGCACCACCCGAACGTCGCGGCAGCCCGCGACCTTCTCCGACTCCCCGTTGCCGGTGCCGGTGCCGTACACGGCGAGCCCGACCCGCGACGCCGCTGGCGCCGTGTCGACGAAGGCGTGCACGGCGTTCTTCGCGGCATCCATCATCGTGCCCGCCTGGTCGGGACGCTGCATGGACCCGGACGCGTCCAGAATCAGCATCGTCGGCGCGTAGCTGGCGGCGTCCCCCGCCCCCTGCGCCGCGGCGGGCGTCGCGACGATCGTGGCCCCGATCAGCCCGACCGCCAACCCCACCGCCAGTGTCCTCAGTCGCTGGGCTGTCCCCGGCATCGTTCCCCCACCCGTCCGTCCGCGTTGGCCGTTAGGGGGTCGACCCTACAGACCCGGCACGCCCGAATTCGACGGCCGGAAGCTGGCTAATCGCCAGCGTCACCGTGCGGCAAGCCAGTTCGCTGCCGCCTGGTCCGCGGTCAGGTCTCCCCGACCGACCGTCTCGCTCATCTCCGCCAGGTCGGCCGTCGTCAACTCACCGGCAACGACGTTGAGCGCCTTGACCTGCGCGCCCGTCAGGACGCCGGATCGCATCAGTGGGACGACGGCCATCGCGGGGAGGTTGCTGCCCTCCTCGCCCGCGTCACCCGCACCCGGCCGCTCAGCCATCCCCGGATCGGACACCGAAAGACCCTGCGGTAGTGAACGATTCAGTTCCTCGAACACCTCGTCCGGCTCGATCTCGGTGGCGCCGGGGTGCAGGCGGAGCAGCAGTGCACCGGTGTACTCGGGCACCAGGGTCACCTCCCCGGAATCCAGCAACGTCAGGTCCTGCCCCTCGACGAGCCCGGTCCTGGTGTCGACGGGCGACCCGGTGCCCCGCAGCACCCCCGCGTAGATCTCGGCGAGCACCGCGCGATCCGCGGATCCACCGGAACCGACGGTGAGCGCGGCGGGGGCCGGATCGGCGGTGAGGGTGCTCGGCGCGCACCCGGTCAGCATCGCCGTCGCCGCCGCAGCAACGGCCGCCACCGTCCGCAAGGTCATCGTCCGCCACACTCCTGAGAAGTCACCACACCCGTGCCGCCACATCTTCTCACCCCAGCGGGCGCTCGCCGGCCCGGCGGCGGGCCCGGACCCGAACCCCGCTCCGCGAATCGGGTGTCCGACTCCCCCGATAGGCTCCGGGACCGATGACAACGACAGCCGACGGCGGCAGCCGTCTCTTCCAGGTACATCTCGGTGGGATCATCGAGTTGCTCAGCGCGAGTATCTACACCGGCCCGCAGGTCTTTCTGCGTGAGTTGCTGCAGAACGGATGCGACGCGATCGCCGCCCGCCGCGAACGCGAACCCGGTCACCAGGGCACGATCCGGGTCCTGCCCGGCACCGACACCGACCCGGTGTTCGCGGTCGAGGACGACGGGATCGGGTTGACCGCCGACGAGGTCGGCGAACTACTCGCCACCGTCGGCCGCAGCTCCAAGCGGGACGTCCTCGACCTGCCGCGGACGGACCGTCTGGGGCAGTTCGGGATCGGGCTGCTCAGCTGCTTCATGGTCAGCGACCAGATCCGGGTCCGGTCCCGCTCCGCGGTCGGCGGCGGCGCCGTCGAGTGGGTCGGCCGCGCCGACGGCACGTTCACCGTCACCACGCTCGCCGAGGACCTGCCGGTCGGGACCCGGGTGGAGTTGGTGCCGCGCCAGGACGCCGCCGAGTTGGTCTCCGCCGGCGGCGCCCACGACCTGGCCGACCGGTTCGGACGGCACCTGCCGGTGCGGGTCACGGTCGCCGGGCAGACCGTCACCCGGCCAGCCCCGTTCCTCGAGACCGGCGTGCCCGCGTCACCCGAGCTGCGCGCGCTCGGCCGCGAGGTCGTTGGCGCCGAACCGTTCGACACGATCGCATTGCACGTGCCCGCCACCGGAACCCGCGGCACCGCGTTCGTGCTGCCGTTCCCGCTCTCCCCCGGTCAACGCCAGTCCAGCCGGGTATACCTGGGCGGCATGCTGCTCTCCGATCGGATGGACGATCTGCTGCCCGAGTGGGCGTTCTTCGTCCGCACCGTGGTGAACACCACCGGCCTGACCCCGACCGCGTCCCGAGAATCCCTGATCGAGGACGGTGCGCTCGAGCAGACCCGAACCGAACTCGGAGCGGCGGTGCGCCGCTGGGTGATCGGGCTGGCGGCGCGGGCACCGCACCGGCTGGCCGGGTTCCTCGCGGTGCACCATCTGGCGCTGCGGGCCCTGGTCCTGCACGACGACGAGCTGGCCCGGTTCATCGTCCCGCACCTGCCCGTCGAGACGACCGACGGCCCAACCACCTTCGGGGAGGCGGCCACCCGCGGGGTGGTGCGCTACACCAGGACGGTCGACGAGTTCCGACAGCTCGCCGGGATCGCCCGCCCCGGCGCCCCGATCGTCAACGGCGGCTATGTCTACGACGCGGACATCGCCGCCCGGTTGCCGGAGTTCGTGCCCGGAGCCGAGGTCGAGGTGGTCACCGTCGCCGACGAGATCGACCAGTTGGACCTGCCGCAGGCGGCCGACCGGGCGCGCACCCGTGCGCTGACCGAGCGGGCGGACCGCGCGCTGACCGATCTCGGTGCGGCCGCGGCGGTCCGGGCGTTCGCCCCCGACACGGTGCCCGCGCTGTACGTGGCCGACGAGGCCGTGTTGCGCAGGCTGCGGCGCGATCAGTCGAGCGAGGCGGGCGGGTTCTGGGCCGATGTCCTCGGCCGGGTGGACGCCGCCGAGGCAGCGGCCGGCGTGGACACCGCGGGCCGACTCGTCCTGAACTGGCACAACCGGTTGGTCCGCACCGTTGCCAGCGTCGACGATGACGCCGTGCTGTCCCGGACCGTCCGGATCCTGTACGTGCAATCCCTGCTCGCCGGGCATCGGCCGCTGAGTGCGGCCGATCGCGCGGCGCTGACCGACGCGATGACCGACATCGTGCACCTGTCGGTTGGGCTGCCGAGCCTGCCGACCATCGACGCTCCCGAGATGACCGAGAAGGACGACCATGCCGAGTGAGACCCCCGTCGATCTGAACGAGTTGATCTCCGAGATCGACTGCACCCCATACGGACCGGCCGAACGGGAGCTGATCGAGCGTGCGATCACCGTCGCCGACGAGGCCGGCGAGGAGGAGACCGCGTACCGGGTGCGGATGCGGCTGGTGCAGTCCTCGTCGATGACCGGGGACACCGAGGCACTGCTCGCGGCCTTCGCCTGGTGCGTTGGCCGCAACGCCGCGGACCCGGCCCGGTTCCCGAACGAGGTCGACGACTACGACCTGTTGTGGTTCCACAAGTGGATCGCCGACTCGCTCGGCTCGAATCCGATGTTCCCCCAGGCCACGATCGCCGAGTCCATCGAACGGATGGAGACCGCGTACCGGCAGGCGGGCGTCGGCCTGTCCGGGGTGGTGCAGACCCGCTTCTCGGAGGCGTTCCTCGCCGGACGGTTCGGGGAGGCGCGGCGGTACCTCGACGAGTTGGCGCGGACCCCCCGCGACGACTACAGCCACTGCGACGCCTGTGTCCGCTCGGAGGAGGCCACCTTCCGGATCCTCACCGGTGAGCCCGCGACCGGGCTGGACCTGATCGAGGAGATGCTCGAGCAGGGGTACGAGTGCGGCGAGGAACCGGAACGGGCCATCTCGCACACGCTGGTGCCGCTGCTGGAGGCGGGCCGGTTCGACGAGGCCGAGCGGATGCACCTGCGCGGGTACCGGCTCGCGCGCGGCAACGCCGACAACATTGCGATGATCGCGCGGCACCTGGTCTTCCTGTCGGTCACCGGCAACGCGCACCGCGCCATCGAGATGCTCGAGCGGCACCTCGGCTGGCTGGCGCACGACCGGCTCAACGCGGCCGGGCATCTCGAGGCGCTCACCGCCTTCGCGGTGACCTGTTCGGCAGCGGGGCGGGCCGGGCTCGGCGACGAGCGGGTGCGCGGATCCGATGCCGCTCCGCTGGTCCCGTTCCTCGGACCCCACGACGGACGGTGGACGGTCGACGAGCTGGGGGCGGCGTGCCTGCGGGCCGCGGACGAGTTGGCGGCCCGCTTCGACGAGCGCAACGGCACCAGCCACCGCAGCGAGACCCTTGCCGCCACCGTCGCGCTGGTGGACCGGGGCTGGGACCTGCCGATCGGCCGCGCGCACGTCGTCGCGGCCCCGGCGGTGGTCGACCCGGCGGGGTTCGTCGACGACGTCACGGCGGCGGCGTTCGTCGACGACGTCGCGGCGGCGGGCGACGCGATCGCGCGGGTCGAAGCGCTGCAGAACTCGGAGGAGGGCACCGAGGACGCCCTTGCCTGGCTGGACACCGAGTCGGCCGCCGCCCTGACACCGGGCCGACGCACGGTGCTCGCGCGCCTGCGCGGCCAGGTACTGGCCAGTCGCGGCCGTTTCGAGGAGGCATTGACGGCCGTCGACGGTGCGCTCGAACTGTCGGTGGCGCACCGCGCGAGGGCCACCACCGCGACCCTGGCCGCACTGGGTGCGCACATCGCCGCCGATCTCGGCGCCGCGGAGGACGCGGTCGCCCGGATGCGGCTGGCGAAGCGGGAGTCGGAACTCGCGGGCCTGGGATCGCTCGGTCCCGCCTACCACCTCGGGGTGCTGCTGGTGCGGGCCGGGCACCCGGACGAGGCGGCCGACGAACTGAGCCGGCTGGCCGAACTCGAGGAAGAGCAGGGGACCGCGCCCGGGTCGCTCGGGCACACCCTGCTGTGGCTGGGCCGGGCGCGCAGGGACGCGGGTGACCCGCAGGGCGCCCTCGCGGCGTGGCACCGGTGCCGTGAGCTGGCGAGGTCCTGCGGGGACCACGTCGTTGCGGCGACGGCGGGCACGGACCTCGGGGCGATGCTGGCGCAGTTCGAGGACGAGGGCGCCCTCGAGGTTCTCGACGAGGCCGTCGCGGACGCCCGCCTTGCCGAGGGCCGGGCCGATCTGCTCACCGAATCGCTGCACCTGCGCGGCCGGGCGCGGTGCGGGTTCGACGACGACGGCGGTCTCGCGGATCTGCGTGAGGCGGCGGGGCTGGCCGAGGGGTGGACCCGCGCCGACATCGAGGATTCGACGGCGCGGGCTCTTGCGCAGCTGGGCCGAATCGACGAGGCGGCGGCGACCGGACTCGGCGCCTCCGACGCGTTCGCCGCCGCGGGAGACGAGATCGGCTGCGGGAGCGCCCTGCTCGTCGTTGCGCAGGCGTTGGCCACCGCCGACCGGCACGAGGAGGTGCTGGCCGTGCTCGCCGACGCACGGGACCGGGTTGCGGACGTTCCGCAGTTGGCGGTGCGGGTTGCGCTGCTCGAGGGTGACACGTTCGAGGCCCTCGGCAGGCACGCCGAGGCGGCCGCAGCCAGGGCCCGGATCGAGCACTGACCGGGACCCCTCTCGACGCCGAACGCCCCGGACCCGCAAGGGGTTCCGGGGCGTTCGCGTGTGCGGGTGGACGGGGCGCTACGCGACGCCCTCGTCCTGCGCTGCCTTGGCGACGGCCGCGGCGACGGCGGGGGCGACCCGCGGGTCGAGCGGGCTCGGCACGATCTTGTCGACGGCCAGTTCGTCCGCGACGACCGACAGGATCGCCTCGGCGGCGGCGAGCTTCATGCCCTCGGTGATCCGGCGGGCACCCGCGTCGAGGGCGCCCTTAAACACCCCGGGGAACGCGAGCACGTTGTTGATCTGGTTCGGGAAGTCGCTGCGCCCGGTCGCCACGATCGCGGCGTGCTTGTGCGCGATGTCCGGGTGGATCTCCGGATCCGGGTTCGACATCGCGAAGATGATCGCCTCGTCGGCCATCGTCGCGATGATCTCCTCGGGCACCGTGCCCGCCGAGACGCCGAGGAACACGTCCGCGCCGTCGAGGGCCTCCACAATGCCGCCGGTGCGCCCGGCCGGGTTGGTTCGGGCCGCCAGGTCCGCCTTGATCTCGTTGAGATCACTCCGGTCGGCGGACACGATGCCCTTCGAGTCCAGCACCGTGACGTCCGCGATCCCGGCGGCGAGCAGGATGTTCGCGCAGGCGACACCGGCGGCACCGGCTCCCGAGATGACCACGCGGAGGGTGGTGATGTCGCGGCTCTGGACCTCCACCGCACCCTTGAGGGCGGCCAGCGCGACGATCGCGGTTCCGTGCTGGTCGTCGTGCATGACCGGGCAGTCGAGTGCCTCAATGACGCGCTTCTCGATCTCGAAGCAGCGCGGCGCGGAGATGTCCTCGAGGTTGACGGCCCCGAAGCTCGGGCGCAGTCGGATCAGCGTCTCGACGATCTCGTCGGGGTCCTTGGTGTCGAGGACCAGCGGGATCGAGTTCAATCCGGCGAAGTTCTTGAACAACGCCGACTTGCCCTCCATCACCGGCAGCGACGCCCGCGGGCCGATGTCGCCGAGACCGAGCACCGCGGACCCGTCCGACACGACGACCACGAGTCGGTTCGTCCAGGTGTAGCGGTCGGCGAGCGTCTCGTCGGCGTGGATCGCCCGACTCACCTGGGCGACGCCGGGGGTGTACGCGATCGACAGCGCACGCTGCGAATCGAGGGGTGCGGTGGTCTCGACCGACAGCTTGCCACCGATGTGGCCCGCGAAGATCTCTTCGTCGGTCAGCTCAACCTTGGGAGGGGTGGTTGCTTCAGTCACGGGAGACACGATGACACTCCTACTCATGCCGCTCCACAGCGGGGGCGGGTTACTGGTAAGTAGCAGCGGCGAAGGTTGTTTTTCGACGCAGCCGCAGGTTTTCGATAGAGAACTACAGCGCTCCGAGGGTGCACGATGAGTGCCCGATTGGTCTACGGGGAATGCACCCGGCTCGGGACGCGAGAAGCACCGGGCGGGGTGGGCCCGGGCATGAAATCTGCCGCTGGTTGAATCCGACTTCGCTCCCCCGCCGGGCGGTGGCACCGGCATTGGAGTGCAGCAAGTGTGCCACCGTCGGCTCACACCTGGCAAATCTCACCGGTGAACCACGATTCCGGTGAGCTACCCCCACCACTGGGTCCAGAACAACCCGGCTGTGATCAAGAACACGGCCACCGACCCGGCTGCCGCGGCCGCACCCCGCCGGTGATCGGCGACGCGCTGCGCGAGCACCACCGCGACCGCGGCGACCGCGTGCACCGTCACCGACTCCGCGCCCGGCCCGGGGAAACCGCGCCGCGACCCGAGGTACGCCGCAACGATCACGACCACGGTCAGCAGCACGACGCCCGCCGTCACGGCCCCGCTCAGCGCCTGCAGCGCCCGCGCCGGGGCGCTGCGCCCGCGTCGTCGGGGCCGCTCCCACCGCGGCGCCGGGCCGTCCGGGCGGGCGTCGTAGTCGCTGTCGTATTCGTCCACCCACGGTTCGCTCATCCGGTCACCACCTCGACGCCGGTCGCGGCCGCGATGAGGCGCTCGTACTGGTCGGGCGCGGTGACGAACTCACCGAGTACCACCGACTTGTTGCCGCCGTGATAGTCGGAGGACCCGGTGACCACCAGGTTCAGGTCCGCGGCGAGTCCGCGGAGGTACCTCTCGTCGGCCGCGCCGTGATCGTGGTGAGCGACCTCGACACCGCCGAGACCCTCCGCAACCAGCTCACCAATCTGGTTCATGTCCATCAGGTGGCCCCGAACCGACGCGCGCGGATGGGCGAGGACGCTGACACCGCCGGCGGCCGCGACCATCCGCACCGCATCGGGCAGCGGGGTGTCGGCCTTGGTGACGAAGTACCGACCCCCGGTCCGCAGCAGGTCGGCGAATGCCTCGTTCACCGACCCGACGACCCCCGCGGCGACGAGGGCGCGGGCCAGGTGCGGGCGCCCCGCCGCCGGGCCTGCCGCGGCCAGCACGGCATCGGGGTCGATCGGCAGCCCGTCGGCGGCCATCTTCTCGGCCATTCCCCGCAGCCGGGCGGTCCGCTCGGCGCGGAGGCGTTCCCGTTCCCGCGCGAACGCCTCGTTGCCCGGGTCGAACAGGTAGGCCAACAGGTGCACCGCGACGGGACGGCCGTCCGCGCCCCGCCCCGCACAGGACATCTCCATGCCCCGAACCAGACTCAACCCGGCGGGCAGCGCGTCGACCGCCTCCGCCCATCCCGAGGTGGTGTCGTGGTCGGTCAGCGCGACGACCTGCAGCCCGGCGGCCGACGCGGCCCGCATCACCTCCCCCGGGCTGTCGGTGCCGTCCGAGGCGGTCGAGTGGGTGTGGAGGTCGATGCGCACCCCGCCATTGTTCCAGGCTGCCTGCCCGAGTGTGGGGACGGCGGCACCGCACCCGCCCGAACGGCGCCGACTACATCGCGGCCTGCCCGCGGTGGGGGTCGCGCACGTCGATGCCCGCCTCGGTCCACGCCTCCCGCAGCGCCGCCGCCCCGCGCAGCCGGACCCAGGCCGCTTCGGTCCCGGTGATCGGAACCGCGTCGAGGAACCGGACCGGGTCGGCGGGATCCGGGAGCGTGACCTCGTCGATGCCGCTGTCCCCCAACAGGACCGCGGTGAACGGGGCGCCAACCCAGAGCGGCTCGCCGAGATCGAGCAGTCCATCGACCGCGAGCACGACACCCTCCACCGCGGGGGCCGCCGCGAGAATCGCGAGCGACCGGTGCACCCCGGACGCGGCGCCGAGGCCCCCGCGCACGGTGAGCACCAACTCCGCCCGCGGCCCGCGCACCGGGTCGGCAACGAGGTCGCTGGGGTCACCCATCGGGTGCCGCGAACAGCCGAGGCTCGCGTACCGGACCAGCCCGTCGGCGTCGGCCTCGAACCGGAGCACCTCGAGGGGGTCGAGACCGAGGAAGGTCACCGACGCCGCCGACGGCCGCGGCCCGCCGATGCTCTCGACCAGGCGGGCGCGGACGGTGGGCAGCACGTCGTCGATCACGCGTCCATCTAACACCCGGTGCGCGATCCCGCCGGATCAGGTTCCCGGCGTGACGACCAGTCGTGCCTCGTCGGCACCGGCGGGGGCGCGCACGGTCAGCAGCCTGGTCTGCTCGTTCCAGTCGACGACCTCGCCGCCCTCGACCCGCACCCCGGCCGGGAATCCGCGCCTGGGCAGGTAGATCTCGGTCGGCGCGGCGACCGCGGGGTCGGTGCGGTAGGTCAGTTCCAGTCGATCCACCGCGCCCGTCCAGGAGACGGGTGTGCCTGCGACGGCCCGCGGGTACGCCTCGTCCAGCGCGCCGACCAGGTTGCGCGCGGTGCCGTCCACCTCGTACGGGCCCCACGATCCGGGGTCGCTGGACCAGTAGCTGACCCCGGCGCCCATGTCGGTCGCGGTGGCGTACACGCGGTCGACGTAGTCGAGCGCTCCGGGCAGGGTGGTGTCGAGGCCGAACTCGCCGAGGATGACCGGCACGTCACCGAGCGCCTTCGCGGTGCGGAGCGTGTGACCGCGCCAGGCGTCGATCGTCGCGTCAACGAGGGTGCGGGTGCCGCCCTCGTAGCCGCCCCCGAGGTCCATCGGCAGCGGATAGATGTGCGGGCAGTAGGCGATTCGCGGCTCGCCGTCGCGAGCGTCGGTGATCGCGCCGAGCCCGCTCGCGGTGCCCCAGTTGGTGCCCATCGCCTGCGGCGCGACGCACACCCAGCTGTCGGGGTCCGCCTCGCGGATCGCATCGGTGCTGCGCTGGTACAGCGCGGTGAGCGGTCCGGCCTCGAACACGGGGCCCTGGAGCGTTCCCCCGTACGGCTCGTTCATCAGGTCGTAGGCGATCACGGCGGGGTCGTCCGCGAATCGCTCGGCGACGGCCCGCCAGGCGCCCGCGTAGTGCTCGGCCAGTTCGGGGTGCGCACCGGTGGTGTCCCAGAAGTTGTCGAAGGCGCGGATGACGCCCGCGTCGAGGTAGTACTGCTCCCACATGTCATGCTCCCCGACCGGAAGGCCGTCCATGTGGGTCGCCCACGCCGGTGCACCGTTCCCGGTCGTGCCGTCCGGGGTGATCGCACCCGACCACAGGTCCTGATGCATGTCGAGCATCACGTGGTATCCGCGTTCGCCGTACCAGCCGACCCGTTCGGCGACCCGGTCGAGGTAGGCCTGATCGTAGACACCGGGTTCCGGCTCCACCGACCGCCAGGAGATCAGGAACCGGACGAAATTGGTTCCCATGTCGGACCGTTCGCGGTCGAGTTGGTCCTCGGTGAACTCCGGCATCCCGTCCGGGGCACTCTTGCTGCTCGAGGCCGTGTTGAAGCCGCGCAGGATCAGCGCCCGGCCCTGATCGTCGCGGAGATAGGTATCGGCGGGGGCGGGATCGCTGCGCAGCGCGGCGGCGGCCCCGCCGCCGAGGGCGAGCGCCGCCGCCAGGCCCAGAATCACGATCTTGCTCCGCCGCACGCCGACCTCCGAGTTTCGCCACCCAATTGGACAGTTGTCCACTAATGTTGCGCCATGCCCGACACCAGCGCACCGGAATCGCCGAACCCGCCGGTCGAGGCGTCCCCCCGCCGGGCCGTCCCCGCCACGCTGACCGCCGCCGTGCTGACCGTGGTCGCTGGCATCTGGACGATCACCGGCACCGTCGTGACGTACGTCCCCACCCTGCTCGTCCCCAGCGCCCTCGGACTGCCGTTCGCGGTGCCCGCGCTGCGCGCCTGGCCGCTCGGGCGGACCACCCCCGGTTCCTGGCTGGTGGACGTGCTCGCCGCGCTGGTGCTGATCGCGGTGGTCGCGGTGCGGCTGGCCCGCCCTGCGCGCAGCCGGGCGCGCGCGTTCGGCGCGGGGGTGGGCGCCACCGTCGTCGGCATGCTGGCCGCCAACCTGATCCGCGTGGTGTACACGAGCTTCGTGGTCCACGCCGGACCGGGCACCTACGCGCTCATGGTCCTCGGCGGCGCACTCGTTGCCGTGCTGTGGGGCGCGGCGGCAGGCCTCGCGGTCGGGGCGGTGCACGCGGCGACCTTCCGGGTGGCGCCTGCGGACACTCCGGCGGACGCGGTGGCCCCGGTCGCGCACACCCCGGCCCCCGAGGCGATCACCGCGCCGCAGTCACCCTGACCTCGTGCGAGCAGGCGCTCGGATGCGTGAAGCGCAGCAGTCGTAGCGCCTCGGCCTCGACATCACGCAGCAGTGTCCTGGAAAGTGTCTGCAGCAGAGTGACATCCACGACCGCGGCACTCTTGCTCACACTCGGAGCGAGGTATCCGGCGACCCGTCCGTCCACGAGGACCGCCGGCTTGACGATGCCGTTGACGGTGAACAGCACCCGGCGGAAGCCGTCGTCGACGACCCGGGTGCGATCGGCGTGCGAGAGCAGCATGCTGTCGTAGGGAGCGAGGATCCGCACCGGCGCGGGGGCGTCCGCCCCGGGACGCGGCGCGTCCGGCAGATCGAACAGCTCGGCACCGTCGACGTCGGCGAAGACCCGCAGTCGCGGACGCATTCGCTCGAACACCTCACCGAGCCGGGTCAGGCCGGACCACGCCTGCGCATCGGCGACCGATGCGGGCCCATAGGCGGCGAGGTAGCGCTGCAGGATTCGCTCCGGATCGGGTTCCGCGAGCGGTTCACCTGCCCAGTGCTGGAGCGTCGTGCACACCGGCTGCCCGGACCGCCCCCACAGGCCGCGCGGAGGCACCTGCACCAGCGGGAGAAGGTCCCGCACCGCGTGGGCGAGCGCAGCGGGATCGCGATCCGGCCACCGCGATGCCAGGTGTGGACGCAACGCAGCCAACGTCATCGGCGTTGCGTCGAGGAGTTCGCGGGCGTGCGCGGCCACTGCCGCCGTGTCGCATCCGACGAGGGCCTTCGCATGCTGGGCGTTGGTCCTCAGGTCGCCGTCCATGATCGGCTGCACCCACGGTCGCAGCTCGCCCGCGTCCGCTGCGGTGACCGCGTGGACGGTGCCGCGCATCACCGTGATCCGGACCACCGACCGGTCCTCGATCAGCCGCGCCAGGTCGTCGGTCCGGAAGCCGTCGATCCGCGACCACAGCGCGAAGTACGGCGCGGCGGGCGATTGCGCCTGAAGCCCGTACAGGTGCCGGGTCACGGTCTCCGTCGAGTCGGTCGCCCGCTCGAGCAGGTGCTGGCGGGCCAGCGTCGCCCTCCCGAGCGCGCGGATGCCGAGTGTGGTCCGCACTCTCCCCCCTGCGCTGCCTGCTACAGCGCCAGCTTGGCGAGCATGTCGCGCGCCCGCTCGGCCGTCTTCGGCTCGCACAGCACGTCGTACCGGCCAGCGACCAACTGCATTGTCGACGCGAAGTCGCGGGTCCCGCGGGTGGCCGCGTACGGGATGGTCGTCGAGATCACCCCGAACACGATGCCGCCAAGAATGCCCGCGATCAGCGGGCCGAGCAGGTTGTCGGTGAACAGCCCGAGCAGCAGGCCGAGGAACACTCCGAGCCAGGCGCCCGAAACAATGCCGCCGCCAATGACTTTCGCCCAGCTCAGTCGCCCGAGCACCCGCTCGACCTGCATCAGGTCGACACCGACGATGGTGACGTCCTCCACCGAGAACTGCTGGTCGGACAGGTAGTCGACGGCGCGCTGCGCCTCCGCGTAGGTGGGGTAGGAGCCGATCGGCCAGCCACTGGGTGGTGTCGGAAGGCCGCCCCGTCCCGGCTGATTCGGCGGTGCGAGTGGGTTGGGCATCGGAGCTCCCTGGTGTCGTCCTGTGTGAATCCGATGTCCAGTTTACGGAGTTTCGGGGTCGAACCGCGTCGTGCGGGTCATCCCCGCCGCCCGACCCTTCGCCGCGACGACCTGTGCCATCTTCGCGCTTGCCTCGTCGATCATCTCGTCGCCCAGCATCGCCGCGCCGCGGCCGCCGCCCACCGCCGACGTGTGGTATTCGTATGCCTCGAGGATCAACTCGGCCCGGTCGTAGTCGTCCTGCCTCGGGCTGAACACCTCGTTGGCGGCGTCGATCTGCGTCGGGTGCAGCACCCACTTGCCGTCGAACCCGAGTGCGGCCGTCCGCGCCGCCGCCCGACGGAACGCGTCCACGTCCCGGATCTGCAGGTACGGCCCGTCGATCGCCTCCAACCCGTGCGCGCGGGCCGCCATCAGGATCGTCATCAGGATGTGGTGGTAGGCGTCGCCGGTGTCGTACCCGTCCGGTTGCTCGCCGACGACCAGGGTGCGCATGGTGATGCTCGCCATGAAGTCGGCGGGACCGAACACCAGCGTCTGCATCCGGGGGCTGGCGGTGGCGATCGAGTTGATGTTGGTCAGGCCGATCGCGTTCTCGATCTGGGCCTCGATGCCGATCCGCCCGACCTCGAGGCCGTTGGCCCTCTCGACCTGGGTCAGCAGCAGGTCGAGCGCCCGCACGTGCCCCGCGTCGGTGACCTTCGGCAGCAGGATCGCGTCGAGGTGGGCGCCCGACGCGGACACCACGTCGACCACGTCGGCATACGTCCACTCGGTGGTCCAGTCGTTCACCCGAACGACCTTGATCTGCGAACCCCAGCCGTCCGAGGCCAATGCGTCCGCGATGTCGTTGCGCGCCCGTGCTTTCGCGATCGGCGCGACAGCGTCCTCGAGGTCGAGGAACACCTCGTCGGCGGGCAGCCCCTTGGCCTTCTCGATCATCTTCCGGTTGCTCCCGGGAACTGCGAGCACCGAACGCCGCGGTCGTGCCTGGACCATTGTGAACCTCCCACCGAGAGCCGCACCGGCGCGCGGAGCGACGTCGGGACACCGAGCCAATTAGCCTTGCCATCATGGCAGCAGTGAGCAAGGTCTTCGCAGCCAGGCTCGCGGGCCTGGTGGTCCTCGGACCGGACGGCGAATCGATCGGCCGGGTGCGGGACGTCGTGATCACGATCCGGATCGGACGGCAGCGACCACGGGTGCTCGGCCTGGTCGTGGAACTGGTGACCCGGCGCCGAATCTTCGTCCCGATGCTGCGGGTGACGGCGATCGAACCGGGCTCGGTGACGCTGACCGGAAGCGTCAGCCTCCGCAAGTTCACCCAGAAGCCCGGTGAGGTGCTGGCCCTCGCTCAGGTCGTCGACACCCGGGTCCGGGTGGACGACCCCGAACTCGACGAGCTCGCCGGGGTCGAGGTTCTCGTCGTCGACCTCGGCATCGAGCTCACCCGGACCAGGGACTGGGTCGTCTCCCGCGTCGCGGTCCGCAAGCCCCGGTCCGGACTGTCCCGCCGCGCGCCGATCCACATCGTGGAATGGCAACACGTGCAGGGGCTCACGCATTCTCAGCTCGCCCTTCCCGGCCAGGGCGTGACCCAACTGCTCGCCCAGTTCGACGGCATGCGGCCGGCGGACGTGGCGAACGCGATGCGGGACCTGCCCGACAAGCGTCGCCACGAGGTCGCGGTCGCGCTGGACGACGAGCGGCTCGCCGACGTGCTGCAGGAGTTGCCGACCGACGACCAGACCGACCTGCTCACCCACCTGGAGGTGGAGCGGGCCGCGGACGTGCTCGAGGCCATGGACCCGGACGACGCGGCCGACCTGCTCGGCGAACTGCCCGAGACCGAGGCGGAGTCGCTGCTGCAGCTAATGGACCCCGAGGATTCCGAGCCGGTGCGCAGGCTGCTCGAGCACTCCCCCGACACGGCGGGCGGGCTGATGACCCCGGAACCGGTGATCCTCACGCCGGCAACCACGGTCGCGGAGGCGCTGGCCCGTGCTCGCAATCCCGATCTGACCCCGGCGTTGGCGAGCATGGCGTTCGTGGTGCGTCCGCCGATCTCCACCCCGACCGGCCGCTATCTCGGTTGCGTCCACCTCCAGCGGCTGCTGCGGGAGCCACCCGCGTCGCTGGTCGGCGGGCTGTTGGACACCGACATGATCCAGCTGTCGCCGGAGGATCCGCTGGCGATGGTGACCCGCTACTTCGCCCGCTACAACCTGGTGTGCGGCCCGGTGGTGGACGACGAGGGCCACCTGCTCGGTGCGGTCGCCGTCGATGACGTGCTCGATCACCTGCTGCCGGAGGACTGGCGGGAAGAGGAAACGGCCGATGAGTGACAAGCGCCCACCCGCCTCCCCAAGCGCACGGGCCCGGCTCGAGACGCCGGGCCGTCGGTGGCGCGGGTTCCAGATCGACGTCGAGGCGGTCGGCCGGGTCAGTGAGTCGATCGCCCGGTTCCTCGGCACCGGCAAGTACCTGCTGATCCAGACGGTCGTGGTCATCGTGTGGATCATCCTCAATGTTGCCGCCATCGGGCTGCAGTGGGATCCGTACCCGTTCATCCTGCTGAACCTCGCGTTCTCCACCCAGGCCGCGTACGCCGCCCCGTTGATCCTGCTGGCCCAGAACCGGCAGGAAAACCGGGATCGCGTCTCGCTGGAGGAGGACCGGGCCCGCGCCGAGCAGACGAAGGCGGACACCGAGTTCCTTGCCAGGGAGCTGGCCTCGCTGCGGTTGGCGATCGGCGAGGTCGCCACCCGCGACTATCTGCGCCGGGAGCTCGAGGAGATCAAGTCGCTGCTCGCCGAACGCGACGCCGAGGAGCAGCAGCCGCACCGGTAGCGCTCAACGGAACCCCGACGCGCAACGAGTCCGTTCTGTAACCTGGGTCACATTCTGGACGGGGGTCGGGACGACGCGACGGCGTGACTGCGTGACTGCGTGACGGTGAGACGGTGTGAGACGACGAGGGGCTGCGGATGCGACTGAGGGGGCTGGCAGGCGTCACCGTTGCCGCGTTGATCGGCGGGGTGACGGTCGGCCTAACCGTCGGGGGCGGGCAGGCCATCGCGGGCGCACCCGCCGTCGCCGCCCCGGCGCCCGACGCCGCGGACCCGGCACAGACAGGCGTTGTTGGGATCCTCGAACCGGCTCCCCGCCTGTCCCGCGCACCCCGCGCGTACACCCCGCCGCCGCCGGTGTCCTTCGACCTGCCGCCGGCGATCGCCGAGCGGCTGGCGTCGCCGTTCGCGGAATCACTGACCCCGATCCCGGTCACGATCGGCGCCCTCGGCATCCCGGAACTCGTCCTCGGTGCCTACCGGTCGGCGGAGGCCACCCTCGCGGCCGACACCCCGGGATGCGGTGTCAGCTGGCACCTGCTGGCCGGTATTGGCCGCATCGAGTCCGGCCACGCAGGCGGTGGACGGACGGACGCGGCGGGCACCACCGTCACCCCGATCCTCGGCCCGGCGCTGGACGGCTCCCTCGCCGGAAACCAGGTCATCACGGACACCGACGGTGGCACGCTCGACGGCGATCCCCGGCACGACCGCGCGGTCGGGCCGATGCAGTTCATCCCGAGCACCTGGTCCCGGTACGCCGCCGACGGCAACGGCGACGGGCGCGCCGACCCGAACAACGTGTTCGACGCGGCACTCGCGGCGGCACGGTACCTGTGCTCGGGCGGGCTGAACCTGCGCGAGGACGACCAGCGGACCCGGGCCGTGCTCCGCTACAACAATTCACTGGCGTACACGTCGAATGTGCTCGGGTGGTCGGAGGCGTACGCCGCGGGCGGAACCCCGGAACCGGGCCGGATCCCGGACCTGCTCGCCGAACCCGGCCGCCCCGCGGAACCGACCCGCCCTGCCGAGCCGACCCCGACACCCACCCCGCCGACCATCCCCCCGAATCCGGAGCTGGCGCGCGACGCCGCCGCGCCCGGCGTCCTCCCCGCGCTTCCCGGCCTGCCCCCGCTGCCCGCCCTGCCGCCCCTGCCGTGTCCGCCGTTCTGTCCGCCCGCGCCCGCGCCGTAGCGTCGCCGATACCGGACACGCCCGAGTCGATATCCTTTCGAGACTTCTCGACCATCGGCGTTCACCTGGGACTTTGCGCCCGATGGCGCCCCATTTGATCACGGCGAGATAACGAAGACATCTCGAATCGGGTAGCGTCGACTGCGGTTCACAGCACTGACAACGCCCCGCCGGGGGCCGCAGGAGGTACCAGGTGGGTCGCCACAGCAAGCCGTCCGAATCGAAGGCGAAACGGAACTCGCTCATCGCCCTGACGGGCCTCGTCCCGACCGGGCTGGTCACCGCGGCAACGGCGACCGGGACCCCCGCCTCGATCCCCCTGCTGACCGCCGCCGACGCCTCCCCCATCACCGGCGACCCGACCCCGGCCGACGCGACCACCGATCCCGCGGTGGTGACCGCCCCGGAACCGGTCGACGCCACCCCGGCGTTCGCGGCGGCACCCGCACCCGCACCCGAACCGGTGGCCGCACCCGCGCCGCTACCCGACGGCCCGCTCGGCATCCCGGCCATCAACTTCGACGCCTACCGGTCGGCCGAGCGGACCCTCGCCGAACGCAATCCCGGCTGCGGGATCAACTGGATGCAGATCGCAGGCGTCGGGCGCGTCGAATCCAGCCACGCCAACGGCGGCAGGGCCGACGACCGGGGGAATCTCGTCGAACCGATCATCGGGCTGCCGCTCGACGGCAGCCTCCCCGGCCAGGCCGTGATCATGGACACCGACGGCGGCGCCCTCGACGGCGACGCCGTGTACGACCGCGCGGTCGGCCCCACCCAGTTCATCCCCACCACCTGGGCGCAGTACGGCATCGACGGCAACGGGGACGGCATCGCCGACCCGCAGAACCTCTACGACGCCGCCGCCTCCACCGCCAACTACCTGTGTGACGGCACGAACATGCGCGACCTCGGGTCCGCAACCAAGGCGATCCTGCGCTACAACAACTCGATGGCCTACGTCGCGAACGTCACGGCCTGGTCGCTGGCCTACTCGACGGGCATCAACCCGAGCGCCGCCGACCTGCCGCGCATCCACTAAGGACGCGCGTCCTACCATGGGTCGCATGTCAGCAGTGACCGAGTCCGACGTTCGCGGCGCCCTCTCCAAGGTGCTCGATCCGGAGATCCGCAAACCCATCACCGATCTGGGGATGGTCGACAGCGTCACCCTCACCGACGACGGCGGCGTCGACATCGTGGTCCTCCTGACCACCGCGGGCTGCCCGATGCGGACCGAGATCACCGACCGGGTCACCAAGGCCGTCGCCGACGTCCCCGGAATCGGCGCGATCCGCGTCGAACTGGATGTGATGAGCGACGAGCAGCGCACCGAACTGCGCAAGTCGCTGCGCGGCGACTCCGCCGAGCCGGTGATCCCGTTTGCCCAGCCGGGGTCCCTGACCCGGGTCTACGCGGTCGCCTCCGGCAAGGGCGGGGTGGGCAAGTCGTCCGTCACGGTGAACCTCGCTGCGGCGATGGCGGCGAAGGGCCTATCGGTCGGTGTCCTCGACGCCGACATCTACGGGCACTCCATTCCGCGCATGCTCGGCACCGACGCCAAGCCGACCCAGGTCGAGCGGATGATCATGCCGCCGATCGCGCACGACGTGCGGATGATCTCCATCGCCCAGTTCACCCAGGGGAACACCCCGGTGGTGTGGCGCGGGCCGATGCTGCACCGCGCGCTGCAGCAGTTCCTGGCCGACGTGTTCTGGGGCGACCTCGACGTGCTGCTGCTCGACCTGCCGCCCGGCACCGGGGACGTCGCGATCTCCGTTGCCCAGCTGATCCCCGGCGCGGAGATCCTCGTTGTGACCACGCCGCAGCAGGCGGCGGCCGAGGTCGCCGAGCGGGCCGGGTCGATCGCACTGCAGACCCGGCAGCGGATCGTCGGCGTCGTGGAGAACATGTCGTGGATGGAACTGCCGGACGGCACCCGCATGGACGTGTTCGGCTCCGGCGGCGGGCAGGTCGTTGCCGACCGGCTGACCCGAGCCGTCGGCGCGAAGGTCCCCCTCCTTGGCCAGATTCCGCTCGAGCAGGCGGTCCGTGAGGGCGGCGACGCGGGCGTCCCGATCGTCCTCGGCGCCCCCGACTCCCCCGCCGGTGTCGCGCTGCGGGAGATCGCCGACAAGCTGTCGGTGCGGGCCCGCGGCCTCGCCGGCATGTCCCTCGGCATCGACACCACCCGCCACCTGTAGCCCGCGGCACCCGACATTTCGCCCGATTCACCGTCGGGGTGGGCACGGCGTTGTTACCTTCGCAGCCGAACCACCCACGATGCCGCGGCGACCGCGGCATCCGACGACGGGAATCGGGTATGACGACAATGCTCCTCCGCTCGGCGATCGCGGCAGCGGCGACGGCGCCGCTGCTCCTGCTCTCCGCGACGGCGGCCTCCGCCGCGTCGATCGTGTCCACCGCGGACGTCACCGAAAGCGATGTCACCGCCTCGGTGGACGGCGTCCCGGTCGGCACGCTGTGTGGGGCGACGCTGATCGATCAGGCCACCGGAACCGTGGTCGAGGACGTCGCCCCCGCCTCGCCGGGTGAGGACGGCTGGCAGGGCTACTCGTGGGGCGGCGTCGCCGACGGCGTCTACCAGGTGCGCCACGTGTGCACGGTGGACGACGCGGTCGTCTACACGGTCACCCACAGCGACCTCGTCGCCCCGAACCCGATCCGTCCCATCTTCGGTTCGCTCGGCACCGGCAGCGGCTGGGTCGGCGAGCCCGGGCTGATCGAGAACCTATTCGGTTCGTAGCCCCGCACCACCGCGTACCAACGGATCGAGCCCCGCCCCGGTGATTCCGGGGCGGGGCTCGATCACATGGTGGGGCAGCCGTCAGGTGGCGTCGACGTCGATGGGCGGCTTCTCGCCGTCGGCGAGCGGCGCCGATCTCGGTGCGGTGCCTGCCGCTGGCCCGGACGGCCGCTTCTCGTCGAAGTTGCCGGTGAGGATCGAGTCGTCGCCGTCGAGGAGGTGCTTGGTGATCGCGGCGCGCGGGGTCATCCCCCGCAGACTGTTCAGGTCGGCCAGCGGTTTGCGCAGATCCTCGAACTCGGGCCCGAGGTCATCCTTGAGTTGCTGCGTAGCGCCGCCCGCGTAGTCCTTGACCTGCCGCAGGCTCTTCGCGACCCAGGAGACGGCACTGGGTAGGCGCTCGGGTCCCAGGATCACGAGCGCCGCGACGAGCAGGATCATGAACTCGCCCCAGCCGATGTTGCCAAACACCCGACCAGACTACGTGCCGACCTCGCGTCGCGGGGCGTGCGGTGCGAAATTCATCGGAACATCACGCGGCGGACTCCGGCCGGACCGGCATCAGTCGGACACCGGCACGACCTGGACCTCGACCTCGCGGCCGGACCGGATCAGCTTCACCGGCACCTGCTGCCCCGGTTCGGTGTCGTGCACGGCGACCACCAGTTCGTCGGCGTTCCCGACATCCCGGTCCCCGACCTTGACGATCACGTCCCCCTCGACGATCCCCGCCGCCTCCGCGGGGCTGCCCGCCTGCACGTTCGCGACCTGCGCGCCGGTCGTCTGCTCGTTGGTGACCGACCGGGCGTTGACACCGATCTCGGCGTGCCGCATCGACCCGGTCCGGATCAGCTCCTGCGCGACGCGGGTCACGTCGTCGACCCCGATCGCGAACCCGAGCCCCACCGACCCGCCGCTCTCGCTGCGGATCGCCGAGTTGATGCCGATGACCCGGCCCTCGTCGTCGACGAGCGGCCCCCCCGAATTGCCCGGGTTGATCGCCGCGTCGGTCTGGACGGCGTCGATCACGGCGTCGGTGTCGGTGCCCTCACCGCCGAGGCGCACCGGCCGGTGCAGCGCGCTGACGATCCCGCTGGTGACGGTCCTGCTCAACCCGAGCGGCGACCCCACCGCCACGACCTCGTCCCCGACCTGCACGTCGTCGGACTTCCCCAGCCTCGCGACGGTCAGGTTGCCGACGTCCACCTTGAGCACCGCGAGGTCGGTCTTCGTGTCGCGGCCGACGATCCGGGCCGGGGCGCGGGTGCCGTCGGAGAACACCACGCGCAGCGTCGCGTTGTCGGGGTCGGTCGCGGCCATCGAGATCACGTGATTGTTCGTCACGATGTACCCGGCGCCGTCGATCACGACACCGGACCCGGTGCCGGACTGTTCGCCGAGCGCCACCTGGATCGACACCACCGACGGCAGCACGGCCTCCGCGACCTGCGCGGCCTGACCGACCTCCCGGTCGCCGCGGCCGTCCTGGGTCAGCTCGACCTTCTGACTGGTCAGCGCGCCGACGCTCTCCGCGGTCATCCGGCCGACCACGCCGCCGACGAGCCCGATCGCCAGGGCGACCCCGGCGAGCGCCGCGAGCGCGCGGGGCGCGACCCGGTCCCCGAGCAGGACGTCACGGATCCCGAGCCGGTCCCCCGGTGGCAGCGCCGCCGCCTGCGGCGTGTCGACGGCCGCGCCGCCGAGCCGCGCCGCCGCATCGGGGTCCCGCCACGGGTCGGCCGGGACGGCGGTGTCGGTCGACCCGTCCGAGGGGCGGTCGGGTCCGCGCTGGATGGTCTGTGTTTCGCCCTCCGGCCGCCCGAAGGCCTCGGCGAGCACCGGGTCCGGCGGGCGCACGGCCAGCGCGGGCCGGGCCGCGGTCCCGGCCGGGTCGCCCGAGTCGTCGACGCCGTCGGGCCGGGCGAACGCTGCGGCCGCCGCCGGGTCGACATCCGGCCGGTACAGCGGTCGCGGGGTCAGGCGCGGCGGGGACCCGGCCCCCTCGTTGGCGTCAGTCACGGCACCAGTATCACCGACGGCTCCCGCGCGACGGTCAGCGACGACGACGCCACGTGGTCAGCGAGTAGGAGGCGGTCCTCGACGAGAACAGCGTGCGCCGTCGACCCAACGGATGCTCCTGGCCCGGCTCGTCGGCGGGCTGACAGGTCGGGATCTGGCTGAGCGCACCGAGCAGCGAACTCGGCATGCTGATCTCCCCGGACTGCCGCAATGCGATCCGGGCATGCTGCTGCGCGTCCACCGCTGCCGCGCACTCCAGGCACTGCGAGACGTGGTCCGCCGCCCGCAGATACGCGTTCATCTGCAGCTCCCCGTCGACGAACGCGGCCACCGCCTCGCTGGCGAGATGTTCCGTCGAACCGAACCGGCGAGGTCCGGGTCCTCCAGAGCGAGGGTGGCCCTGCGTCATCCGCTCCTCCTGCACGCTCACGCGACTGTCAGCTTCCCGATCTCAAGGTCCCGCGCGGCCTGCGCCGCGGACAGGTGGTCGCGCAGCGCCTGCCGCCCACGGTGGATTCGGCTGCGCACGGTCCCGAGCTTGACGCCCAGTGTGGCACCGATCTCCTCGTAGGACAGGCCCTCGACATCACACAGTACGACCGCGGCGCGGAACTCGGGCGCGAGGGAGTCCAACGCGGCCTGCAGGTCGGGGTCCAGCCGGGCATCGTGATAGATCTGCTCGGGATTCGGGGTCGACGACGGCACCCGCTCGTAGTCCTCCGGCAGGGCCTCCATCCGGATCCGATTGCGGCGCCGCACCAGGTCCAGGAACAGGTTGGTGGTGATCCGGTGCAGCCAGCCCTCGAACGTGCCTGCCTGGTAGCTCGACAGCGAACGGAACACCCGGATGAAGGTGTCCTGGGTGAGGTCCTCGGCGTCCTGCGCGTTGCCGGACAGCCGGTAGGCCAGCCGATAGACGCGGTCGCCGTGCTCGCGAACAAGTTCGTCCCAGGACGGCATCGTTGACTGGTCGCCGCTGGCGTCGAATGCCGCCGTGCCGCTGGCGGCGACGCCCTGGCCTGCGACCTCGGTGTCGTGATCGGACGGGGTGTTGACCATCGAGATGATGGAACCTCCTGCTCGGGACAGCTGGAAGCGGTGCGCGGGTCCGCGCGGTGTCACAGGGAACAACTTCCGGGGTGTCCGGATTGTTCCCGGCGGTCCGATTCCGTGCAGTCGGACGACCGTTGGATCGTCTGCTGATCTCTGACCAGCTCACTGTCGCGGATCCGCGTGTGTGCGACGTGTGAGCAACCTGAGCGGCGCCTGAGAATGTCGGCACCGCGAAGCGGACCGACCCGGGCAGGCATGCGCGCCTCGACACGCCCGGGACGCGACAACGATAGCCTCGTGGGCGTGCACACCAACGGCGACCAGATGCTGGCCCACACCGAGGACTCCGTCATGGAAGACGATGTCCTTGTTTTCGCACGTGAGCGGGCCGAGGACCTCGGGGCCGACCCGGTGCCGCCGTCCGTCGGCGCGCTGCTCAGCCTGTTCGCTCAGATGCTCGGCGCCCGGACCGTCGTCGAGATCGGCACCGGCGCGGGGATCAGCGGACTGTGGCTGCTCGACGGCATGCGACCGGACGGCGTGCTCACCACGATCGATCCCGAGCCCGAACATCAGCGGGCGGCGAAGGAGGCCTTCCGGGCCGCGACCATCGCCCCGGGGCGCACCCGGCTGATCAACGGCTGGGGGCTGGACGTCCTTCCGCGGCTCGCGGACAGCTCCTACGACCTGGTGTTCGTCGACACCGAACCCGCCGACCACCCGCACTACGTCGAGCAGGGGGTGCGGCTGCTGCGGCCGGGCGGGGTGATCGTGTTCCACAACGCACTGCTCGGCGGCCGCGTCGCCGACCCGGCAGCGCGGGATGCGCCGACCCTCGCCGTCCGGGCCGCGGCCCGGGCCATCGCGGAGGACGACCGGCTGACGAAGGTCCTGCTGCCGGTGGGCGACGGACTGCTCTGCGCGTCCCGCGCCTGATCCCGGCTCGCCCGCGGCGCACGCTTTTGACGGAGTCTTGACGCGCCCACCCATTGCCACCCGGTTGAACGCGCGTTTAACGTAGTGAACATGCGTTCAACCCCCACCGGCGCCAGCTCGCCCGACCCCGCCAACGCCCCTGACCTGACCACCCGGGCCCGGATCCGGGATGCCGCGATCGTGGTGTTCGGCGAGCACGGCTTCCGGACCGGGGTGCGCACCATCGCCGCCGCGGCAGGCGTCTCCCCCGGACTGGTCATTCACCACTTCGGCTCAAAGGACGGACTGCGGGAGGCCTGTGACGAGCAGGTCCTCGCCACCATCCGGGCCGCCAAGACCGAATCGCTGACCCGCCCCAGTGCCGCGACCCTGCTCCATCAACTGGCGGACGTCGAGGAGTATGCGCCGCTGATCGCCTACCTCGTCCGCAGCTGGCAGACCGGCGGGGCGATGGCACGATCGCTGTTCGCCCACCTGGTCGCCGATGTCGAGCAGTACCTCGCGGACGGCGTTGCCGCAGGCACCATTCGACCGAGCCGCGACCCGGCGGCCCGCGCCACCTATCTCGCCCTGCAATCGCTGGGCAGCACCCTCCTGTTCCTGCAGATCCGGACCGAGGAGGGTGGGCCCGCCGACTGGCCGCGCGCGATCCGCGAACTCACCGACGTGGTCATGTTCCCCGCCCTCGAGATCTACACCGAGGGCCTGTTGACCGACTCCACCTTTCTTGACGCCGTCGCTGGCCAGCGCACCGACCCGGGAAGCCCAACCCCGGAACACCCAGACCCTGCGCACCCAGACCAGGAGCACCCATGACCGAGATCATCGACGTCACCAACCTGCACAAAAGCTTCGGACGAACCAACGCGCTCGACGGACTCGACCTCAGCGTCGGGGAGGGCGAGGTGCACGGGTTCCTCGGACCGAACGGTGCCGGGAAGTCCACCACCATCCGGATCCTGCTCGGCCTGCTGCGTGCGACGTCCGGGCGGGCCCGGGTCCTCGGACGCGACCCCCTCGCGGACGCGGTGGACCTGCACCGTGACATCGCCTACGTCCCCGGCGACGTGACGCTGTGGCCGTCCCTGTCCGGGGGCGAGACCATCGACCTGCTCGCCCGCATGCGCGGCGGCATCGACGCGGCGCGGCGAACCGAGTTGATCGACCGCTTCGACCTCGACCCGCGGAAGAAGGCCCGCACCTACTCGAAGGGCAACCGGCAGAAGGTGTCACTGGTGTCGGCGCTGTCGTCGAACGCCCGACTGCTGCTGCTCGACGAGCCGACCTCGGGCTTGGATCCGTTGATGGAGCAGGTGTTCCGCGAGTGCGTCGCCGAGGCGGCCGCCCGCGGTGTCACCGTCCTGCTGTCGAGCCACATCCTGTCCGAGGTCGAGGCCCTGTGCGAGAAGGTCACCATCATCCGGGCAGGCCGCACCGTCGAGTGCGGTTCGGTGGCAGGCATGCGGCACCTGAGCCGGACCACGATCCGCGCCGAACTCCTCGGCGACCCCGGCGATCTGGGTCGCATCGCCGGTCTCGCGGATGTCTCGATCGACGATCGGGTGCTGCACTGTCAGGTCGACAACGACCATCTCGGCGACCTGGTCCGACTGCTCGGCGACACCGGGGTGCGCAGCCTGGTCAGCACTCCCCCGACCCTCGAGGACCTCTTCCTCCGCCACTACGAGGCGGACGGACCGCAGCAGGAGAAGGTGCGGGCATGACCACCGCAACGCTGACCGGTCGGCAACGCGAGGCAGGCGTCTCCCGCGCGTCGACGGACCTCACCGGAACGGTCGGGCTGCTCCGGCTGTACCTGCGGCGGGACCGGATCGTGCTGCCCCTGTGGGTGCTGCTGCTCTCGCTCCCCCTGTCGACGGTCTATGTCGGATCCATCGCGAGCATCTTCCCCGACCAGGCGCAGCGCGCCGCGTTTGTGGCCTCGGTCATGGGCAGCCCAGCGCAGCGCGCGATGTACGGCACCCTCCTCGACGACGGTGTCGGGGCCGTCGGCATCTGGAAGGCCGGGGTCTTTCACGCGCTGATCGCGATCGCGGTGATCCTCACCGTCATCCGGCACACCCGGGGCGAGGAGGAGACGGGTCGCACCGAACTCCTCGACTCCACGATGGTTGGCCGGTACGCGGGGCTCACGGCTGCGCTGATCGTCGGGTTCGGCGCCTCCGTCCTGACCGGCGCGATCGGCGCGGCTGGACTGTTCGGCGCCGACGTTCCGCGGTCCGGGTCGCTGGCGTTCGGTGCCGCGCTCGCGGCGTCGGGCGTCGTGTTCACCGCGGTGGCCGCCGTGGCCGCCCAACTCAGCGCCAGCGCCCGCATGGCACGCGGGATCGCGTTCGGCGTGCTCGGCGCCGCGTTCGCCCTGCGCGCGGTCGGTGACGCGGGCGCGGCAGCACTGTCGTGGTTCTCGCCGCTGGGATGGTCGCTGCTGGTGCGCCCGTACGCGGGCGACCGGTGGTGGGTGCTGCTGCTGCACCTGGCGGCGGCGGCCCTGCTCACCGCGGCGGCATACGCCCTGCTGCGGCGCCGCGACGTCGGCGCGGGACTGATCGCGGAGCGTCCCGGCCGGCGGGCGGCCGCACCGACGCTGGCCGGTCCGTTCGGCCTTGCCTGGCGGCTGCAGCGCGGCAGCCTCACCGCGTGGACACTCGGAATCTGCCTGTACGCGTTGCTGATCGGCAGCGTGGCGCACGGAATCGGCGACGAGATCGGCGACAACGACGGCGTGCGTGAGATCGTCACCCGGCTCGGGGGAACCCAGGCGCTGGAGGGCTCGTTCATCGCGATCGCCTTCACGATGCTCGCGGTCGGTGCCGCCGCCCTCGCGGTCTCGTCGACGCTGCGCCTGCATGGCGAGGAGGGCTCCGGTCGCGCCGAGGCCGTTCTCGCCGGGTCGGTCGGCCGCGGCCGCTGGATCGCCAGCCATCTCGCCCTCGCGGTCACCGGACCCGCGGTCGCGATGCTCGCGGCGGGGCTGGTGGCCGGCCTCGCCTACGGCGCGGCCGCGGGCGACGTCGGGGGGCGACTGCCCGGCGTGCTTGCGGCGGCGGTCGCCCAGCTACCGGCGGTCTGGATGCTCGCCGCGGCGACGATCGCGCTGTTCGGGTTGCTGCCGCGCTACACGCCCGCCGCGTGGGGGGTGCTGGTCGGGTTCGTCGCGCTGTTCCTGCTCGGCTCGGTCTCCGGTGTCCCGCAGTGGGTGCTGGACCTGCAGCCGTTCACCCATGCGCAGCACGTGCCGGGGTCCGCCTTCCCGGCGGCACCGGCCGCCTGGTTGCTGCTGATCGACATCGCACTGACCGTCGCGGGGGTGATCGCGTTCCGGCGGCGGGACCTGAGGTGACCCCGAGGCGACCGATCGGGACGTCGTCCGGTCGACCGAACCCCGACCGGATGCGTACGATGTGATGCGTCTCACTCCACTCCCCCTCGGAGGTCGACGTGCGCGGACTAGGGATCGATCTCGGAACCGCGAACACCGTTGTCGGCACACCCGACAGCGGTGTCGTCCTGAATGAGCCGTCCTTCATGCTGGTGAAGACGAAGGACGCCCGCCATGCCCTGGCGATCGGCGCGGACGCACGGAACCTGCTCGGCCGCACGCCGGTCGGGGTCTCCTCCGTCCGCCCGGTGCACGACGGGGTGATCGTGGACCTCGAGTCGGCGCGAACCTTCGTCGCCGCGGTCCTCGACCAGGCCGCCCCGCACCGAAGGTTCAGCCCCCGGGCCAACGCCGTGATGGCGGTGCCCGCGGGCGCGACCCCGCTCGAACGCCGGGCGCTGCTCGAGGTCGGCCACGAGGCGGGGCTGCGGAAGGTGGGGCTGGTGCCGGAACCGATCGCCGGGGCGCTCGGATGCGGCGTCAACCCGATGGAGCCGCGCGCCCACCTCGTCGTCGACATCGGTGGCGGCACTTCGGAAGTCACCGCATTCTGCTTCGGCGGCATCCTGACGAACCGCAGCTGCCGACTCGCAGGCGACCACCTGACCGACGTGCTGCGGCAGTACCTGCGGACCGAGCACAAGATCGTCGTCGGCGACCTCACCGCCGAGCACGCGAAGATTGGCGGCCCCGACGACGGCGACTCGCTCGTCGTCGAGGGCATCGACCCGGTGACGGGCCACGCACGGCTGGTCACCCTCGACGGCGAGGAGATCGCGGACGTGTTGCGGCCCGCGATCACCGAGATCGTGCAGACCCTGGCCACCTGCCTGGAGGACCTTCCCGCCCAGGCGGTCGGCGATGTGATGTCCGAGGGGCTGCTGGCGACCGGCGGCGGGGCGATGCTGCGCGGCCTGCCGCAGCTGCTCGAGGAGCATTTCGGGGTCGGGGTCAAGGTGGCCGAGAACCCGCTCACCTGCGTCGCCGAGGGCGCCACCGCCTGCCTCGACCATCCCGAAGTGGTCGCCGCATACAGCTCGTGAGCGGCAACCGGCGCCGCGTCGTCAGCGGCCCGGCGCCGCGCCCCTGGTCTGCGCGAGATACTCCTCAAGAAGGCGCTTGACCACCGGACCCGCTGTCGCCGAACCGAATCCGCCGCCACGCACCAGCACCGTCACCACCACCTCCGGTGTCTCGAAGGGGACGACCGCGGAGAACCAGGCGTTGAGGCCCTCACCGGGCGCCGACGGGTCCTCGGCGGTCCCGGTCTTCGCCCCCGCGGTCACCGGCAGGCTCGCCAGCTGCCCCGCCGTGCCTGCCGCGGCGGAGGCCCGCATCCCCGCGCGCACCGGCCCGAGCCGATCCGCGAACGACAGCGGGTGCGGCGGCGCGGTCGGAACGACCCATCCCTCGCCGGGGCCGTACGACGCGGCCAGCTGCGGCGTCACGGTCGAGCCGGTGGCGATCCCCGAGGTCCAGCGCGCCACCTGCACCGGGGTCGCCGTGACGGTGCCCTGCCCGATCCCCATCAGCAGCGTCGACCCCGGGTACCAGGTCCCGCCGATGGCCGCGACCGATTCCGGGGTGCCGAGGAACCCGTCGATCTCGCCGGGGAGGTCGATCCCCGACGGCCTGCCCACCCCCAACTCGTCGGCGGCCGCGGCCATCCGCTCCGGACCGAGACGTTCACCCAGCTGATAGAAGTACACGTTGTCCGACCACTGGATCGCGCCGACCAAACTGTTCGCGCCCATCGGCTGCCAGTTGGCGAAGGTGTGCCCGCCGTACGTGTACGACGCACCACCCGCCAGCTTCTGGTCCGGCGGCACCACGCCATACTTGGCGTTCGCGGACGCGACGACGATCTTGAACGTCGACCCCGGCGGCGCCGCCGACTGGAAGACGTGGTTGAGCATGCGCCCCGGGCCGGGGGCCCCGGTACTGGCCGCCAACGCGGCCGCGTCCACCGGGGGCCCGTAGACGTTGTTGTCGTAGCCGGGCACGCTGGCCATCGTCAGCACCGCGCCGGTACGCGCATCCATCACGATCGCGGCACCGAGGTCGCCCCCGCTGGACTGCACCGCTGCGGTCAGCGCATCCGTCGCGACCCGCTGCAGTCCGGCGTCCAGGTGCAGGCGCAGGTCGTGCCCGCGGACCGGGTCGACCCGCTCCGCGGTGGCCACCGGGTTACCGGACGGGTCGACGTACACGCACTGGCTGCCGTCGATGCCGCGGAGCGCCGCGTCGTATCGCCGCTCGACACCGGCCTTCCCGACCCGGGACCCGAGCGCGAGCTGCGGCCAGGTCTGCATGTCGGCGGCGTCCGCTACGCCGACATAGCCGAGCACGGTCGCCAGCGTCGCCCCCTGCGGGTAGTGCCTGCGGCCGGTCGGGTAAACCAGCACCCACGGCAGGTCGGCGTCCACAATCGCGGCGGCCTGGTCCGGCCCGACTCGCGCCAGCACCGCCTCCACCTCGGTGCCCGAGTCGTGCAGCGTCGCCGCGAGCCGATCCGGCGTGATCGCGAGCAGGGCGGCGAGCTCGTCCCGAATGTCGGCCCGGTTGTCGGCGAACATGCGGGCGACGACCGAGACGGTGTACTCGGGGACGTTCTCGGCCAACGGAACACCGGCCCGGTCAAGGATCCGGCCGCGCTCGGCGGGCAGCCGGATGCACCGCATCAGCTGTCCGTCACTCACCGCACGGAACTCCGCGCCCCGGTCGGTCTGCATGTTCCACGCGATCCCCGTCATCGCGACCAGTGACACCGTCACCGCAACCGCCCCCGCCGAGACGCCGCGGGGCAGCCTGCGCCGTCGCGGTTCGGTGGCCCACAGCGGCCGTGCGACACCGTCGCGGCGGACCGCGAGCACCAATCCGATCTCCACGAAACCAACAATCGCGGCCGTGCCGCCGTAGCTGAACAGGGGAATGGGCATGCCGGTGTGGGGCAGCAGCGACAGGCTCTGCGCGATCGAGACCACGGCATGCACGCCGAACAACCCGCCGACCCCGGCCGCGACGAGCGCACCCTCGCGCGTCCGCGCCGCCCGCGCCGCGACCGTGGCGCGCCAGACGATGACCGACGACGCGACCGCGACCACCAGGCCCGCCACCAGCCCCCAGCCGTACACGAGGCTCGCGAAGGCCAGGTCGTGCTCCGCCTCGGGAAGAAACTCCGAGCGCAGGGTGTACTGCGGCTGCCGCCACAGGCCCCACAGTCCACCACTGCCGATCGCGATGTCCGCCTGCCACGCCGCCCACCCGGACCCCTGTGGGTCGGCGCTGTCCGACAGGAACACGTGGATCCGCTCGAGCTGGTAGGGACGCAGAAACAGCACGGCAAGCGGCAGCGACGCGAACCCGAGCGCGAACAGCGGGGCCATCGGCAGCAGCGGCACCCTGGCGAGGATCAGCATCAACAGGACGATCGCGACGAGCACAATGGCGGTCGACAGGTCCGGTTGCAGCGCGACAAGGCCGATCGGCACCGCCGCCGCGAGGAGCACCCCGGCGAACCGGCCGAGGGTGTAGCCCCCGGCCAGGATCGCGGCGGGCACCAGCACCAGCGCCGCCTTCGCCAGTTCGGACGGCTGCAGCGTGAACACGCCCAGGTTCAGCCACCGCTGCGCGCCCTTGGTCGCGACCCCGACGAGCGGGACCGCCAACAGCAGGACGACGGTGGCGGCGTACAGCAGCCAGCCGAGTCGATGGATCCGTTCCACCCGCATCCGCGAGGTCACCCACATTGCACCGAGCCCGAGCACGGCAAGCGCCGCGTGCCGCACCGCAGCGGAGGTCATCCCCATCGACAGCAGGTTGAGTAGGCCGAGAACGACGAGGACGAGCGCCGACCCGACGAGCCACGGATCGGATTCGCGCCTACCGGCCCGCATCGCGGCCCTCGCCGGGGCAGGTCGCGTTGTCCGCGGGCACGTACACCGGGTCCGATGCCGCGGCGGCGGGGCTGCCGGTGACCGCGGCGACCCCCGTCGCCGTGCCCGCGGGCACCGCGACGCTGCCGATGCCGTAGACCTCCTGTGCCCCCGCCGGGACGGGCATCGTGATCTCCGGGCCCGGCGCGGCCGCACCCGTGCAGCGGTCGTAGGCGACCAGCTTCCAGGTCACCGCGTCGATGTTCGCCCGTGCGTCGACATGGACGTCGACCCGAAGGACACACGATTGGCCGGCAACACAATTCCCGTTGGCCAGGGTGGCGGTCACCTCCGTGACCGGTCCCGCGCTCCCCGGCAGTCCGGTGTCCACCGGCGGCGCGGGCACCGCACCGGGCGCCGGGTCGGGTGCGGCAGGCGGCGAGACGGGCCGGATCCGGTCCTGCTCCGGCTGCTCCTCGGACGCGAGCAGGGTGTCCCACCCCAGCCGCAGCTGCGTCAACGCCGCAGGCGCCTTCCAGGCCGCGCCGGCGAGCAAAAGGACCGCGATCACCGCGAGCGCGCCCTGCCGCTTCGAGGGTCGCCGCGTCCGGCGATGCCACGGATTCGCGACCGGGGCCAGCCACCCGTCGGGCGCGAGCGACGACCCGCCGGAACCACGTGACGGCCCGACAGAACCACGTGACGGCCCGACAGAATCATGTGACGGCCCGACTGAATCATGTGACGGCCCGCCGTCGCCGCCGTGGTGGTGGGTGTCGGGGGCGCGGGTCGCGGCGACCAGCAGCCCGAGCTGTCGACGCACCCGGTCCTCAGCGGTGGGGGCGAGGTCGGGGGCGACGGCCGCCCGCACCCGTCGGCCCAGCTCGGCCGAATCCGTTGCTTCGGACATCGATTCGTCGAGCCGCGCCGAGTACGCCCGATCGTGACAGGCGCGGGCGACGGCCCGCAGCAGCGGCACCACCGCATCGACGGCGGCCCGCTCGCCGCGGGCGGGCCCGTCCTCCCCCGCGACGGCAGCGAGGATCAGGTGCCCGTCCCCCGACACGGTTGCCGACGCCCCGCGGGCGAAACGCCCGCGCCCCAGTTCGAGCTGGTCGGCCGCGTCGGTGACGAGCGTCGCGGCCTGCGCACGCGTCAACAGCACGGCCGCGAGGAGCGAGTGGAGGTCGACGGCACGGCAGGCGGCGGGCTCGGCCGCCGGTCCGGACGGTTCGGGTCGGGGCGGCGACCCCTGTGGCACCGGCCCCTTCGGCACCGACAGCTCCGGCACTGCTTCGATCATCGGGTACCCCGAACTCTGCAGCCTGCACGCCATGAACACCGTTACCCTCGGCAGCCGCGAGCCCGGCGAAACCGCGTCTCCCCGAAGTCCGTGACGCCCCTGAAACCCTTTACGCCTCTGTGTTTTCCACCCGAACGAAGGTTTCACCCATTAAACCAAGGCCGCCGTCGGCGGGGAACGGACGTTACTGATCCGAGATGCCCGAAGCGGGATCGGTATCAGATCCAGACACCCTTGCCGACGGTGACGACGCCGCCACCGCTGACCGCGAACCGCTGCCGGTCCCGGTCCACGTCGACCCCGATGATCTCGCCCTCCCCGACGACCACGTTCTTGTCGAGGATGGCCCGGCGCACCACCGCGCCCTTGCCGATCCGAACACCCGGCATCAGGACGCTGCCCTCGACCGTCGCGCCGTCGTCGACCATCACGTTGGAACTGAGCACCGAATTGCGGACCGTCGCCGCCGACAGGATGCATCCCGACCCGACGATCGACTCCTGCGCCAACCCGCCCTGCACGAACTTCGCCGGCGCCAGATTCTCGGCGGCGCCCCGGATCGGCCAGCGCCGGTTGTACAGGTTGAACACCGGGTGTACCGACACCAGGTCCATGTGCGCGTCGTAGAAGGCGTCGATGGTGCCGACGTCACGCCAGTAGCCGCGGTCCCGGTCGGTGGCGCCGGGCACCACGTTGTCCTTGAAGTCGTAGACGTGCGCAGCGCCCTCCCTGACGAGCTTCGGGATGATGTCGCCGCCCATGTCGTGGTCGGAGTTCGAATCCTCCGAGTCGGCGCGGATCGCGTCGACGAGGACCTTCGTCGTGAACACGTAGTTGCCCATCGACGCGAACGTCACGTTCGGATCGTCCGGGGTACCGGGCGGGTGCGCGGGCTTCTCCAGGAACTGGGTGATCTTCCCCGCCTCGTCGGAGTCGATGCAGCCGAACGCGAACGCCTCGCTGCGCGGCACCCGAATCCCGGCGACCGTGACCCCGGCACCGGACTCGATGTGGTGCCGGACCATCTGCTCCGGATCCATCCGGTAGACGTGGTCGGCACCGAACACGACGATGTACTCCGGATCCTCGTCGTAGACGAGGTTGAGGGACTGCAGGATCGCGTCGGCGCTGCCGGTGTACCAGCGCGGACCGAGCCGCTGCTGCGCAGGCACCGGGGTGATGTACTCGCCCGCGAAGCCGGACAACCGCCACGTCTGCGAGATGTGCCGGTCCAGCGAATGCGACTTGTACTGGGTGAGCACGCAGATCCGGAGGTAGCCGGCATTGACCAGGTTGCTGAGCACGAAATCGATGAGCCGGTAGGCGCCGCCGAACGGGACGGCAGGCTTGGCCCGGTCCGCGGTCAGCGGGTACAGACGCTTCCCCTCGCCGCCGGCGAGCACGATTCCAAGCACATGCGGCTGGCTCCTCACCCTGCCAACCTATCGGCCGCACCGGGTGGTCGCCAGCGGTGGCCCACCCGGGCGGCGGGACACGCGCCGCGACCGGGCGGTCAGGTGGCCCGAACCCGGCCCGCCGGTTACGTTGAGCCGGTGCGCGTGGCGATGATGACCAGGGAGTACCCCCCGGAGATCTACGGTGGGGCGGGTGTCCACGTCACCGAACTCGTCGCGCAGCTGACCCGGCTGTGCGCGGTGGACGTCCACTGCATGGGAGCAGCCCGCGACGGCGCGCGGGTACACCAGCCCGATCCCGCGCTGGCATCGGCGAATCCGGCACTCGCGGTGCTGTCCGCGGAGCTGCGGATGGCGGCCGACGCGGCAGCGGCCGACGTCGTCCACTCGCACACCTGGTACACCGGGCTCGCCGGGCATCTCGCGGGCGCCCTGCACGCGGTGCCGCACGTGCTCACCGCGCATTCCCTGGAGCCGCGGCGACCATGGAAGGCAGAGCAACTCGGCGGCGGCTACCGCGTCTCCTCGTGGTCCGAACACACTGCCGTGCAGCACGCGGACGCGATCATCGCGGTCAGCGCGGGCATGCGCTCGGATCTGCTCGACGCGTACCCGTTTGTCGACCCTGACCGAGTGCACGTGGTGCGCAACGGGATCGACGCCGACGTCTGGTATCCGGAGGACGATCCGTGGTCGTCCCCGGTGCTGCGCGACCTCGGTATCGACCCGACGCGTCCGCTCGCCGTGTTCGTCGGTCGGATCACCCGACAGAAGGGGCTCGGTCACCTCGTCGCCGCCGCCCACCGCATCGACCCCGACATCCAGCTCCTGCTCTGCGCAGGCGCACCGGACACCCCCGAAATCGGGGCGGACACGGGCCGGTCCGTTGCCGACCTGTCCGCCGTGCGCCGCGACGTGCACTGGGTGCGGGAAATGCTTCCCACCGCGGACCTGCGGAACATCCTGTCCGCGGCAACAGTTTTCGTGTGTCCGTCGGTCTACGAGCCGTTGGGGATCGTCAACCTCGAGGCGATGGCCGCCGGGACCGCGGTGGTCGCGTCCGACGTCGGCGGCATCCCGGAGGTGGTGCAGGACGGGGTGACGGGTCGGCTGGTGCACTACAACGGCTACGAACCCGAGGCATTCGAGTCGGCGCTGGCCGCCGCGGTGAATGAGGTGTGCGCCGACCGCGCGGCCGCGGCAGCGATGGGGTCCGCGGGGCGGCGGCGCGCGGTCGCGGAGTTCGCCTGGGCCGAGATTGCCAGGCAGACCCTGGACGTCTACGCGGCCGCCATCGCGGGCTACCACGGCCGGTAGCTGGCCCCGTCTATCGCGGCCGGTAGCGGGCCCCGTCTATCGCGGCCGGTAGCGGCCGACCGTCACCGATGCCGTCACCGTCACCGGTTCGGGCAGTGCCGCGATCGCATCGGCGCGCGAGAGCGCACCGGGATGCCGCGCGGAGGGACCCATCCCGACCAGCAGCAACGACTCCGCGTGGGTCAACCGCATCGGGTACTCCACCGAGGTCAGCGACAGCCGGTCGAAGTGCCCGGCCATCGCGGCACCGAGCCGTTCGGTCTTGTTCTCGTCGACCCGCACCAGCGACAGCAACGCCACCAGTTCCTTCAGGTGCCGCTCCGTCGGTGTCAACACCACGAGTTCGCCGTCCGCGCGCAGCACCCGGTGCAGTTCGGCGGCGTTGCGGGGCGCGAAGATCGACAGCGCGTGGCTGACCGCGTGATCGCGCACCGGCAGCTGCGTCCACACGTCGGCGACGACCGCGGACGCACGCGGGTGGCAGCGGGCCAGCCTGCGGGCCGCGGCCTTGGACACGTCGACACCGACGCCGGGGGCGCCGGGCAACGCGTCGAGCACCGTTGCGAGGTAGTGGCCGGTTCCCGCCCCAACCTCGAGGATCGCGGGATCCGAGATCCCGGCGGCGGCCGTCGCGGTGGCGACCGCCTCGCGGAGCGGGTCGAAATGACCTCCGTCGAGGAAGCCTGCGCGGGCAGCGATCATGTCGGCACTGTCGCCGCTGATCTTCGACGCGCCTGCGAGCAGGCTCACGTAGCCCTGTCTGGCGATGTCGAAGCTGTGCCCCCGGTCGCACAGCAGGGTGCGATCGGACTGGTCGAGATCGCCACCGCAGTGCGGGCAGCACAGCAGGGTCAGGACGTCGGCGAGCGCCATTCGGCTCCTCTCTCGGTTCCCGTCCGGGACCGGTCGCACCCAGCACGGGGCCCCGCCCGCCGGGTGGCGATGCGGGGCCCGGGTGCATCCGTGTACTGCACGAGGATTAGCTGGTGACGCCCTTGAGCTCGTCGCCGAGCGCGGCGGCTTCCTCCGGGGTCAGTTCTACGACGAGCCGACCTCCGCCCTCGAGCGGGACGCGCATGACAATGCCCCGTCCCTCTTTGGTTGCTTCGAGGGGACCGTCCCCGGTCCGGGGCTTCATGGCCGCCATTCCTGCTCCCTCCAGATCTTCTGCCGTCGTGACCCGGACTTTTGCCGGGTCCACGGGCCCATTCTTCCCTATCGCAACAATGGCCGGAAAGCTGCGTCGGGTTTGGCCCCCTCCGGCGGGTGTCCGGAGGTGCCCGGTCAGCGGCGGGGAACCCAACAGCCCGCGAGGTGGTCGTCCACCATCCCGACCGCCTGCATCAGCGCATATGCCGTGGTAGGGCCCACAAAACGGAACCCTCGACGTTTCAGTTCCCGCGCAAGCGCTGTCGATTCCGCGGTGACCGCGGGCACCTCGTCGACCGACCGCACCCGAGCCGGGCGTGGCGGCGGCGCGAACGACCACACCAGCGTGTCCAGGTCGGTGTCGGTCAGTGCGAGCACCGCACGGGCATTGCCGATCGCGGCCTCGATCTTCGCCCGGTTGCGGACGATCCCGGCGTCCCCGAGCAACCGCTCCACCTCGGCGGGCCCGAATGCCGCGACCGCGTCGACGTCGAACCCGGCGAAGGCGTCCCGGAAGGCGGTCCGCTTGCGCAGGATGGTGATCCAGGCCAGCCCGGACTGAAAGGCCTCGAGGCAGATCCGTTCGAACAGGGCGTCCCGTCCGTGCAGCGGCGCACCCCACTCGTGGTCGTGGTAGTCGCGGTAGAGCGTTGCCCCGGGGGCATCCACCGCCCACGGGCAGCGGACCCGCCCGTCCTCGGTCACGACGGCTCCCCGTCGCTGTCCGTCGCCGCCGTGTGCGGGGCCGCCGCCTGCATCCCGGTTCGGGCGTCTGCCAGTTGTGCCCGCAGCGAATCGATCTCGGCGCCGAGCCGGTCCAGCGCCCAGTCCACCTCGCTGGCCTTGTATCCGCGCAGCACCTGCTGGAACCGCAGATCCTGGACGTCGGCGCCGGTCACCTCCCGGGTGGGCAGCGCGGTGACGGTGGTCGCGGGCGGCAGCGGTGCCATCTGCTCGCCACGACCGAACGCCACGGACGCCACCAGGAACAGCACCCCACCGACGAGGGCCATGATGATCAGGTAGAGCAGGACCGTGAACATGGCCCCGATCCTGTCACGCCTCCCCGACAGCAGAGGCAAGGGACGGCAGGGTCAGGGGCGCAGCGTGTTCATCGGCGGCCGGTCGACAAGGGACACCTCCGTGGTGCGCGGCAGGAACGAGTCACCGTCGGCGAGGAACTGGGTCAGTCCCGCCTCCGAATCGTCCACCCCGCAGCGTCGCAGCATTGTCCCGATGATCTGCCTGCTCATCACGCCGAGCTCAACCAGCGGCCGGTTGCGGTGCTTGCGGACACCGAGGTTGACCTGGCCGATCGCCCGCAGGCCGAGCCGGTCGTAGGTGTCGAGCAGCAGGCCGATCTCGACGCCATAGCCGGGCGCGAATGGCACCGCGGACAGCAACTCCCGTGTGCCCGCATACTCGCCGCCGAGCGGCTGCAGCACCGAGGTCAGCTCGGGCCGCAGCGCCGCGAGCAGCGGCCGCGCCACCAATTCGGTGACCCGCCCGCCGCCGGTGGCGTCCTCGGTGCCGCCGACCCGCAGCGGCCGCCGGTAATAGCCCTTGACCAGGTGGATGCCGTCGACCGTCAGCAGCGGGCCGAGCAGCTTCGGCACGAACGCCGGGTCCGGGTTGATCAGGTCGGAGTCGACGAACGCGACGAGGTCGCCGGTCGTGGCGGCGAGCGACCGCCACAGGACCTCGCCCTTGCCGGGGACCGGGGCCAGCTCCGGCACCGCGTCCTCGCGGGACACCACGGTGGCGCCTGCGGCGGCGGCGCGGTCCGCGGTCTCGTCGGTGGACCCGGAGTCGAGGACGATCAACTCGTCGACCAGCCCCCCGAGCAGCGGATGAATCGTGTCGACGACCGCGGCGACGGTCCTCTCCTCGTTCAGTGCGGGCAGCACCACCGAGACGGTGCGGCCCGCCTTCGCCGCCTCCAACTCGGCGACGGTCCAGTCCGGGTGGTCCCAGCTGTTGGCCTCCAACCACGCCCGAGGTGCCCTCGCCGGGGTGGATCGCGACGCGGGCGCGGCCGTCCTCATGCCAGTCCCCGGACGGTGCGCACCGGCGCCCGGGTGCCGGCGATCGCGGCGATCATGTCGACGACGCGGCGGGTGGACGCGACCTCGTGCACCCGGAAGACCCGTGCGCCGTGCGCCGCCGCCCATGCTGTCGCTGCCAAGGTGCCCTCCAAGCGTTCGGCGAGTTCCACTCCGAGAGTCTCCCCGACGAAATCCTTGTTGCTCAGCGCCATCAGCACCGGCCATCCGGTTTTGACGAGATCGTCCACCCGTCGTAACAACTCGAGCCCGTGAAAGGTGTTCTTCCCGAAATCGTGGGTCGGATCGATCAGGATCGAGTCCCGCGGGACCCCCAACGCCAGCGCCCGCTCGGCAGCGGGCACCACCTCGTCGATGACATCGGTGACCACATCGGCGTATCGGACGCGGTGCGGCCGGGTCCGGGGCACGGCGCCACCGGTGTGCGAACACACGTACCCGGCGCCCAGTTCCGCGGCGACCGCGACCAGCTCGGGGTCGGCACCCGCCCAGGTGTCGTTGATCAGGTCGGCGCCTGCGCCGCACGCCAGCCGGGCGACCTCCGCCCGCCACGTGTCGACGGAGATGATCAGGTCCGGGTACCGGCCCCGGATGGCCTCGACGAACGGCACGACGCGGCGGATCTCCTCCGCGGCGTCCACCTCCGCACCCGGACCGGCCTTGACGCCACCGATATCGACGAGGTCGGCACCCTCGTCCACCGCCCGCCGGACGGCGGTCATCGCCGCCTCGTCGGTGAAGGTGGCGCCCCGGTCGTAGAAGGAGTCCGGGGTGCGGTTGACGATGGCCATCACCAGGGCGCGGTCCGTCGCGACGGGCCTGCCACAGAGCGTCGACGCCTGCGACGGCGAATCTCGGCGCGGCGCGGTGTCCGCTCGGGTGACGTGGGTCATGACTTCATGGTGTCATGCAGGCGTCGAGCGCCCGATCGACGTCCGCGGTGACCGTCAGTGCGTCCAGGGCGAGCTGCTGGACGAAGCCACCGGCACGGAGGCCGTCAAGCCAGGTCAGCAGTCCGGTGTAGTGCCCGACCGGGTCGAGCAGCACCATCGGCTTGTCATGCATGCCGAGGTAGCCCGCCGTCCACGTCTCGAACAGTTCCTCGAGGGTGCCGATCCCGCCGGGCAGGGTGATGAAGGCGTCGGCGCGGTCCTCCATGATCTGCTTGCGCTCACGCATCGTGTCGGTGACGATCAGCTCGTCCGCATCGACGTCGGCAACCTCCCTGTGCACCAAGGCTTTCGGGATGACACCGATGGTGTTGGCGCCGTTGGCGCGGGCCGACTCGGCGACCGCACCCATCATCGACACGTTGCCGCCGCCGGACACCAGCTGCATTCCGCGGCGCCCGATCTCGGCGCCGAGCCGGGACGCGAGCGCAAGGAACGAGGGGTCGACGGGACCGGACGCGCAGTACACGCAGACCGCGATCGGGCGGCCGGTCACCACTCGTCCACCTCCTCGCGTGCCTCGGCCAGCTCCTCCCCGTCCTGGGACGCGACCACGATGGCCACGGCCTCGGCAACGCTGTCGGTGACGTGGATGAGGTCGACGTCGCCCGCGGAGATCTTTCCCTCCGCGACGAGGGTGGTGCGGATCCAGTCGACGAGCCCGCCCCAGAAGTGCGAGCCGATGAGCACGATCGGGAACCGGGTGATCTTGTTCGTCTGCACCAGCGTGAGCGCCTCAAACAGCTCGTCGAGGGTGCCGAACCCGCCGGGCAGGCAGACGAACGCCTGCGAATACTTGACGAACATCGTCTTCCGCGCGAAGAAGTAGCGGAAGTTCATGCCGAGGTCCACCCACTCGTTGAGCCCCTGCTCGAACGGCAGCTCGATGCCGAGACCGATGGAGAAGCCGCCGGATTCGCTGGCGCCCCGATTCGCGGCTTCCATGACACCGGGCCCACCGCCGGTGATGACCGCATAGCCGGCGTGCGCGAGCGCGGCGCCCAGTTCCCGGCCGAGCGCGTAGTCGGCGTGCTCCTCGGCGGTGCGGGCGGACCCGAACACGCTGACCGCGCGCGGCACCTCGGCAAGCGCGTCGAATCCCTCGACGAACTCGCTTTGGATGCGCAGCGCCCGCCACGGGTCGGTGTGCACCCACTCGGCGGGCCCCCGCCGGTCGAGCAGCCGCTGGTCGGCGGTGGAACGACCCGCCTTGCGGTCGCGCCGCAGCTGGACCGGGCCACGATTTTTGACCGTGGCGCTGGCGCGCTTGCCGGTGCTGCGCTTCGCGGGACGTCCTGGGGTCTTGTCTGGAGCCATGCGGCTCAGGCTATAGGGCCCGCCGCCGCGGCTGATCGGGGTCGAGCGCGACGGCGGCGCCGGGCATCGGTCGCTCAGTTGCTGAGGTAACCCCGCAGCACCGCGGTCACGTCGGTGATCTGCGCGGTCGGCACCCGTTCGTCGCGCTTGTGCGCGAGGTTCGGGTCGCCGGGGCCGTAGTTCACCGCGGGGATGCCGAGCGCCGCGAACCGGGACACGTCGGTCCAGCCGTACTTGGCGCGGACCCGTCCCCCTGCCGCGGCGATCAGGTCCGCCGCCGGCGGCGCCGTCAGGCCAGGCAGTGCGCCGGGTGAGCTGTCGGTCACCTCGAATCCGAGACCGAGACCGTCGACCACCTCCCGCACGTGCTCGACGGCCTGCTCCACGGTGCGGTCGGGCGCGAAGCGGAAGTTCACGTCGATCTCGGCGGCGTCGGGCACCACGTTGCCCGCAATCCCGCCCTCGATGCGCACCGCGGATAGGCCCTCTCGGTACCCGCAGCCGTCGATGTCCACCGACCTGGGCCGGTACTCGGACAGCCGCTGCAGTAGCGGGCCGAACTTGTGGATCGCGTTGTCCCCCAGCCACGACCGCGCCGAATGCGCGCGGGTGCCGGTGGCGGTCAGGCGCACCCGCAGCGTGCCCTGGCAGCCGGCCTCGATGAACCCACCGGTCGGCTCCCCGAGCACCGCGACGTCGGCACGCAGCCACTCCGGCAGCTCGCGCTCGATCCGGCCGAGGCCGTTGTAGGTGGCCGCGATCTCCTCGCAGTCGTAGAAGACCAGCGTCAGGTCGTGGGCGAGGTCCTGCACGGTCGCCGCGAGGTGCAGGAAGACCGCGTCCCCGGACTTCATGTCGACGGTGCCGCAGCCGTGCAGCACGTCCCCCTCCGCCGAGTCCCGCTCGCGCCTGCTCGGCACGTTGTCGGCGATCGGGACGGTGTCGAGGTGCCCGGCGAGCAGCACCCGGCTCGGCAGCCCGAGACCGGTGCGGGCGAGCACCGCGTTGCCGCTGCGGATCACCTCAAAACCGATGGTCTGCTCGCGCAGCGCCAACTCGACGGCGTCCGCGATCAGCGCCTCGTCGCGCGAGACGCTCGGAATGTCCACGAGCGCGGCGGTCAGGTCGATCGGGTCGGCGTGCAGGTCCAGATTCGGCAGCGCAGTCACGTAGCCCACCCTATTCCGGCGCACCCGCGCGGGTGCCCAGCGCCCGTTCACGGGACTAGGGTGTCACTACACGAGGGCCTGGTTCCGAGCGGAAGCGGAGGGCATCGTGCCGGACGAGAACAAGCATCGGAAGCTGCACCGTTCCCTGGTGGACCGGATCTTGACCGGGGAGGGTGAGGCCGCAGCGGCGGACCGGGCCAGCGCCTTCGCAGGCACCGGTCTGCCCCCTGCCGTGCAGCCGCTGATCGACAAGGTCGTGGACGGTCCGACGCGGGTCACCGACGCCGACGTCGCCGCGGCGGAAGCCGCCGGATACAGCGAGGATCAGCTCTTCGAACTGGTCGTGTGCGCCGCGGTCGGTCGGTCGTCGCGCCTCTACCACTCGGGACTGGCTGCGCTGGACGCCGCCACCGACGGGCGGGCCGACTGATGCGCCTGCGCATCCTCGACTCCGGCCACGACACGAGGACCAGGGTGCTGTTCACCCTGATCCGGACGCTCTCCCGGCATCCGGTGCCGGATGCAGCCAAGATCGTCGCGTACCGGCCCGACTTCTACGGGACCCGCGCCAAGGAGTTCACCCACGAGGCGATGCGGGGGCCATCCGCATGGTCCGTCGCCGACCGGGAACTCATGGCGGCCTACGTGTCGCGGGTGAACGAGTCCGCGTTCTGCGTCGGCGCGCACACCGCGACCGCGGCGCGCGCCTCCGGGGATCCGGGGCGGGTGCGCGCGGTCCTCACGGACCTGGAGTCGGCCCCCGTCGACGAGGGTCTTCGGGCGACGCTGCGGATGCTCGGCATCCTCACTCGGACCGGGACGGTGGGTGTCGCCGACATGCGGGCGGTGTTGGACGCCGGGGTGCAACGCCAGCAGATCGAGGATGCGCTGGCCGTCTGTGCCGGCTTCGACACCACCAACCGGCTCGCCGACGCCTTCGGCTTCGCGCTGCTCCGTCCCGGGGACTTCGACGCCGGGGCGAAGTACCTGCTCCGGCGGGGCTACCGATGACCGCGCGTCACACCTCGTAGATCGCGCCGTCGAACCCGGCCCGGAACAGCCGCCCCGCGGAGAAGCCTGCGTCGCCGTTGCCGTAGGTGAGGACGCTGGACATCGGCAGCCCGGATGCGAGGACGCAGTACCGGCCGGGGCCGTCGACGCGGAGGATCTGCCCGGACACGTCGGTGGGGACCACCGGCCTGCCCTGCGAGTCGAGCACCAGCCCGTCCGGTGCGGCGATCACGTCCCCGCCGGTGAAGGTGACCACCGACTCCGGTGCGCCGGGGTTCGCGGTGGGAATCCGGCTGACGCCGGGGTCGGCGAAGGTCCGCGACACGTAGAGGTACCGGTCGTCGGCGCTGAGGGCCGCGCCATTGGCGCTGGGCAGCACCGCCCAGTCCGCCTGCACGACACCGTTCGGCAGCACCCGGCCGACCAGCGAGCCGAAGTCGTTGGTGGCGTACACCGTGCCGTCCCCGGCGACGGCCAACCCGTTCGCCGCGCTGAGGCCGGACGCGAACGGCCGCACCGCGCCGGAGGTCACGTCGACGGCGACGATCCCGGCGGACCGGGTGACATCGCCGGTGAGGACGCGGGCGTCGGCGCCGTACCCGACGAGCAACGACCCGTCCGGCGCCCACGCGAGGCCCCCCGCGCCGCCGCTGGGGACGGTCGCGATCGGCACCGCCGCTGCCCCCGGCCGATCCAGCCGCAGGACCCGCCCGCTGACCAGGTCGGTGACGTACAGCCGACCCGCAGCGTCGACGGTCGCGCCCTCGAGCACCGCGCCGGGCACGCTGCCCACCACCACCGGCGAACGCGCGTCGGGGCAGCCCGATGCAGCCGACGCGGCGGGCGCGACGAGCGCCTGCGCGGTCAGCGTGCTGAAGGTGATCGCCGCGGCCGCGGCGAGATGTCCGATCCTGGTCCGTCGCATGACGGCACCTCCCTCGGGTGGGTCCGCTACCAGCGTTGCACGAGGTAGGCGGCGGTGCACGCGTCGCAGGGCGGTAACCTGGACACCCGTGAGCATTCAGGGAGCTACCGCAGTCGGTATTGCCAACGTGACCACGGGTGGGATCGTCCTCGACACCTGGTACCCGGAGCCCGCGCTCGGCGAGGCCGCCGAGACCGGCACCGCCGTCCTCGACGGCGCCGACATCCCGGCCGAGTTGGCCGCGCTGACCGGTGAGGACACCGACCGCGGCGTCACCCGGGTCGCGGTGCGCACCTCGATCGCCGATCTGTCGGCCGCGCCCGTCGACGCGCACGACGCCTACCTGCGCCTGCACCTGATCTCGCACCGCCTGGTGCGGCCGCACGGGGTGAACCTCGACGGCGTGTTCGGTCTGCTCGCGAACGTGGTGTGGACCAACTTCGGTCCCTGCGCGGTCGACGGCTTCGAACTGGTCCGCGCGAAGCTGCGGGTCCGCGGCCCGGTCACCGTGTACGGCGTCGACAAGTTCCCGCGGATGGTCGACTACGTGGTCCCGTCCGGCGTCCGGATCGGCGACGCGGACCGGGTCCGGCTCGGTGCGCACCTGGCGTCCGGCACCACCGTCATGCATGAGGGCTTCGTCAACTTCAACGCGGGCACCCTCGGCAACTCGATGGTCGAGGGCCGAATCTCCGGCGGCGTCGTCGTCGACGACGGCTCCGACGTCGGCGGCGGCGCCTCGATCATGGGCACCCTCTCCGGCGGCGGCAAGGAGGTCATCTCGGTCGGCAAGCGCTGCCTGCTCGGCGCGAACTCCGGCCTGGGCATCTCCCTCGGCGACGACTGCGTCGTCGAGGCGGGCCTGTACGTCACCGCGGGCACCAAGGTCACCGGCCCGGACGGCACCGTCGTCAAGGCCAAGGATCTCAGCGGGCAGTCCAACATCCTGTTCCGACGCAACTCCGTCACCGGCGGCGTCGAGGTGGTCGCGAAGACCGGCACCGGTGTTGAGTTGAACGCCGCCCTGCACGCGAACGACTGACACCGCCGCGATGACCCGCCCCGAGGAACAGCCCACCCCGACCACGACCACGGAGGGCGACACCTCCCACCTCGGTCACGGCCTGAAGGTCCGTCATCTGACGATGATGGGCCTCGGGTCGGCGATCGGGGCCGGGCTGTTCCTCGGCACCGGCGTCGGCATCGCGAAGGCGGGGCCAGCGGTCCTCGTCTCGTACGTGATCGCGGGCATCATCGTGATCGCGGTGATGCGGATGCTCGGCGAGATGGGCGCCGCGATCCCGGCGTCCGGATCGTTCAGCCACTACGCCCGGATCGGCATCGGCGAATGGGCCGGCTTCACCTTGGGGTGGCTGTACTGGTTCATGCTGATCATGGTCCTCGGCGCCGAGATCACCGGTGCGTCCGCGATCGTGCACGGCTGGCTGCCCGGCGTCCCGCAGTGGGTGGTTGCGCTGGTGTTCGTGACCTTCTTCGCGGTGGTGAACCTGTCGAAGGTTCGCAACTTCGGCGAGTTCGAGTTCTGGTTCGCCGCGATGAAGGTCACCGTGATCATCGCCTTCCTGGTGATCGGGGTGCTGCTGGTGTTCGGCCTGCTGCCGGACACCGACCCGGTCGGTGCAACGAACCTGTTCGGCGAGGGCGGGTTCATGCCGAACGGCATCGCGGGCATCTCCGCGGGACTGTTGGTCGTCGCGTTCGCGTTCGGCGGCATCGAGATCGTCACCATCGCCGCCGCCGAGTCGAAGGATCCGGAACGGTCCATCGCGACGGCGGTCCGCAGCGTGGTGTGGCGGATCAGCGTCTTCTACCTCGGGTCGATCGCGATCATGGTGTTGGTGCTGCCGTGGAACTCCGAGCAGCTGCAGAGCGGACCGTTCGTCGCCGTCTTGAACGAGGCGAACCTGCCGTACGTATCCGGGTTCATGGAGCTGGTCGTGGTGGTGGCGCTGCTGTCGGCGTTCAACGCGAACGTGTACGGCACGTCCCGGATGGCGTTCTCCCTCGCCCGCGACGGGGACGGCCCGGCCGCGCTCACCAAGCTCTCCCCGACCGGGGTGCCGACGAACGCGGTGCTGGTGTCGGTGTTCTTCGGGTTCGTGTCGGTGCTGCTGAACTGGCTGCTGCCCGACTCGCTGCTCTCGATCCTGCTCAATGCCGTCGGTGCCGCGCTGCTGGTGGTGTGGATCTTCATCGTCGTCGCCCAGCTGCGACTGCGCAGGCGCATCGAGGCCGAGGGCCGGTTGACGGTGAAGATGTGGGGATTCCCGTACCTGAGCTGGCTGACCCTGACCGCCCTCGGCGGCCTGATCCTGTTGATGCTCACCGACACCGACGCCCGCAAGCAGTTGATCTCCACGGCGATCCTGACCCTGATCATCGCCGGACTGTCGGTGCTCAACGCGCGGCGCAGGAAGGCCAAGGCGCAGCTGCAGCCCTGACCGACCGTAGGGTCGACGAATGCCGCGCCGAGCACTGTTCGACCCCAGCGACCGGGACCGGTTCAACGCGGAGCGACAGCGTTTCGACTGGAGCCTGCTGCAGAACGGGTCGGTGCACCGCTACGACACGGCGTTCCACCTGCGCGCTGCCTGCGATCGGCTCGCTGGCCTCGGCTACCTGGTGCATCGGATCGACGGGAGCCGCTGGACCTCGGCGAGCGATATGTTCGACGCGCTCGCCGACGCGATGTCGTATCGCCGGTCCTACGGTGGGTCGACATCGGCGCTGGCCGACGTGTTCGCCGATGTCGGCGCGTTCGATTTCGGCAGTGACCCGGCGACGACGGGCACCGTCCTCGCGATCGCCGGATTCGATACCGTCGCAGGCACAGACCGGCGCACCGCACACCTGGTGCTGGACCATTTCGCCAGGGAGGCACGGTTGGCCGGGTTGTACGGACACCCGATGCTGTGCCTGGTCGAGTCGGCCGCTCGGGACCTCGGCCCGGTTGGCGGTGTTGACGTGCACCGCGGGAGCGTGTGGGACGCCGAGCCGGATCCGCCGTGGCCGTTCCATGACACCGACATCGTCGAGCACCTCGTGCACGCCTACCTCACCGAGCCCGCGGGAGCCGAGTACGTTGCCGCGCTCCGGGAGGTTCTCACGGATGCACTCGCCGGGATCGGCCGGTGGCAGGTGGTCGGTCCGGCACCGGTGCCCGAATCCACCGCCCGATTTCATGAGCGATACCGCTCCGAGCCGCCGCCCGTGGGAACTCGTCTGATGGAGGTGTCGATCGGCATTCGAGGCGAGGGCGACCACACGGCACTCGCCGACAAGCTCGTCCGCGTCGTGCATGACGCGGGGTTGCAGTTCGACGAGGTGATCTCGGGGTTCCACCCGGCGGGCAGCGAGGCACGAGAGGCGGCGCTGACCCGGTTCCCCGAGCTGCGCTGACATAGCAGTGCGGTGATCTCGTCAGGATGTCACGGCACCTCCCCGCCCGTCGCCTCCCCGCCACCGGTGCCACCGCCACCGGTGCGGCGATGCCGATACCCCTCAAAATTCGGATCCCACTCCGCCCGCCACGCCCGCAGGTCGGCCGCGTTACGGGCGGTGATCACGCCATGCAGGATCCCGAACAACTCATCGAGATGGTGCCGATGGTTGACCCGCGGCGTTCGAGTCGGGTCGATATGCGCGGGCGGCGTCCACTCGGTTCGACCGGGATGACCCGAGCCCGGTCCCGCGACCGCGGTCCCCCAGCCACCGGGCCCGTCCTTCACCAGCGCGTGACAGCCGTCGCACACGAGATCGAGGGAGTCGATGTCGGTGCGGCCGTTGCGATCCCACTCGATGAGATGATGGACGGCGGTCATCGTCGCGGGCGCATCGCAGCCGGGCCGGGTGCACCCCCGCGACGCCGCAATCAACGCCAAACGCTGATCCGCCGAAGCCAACCGTTTCGCCCGACCAAGGTGCAGCGGCCGCCCCGCGTGATCGAAAAGCACCAGCACCGGATGCGCCCGCTCCGCAAGCCGCAGCGCATCGGTGATCGGGACGATCCCCCCGGAGGCGGTGGTGACAACCCCCGACGCCTCCTCCAACTGCCGCAGGGTCATCGTGATGATCGCCGTCGCGGGCAGCCCCCGATGCCGACCCAACGCCCCCGACCCGAGCAGGTGCCGCAACCCGACCTGCAACGCATCATGATTGCGCTGACTGGTCGTGCGGGTATCGCGGGCCGCCGCCCGCACCATCGCATCGTGATCGAGATGCTCGGCCTCGCAATCCCCGGACGGGGAGTCCGGGTCGTCGGGGTTGTTCATTCCCGGCCGGGCCATCTTCGCCAGCAGCGGCTCGAGCAGCGCCCGCGTCTGCGGGTCGAGCAACCCGGAGATCGGGGTCATGAGGTCGGCCCGTTGCCTCCCGACCCGCAACCCGCGTTGCCTGGCCCGGTCGGCATCGGAGAAGTTCCCATCCGGATTCAGGTACGCGAGCAGGTCAAGACCCGCCCGCAGGACGTACTTCGGGTCGGCCTGCCGCGCGACCATCGCCAGGACCGCCTCCGCCGCCTCGCGCTTCGCGTCGTCGACGGACGCCGGGATCTGTCGCATGATCTCCCGGACCGCCTCGACATGCTTGAGCCCGATCTCGCCCTCGCGCAACGCTTTCGCGGTGTCCGGGTACACCGCCCGCAGGCCCTCACCACGGCAGTCGTGCCAGGTGCCGGTGCCCTTCGCGGACCGCAGCCGCGACTGCGCCTGCGACTCGCTGATCCGGACGGTCGTGACCAGAAACTCGACCGGCGACCTGACGTCGAACACCGCGTGCAGCGACCGTTCGGCGGATTCGACGAGAACCTGCTGATCGGCGGCCACCAGCTTCCGCATCGACCGCTCAAGGCGCTGCAGCACATGAACGATATCGTCGTTGGACAGGCCGGTCAGCCGGTCTCCGAGGAGACGGTCGACGGCGGCGTCGAGGGCGGACAGGTGCTCGTCCACCCGCTCCACCGACCCCGCAGCCCCCGAACTCATGTTCGAAGTCTACTGCGGGGGTACGACACGTTCCGGAACTCGAACCATCGCCCCTGCCTCATGCCTGCATGGTCACACCGATCAGTGGATGCTGTTTCGCACCACCCGCTCGACCAGGTCGCGCGGGTCGACACCCGACGCAGCCAGGCCGAGCGCCCCCGTCGACGAGAGCACCGCGATGCCGTGGATGCCCACCCACAGCGCCGCCGCCGTCGCTTCCGCATCCGGGGCACCACCCGAGCGGTCTATCAGCGTGACCAGCCAGGAAAACAGCGGCTGGGAAACCGTCCTCAGTTCGGCGCCGGACCCCTCGAGTAGGTCGTGGCGGAAGATCAGCGTGAACATTGCCGGCCGCCGACGGGCGAAGTCGACATAGGCCTCGGCGACCTCCGCGAGGCCGTTGTCCGACAATTCAGCCGCGGCGACGAGGGCTTCGGAGAGGTCACGCAGGCCCTCGCCGGCAATCGCAGCAAGGAGGCTCCGGTGCGTGGGGAACCATCGACGAGGTGCCCCGTGGGACACGCCCGCCCTCCTGGCGATCGCACGCAGGCCGACGTCGGCAGAGTCGGCCTCCTCCAGCAACTCGACGCCAGCTTTTACCAGTGCCGATCTCGTATCGTCTGCCGTCATGTAGACAGTGTCTCCCATGCTCCGGTAGACACTGTCTATGCAGTTCTGGAATGCCTGCTTCTACAGGCTGTGTCGACACGTCGTGATCGGGCCCGCCCTACGCCTATGGGGACGACCGAAGGTCGTGGGGCGTAGCAAGATTCCGCGGCGCGGGCCGGTCATCGTGGCGGCCAATCACCTCGCGGTTCTGGACTCGTTCTATCTGACGCTCGCGGCCAGGCGCCGGATCGTCTTCCTGGCCAAGTCCGACTACTTCGACGGCGCAGGCGCGACGGGACGCCTACGGCGGTGGTTCTTTACGAGCATGGGGCAGATATCGGTTGATCGGAGTGGAGGCACGACCTCGTCGCCTGCGCTCGACGCCGCGACCGGCATTGTCGAGCAGGGCGGAGCGTGGGGCATCCACCCGGAGGGAACCCGTTCACCTGACGGCCGCCTCTACCGCGGTCGGACCGGGGCCGTCCGCGTCGCGATGAACACCGGGGTCCCCCTTGTGCCAGTCGCGATCACGGGAACCCGGGCCGATCGAGCGGTCCCGTGGCGGCGCCGCAGAGTGGTTGTCGAGTTCCTCGATCCGCTGGACCTGGTGCCGTTCGCGGACGCGGGGGCGACCGGTGTGCGAACAGCAACGGACACCTTGATGCGGTCGATCGGCAGCCGCACCGGTCAGCTGTACGTCGACGCATACGCCAAGACATGGGAGCGTGCCGCGTCCCCACCGGACACGGACGGCCGCCGCAACGCCCCTGCCGCCGAATCGACGGATCCGCCGCATCACCCCCGCCACGCCGGTTCCCCGACGTAGGGTCGGCGACATCGATAACCCGTTCCCGAACAGGAGTTCCCGTGAGTTTCGTTCTCGTCGAGCGGCCCCGTGAGCACGTCGCGCTGGTCACCCTGAACCGGCCCGAGCGGATGAACGCGATGGCGTTCGACGTGATGATCCCGCTGAAGGAAACCCTCGAGGCGATCAGCAACGACAATTCGGTGCGCGCGGTGGTGCTCACCGGCGCGGGCCGCGGCTTCTGCTCCGGCGCCGACCAGACCTCGGCGGGCCCGATCCCGCACACCGACGGCCTGACCCGGCCGACGATCGCGCTGCGGTCGATGGAACTGCTCGACGAGGTGGTGCTGACGCTGCGGCGCATGCACCAGCCGGTGATCGCCGCCGTCAACGGTGCGGCGATCGGCGGCGGCCTGTGCCTGTCGCTGGCCGCGGACATCCGCATCGCGTCCACCGAGGCGTACTTTCGCGCGGCGGGCATCAACAACGGCCTGACGGCAAGCGAACTGGGCCTGAGCTACCTGCTGCCGCGGGCCATCGGCTCGTCCCGCGCCTTCGAGATCATGCTGTCCGGGCGGGATGTCGACGCCGCCGAGGCCGACCGGATCGGCCTCGTCACCCGGCTGACCGGGCCGGAGGATCTGCTCGACGAGTGCTTCGACCTCGCGCAGCGGATCGCGTCGTTCTCCCGCCCCGGCGTCGAGCTGACGAAACGGACCCTGTGGTCGAGCCTGGACGCGTCCTCGATGGCCCAGCACATGAACCAGGAGGGCCTCGGCCAGCTGATGATCCGGCTGCTGACCGACAACTTCGAGGAGGCGACCGTCGCCCGCAGGGAGAAGCGGGAGCCGGTGTTCCGCGACCGCACATAGCTCCCGTCTGGACGCGCCGGGCCGAGTGCGGCAGGGTCGGGGCATGGGCGACCGAGACGTCGACACCGGCAACATCCGACCCATCGAGTCGGGCATCGTCACCGACTTCACCGACCGGATGAGTTACGGCTCGTACCTCGACCTGGGCACCCTGCTCGGGGCGCAGCATCCGGTCAGCGTCCCCGAGCACCACGACGAGCTGCTGTTCATCGTCGCCCACCAGACCAGCGAGCTGTGGCTGAAGCTGACGCTGCACGAACTCGCTGGCGCGAAGTCGGCGCTCGCCCGCGACGACATCGCGGTGGCGTTGAAGTGCATCGCGCGGGTCAAGCACATCCAGCGGTCGCTGACCGAGCAGTGGTCGGTGCTCGCGACGCTGACCCCGACCGAGTACTCACAATTCCGCGGGTTCCTCGGCAACGCATCGGGTTTCCAATCGTTCCAGTACCGGGCCGTGGAGTTCATCCTGGGGAACAAGAACGCGGGCATGCTGCCGGTGTTCGAGTCCGCCCCCGCCGCGCACGCCCTGCTGTCCCGGCTGCTCGACGAACCGAGCCTGTACGACGAGTTCTGGCGGCACCTGCACCGCGCCGGGCTGCCGGTCCCGGAGTCGGCGCTGCACCGTGACGTCCGGGCGCCCTACGCCGCCAACCCGGATCTGCTGCCGCTGATCCGGGGCGTCTACGAGCATCCCCACGACCACTGGTCGGCGTACGAGTCGTTCGAGGAACTGGTCGACCTGGAGGAGAACTTCCAGCTGTGGCGGTTCCGGCACCTGCGGACCGTGCTGCGCATCATCGGCACCAAGCCCGGCACCGGCGGGTCGAGCGGGGTGGGGTTCCTGCAGCGCGCCCTGGATCTCACGTTCTTCCCGGAACTGTTCGCGGTCCGCACCGAGGTGGGACGGTGAACCGGTGACCGGGATCGGACGATGACGACCATCGCGGTGCGGGAGGCCTGGATCGGCCGGTGGACCGGCCCGACCCGGTTCACGCTGCGCGGCGGCCGGATCGGATCCGACGCACCCGAGCGGCCCGCCGACCCGGCGACCGACCTCCCCCTCGACGGCACCCTCTTCCCCGGGTTCCGCGACGCGCACGTGCACCTCAACCTCGTCGACGCCCGTGCCCTGTTCGCTGGCGGTCTCGACGAGGTGCACGACCTCGGCGCCCGGCTCGACGCGGCCGCCAGCTGGCGGCGCGGGGATCCGCCGCCCGGGCTGCCGCGGATCAGGTTCGCCGGGCAGTTCCTCACCGCACCCGGCGGCTACCCGAGCGACCGGGCCTGGGCGGCAGCCGGATCGGTCCGGGAGGTCACCGGGCCGGACGATGCGGACGCGGCGGTCACCGAGCAGGTCTGTGTCGGGGCGGATTTCATCAAGGTCACGGTGAATTCGGCGGCGGGGCCGGTGTTCGACGACGACACCCTTGCCGCGGTGGTGGCGGCCGCGCACCGGCTCAGCCGCAGCGTCGTCGCGCACGCCGAGGGCGACGGTCAGGCGGCCCGGGCGGTCGCCGCGGGCGTCGACGTCCTCGCGCACACGCCGTGGACCGAACGACTCGGCGACGACCTGATCCGGGCGGCGGCCGCCTCGATGCGCTGGATCAGCACCCTCGCGATCCACGACGGCGCCGACCGACTGTGCGCGGTCGATAACCTGCGCCGCTTCCACGCGGCGGGCGGACGCGTGCGCTACGGCACCGACCTCGGCAACGGCGACCTGCCGCTCGGCGTCAATGCGGCCGAGATCGCGGGGCTGTTCGACGCCGGGCTGACCCGAGCCGAGGTCCTCGCCGCGTTGATCGACGGCGACGCGGCCGCACGGTTCGCCGCCGGGCCGCGACGGATCTGCTGGGTGCCCGGTGTCCCGCCACCCGACGACCGCGACTTCGCCACCTGGCTGACCGGCTCCCGGGTAGCCACCGGCACCGACCTGGAGGAACCGCAGTGACCATCGACGACCTCGCGGCCGCAGCACACGCCATGGACGCCGCCGACCCGCTGCGCGACTGCCGCGCACTGTTCCACGGCATCGACGAGTCCGACGTGGTGTCCTACCTGGACGGCAACTCGCTCGGCAGGCCGACGATCGAGGCGACCGAGGCGATCACCGCTGCCGTCGCGCAGTGGTCGGGGCGGTTGATCCGCGGCTGGGACGAGCAGTGGTTCGACCTGCCGCTCACGATCGGCGATCGGCTCGGCCGGGTCCTGCTCGGTGCGGCGCCGGGCCAGACCACGATCGGCGACTCGACCACCGTGCTGCTGTACAAGCTGGCGCGCGGCGCCCTGGCGCTGCGGCCCGGCCGCACCGAGATCGTGCTCGACACCGACAACTTCCCCACCGACCGCTACGTCCTGGAGGGGATCGCCGCCGAGGTGGGCCTCGAGTTGCGATGGATCACCGTCGATCCCGCCGCAGGAGTGGAGGCGGACGCGGTCCGCGACGCGGTCTCCGACCGGACCGCCCTCGTGGTGCTCAGCCATGTCGCGTACCGGTCGGGGTTCCTCGCCGACGCCGAGTCGATCACCCTGGCCGCGCACGCCGCGGGTGCTCTGGTGCTGTGGGACCTGTGCCATTCGGTGGGCAGTGTGCCCATCGAACTCGACGCCTGGGATGTCGACTTCGCGGTCGGCTGTACCTACAAGTACCTCAACGGCGGTCCCGGCTCGCCCGCCTTCGGGTACGTGCACGCCGTGCACCAGGAGGCGTTCCGGCAGCCGATCTGGGGCTGGATGGGACGCCGAGAACCGTTCGAGATGGCCGCCGGTTACGTTCCCGCCGAAGGGATTCGGCGCCTGATCAGCGGCACCCCCGCGGTGCTCGGGATGATCGCGATGCGGTCGACGATCGACCTGATCGACCGGGTCGGCATCGATGCGGTGCGGGCGAAGTCGATTCGGCTGACCGAGCACGCGCTCGACCTGTGCCGCGACCTCGTTCCCGGGGCCCGCGTCGGATCACCGCTGGACCCGGCCCGCCGCGGCGGGCACGTCACCCTCGACCATCCCCGCTTCCGCGAGGCGCTTCCCCGCCTCTGGGATCGCGGGGTGCTCCCCGACTTCCGGGCCCCCGAGGGACTGCGGCTGGGGCCGAGCCCGCTGAGCACCTCGTACACCGAGGTGCTCACCGGGGTCCGCACGATCGCCGAGGTGCTCGCCGACCCGTGACCGGTCAGTGCCCCCGCGACTCGCGCCGCGCCAGCGCACCGAACACCCCGGCCGCGGCCGCGAAGAACACCGCCCCGACCCACGGCGCGAGGACGGCCGACGCGAGTACCCCGGTGACCGCGAACAGCGCAACCTGCACGACGAGGCGGCGTGGGTTGGGCAGCCGCCGGGTCGAGGTCGGCGCCATCCACACCGCCCAGATTCCGGCCGCGACGACGGGCAGCGCGACCGCGGCCAGCATGCGCACCGGGGTGGAGTCGCCGATCGCGGCGCCGGTGAGCGCAAGCACGGTCAGCATCGTCAACTCCAGCAGGAACGACGCCGCAGCCAGCGGCCCGACCGCGACGTCCGGGCGTCCGCTCGCGGTGTCGGTCACGACGCGACCCGGATCAGCAGCTTCCCGAAGTTCGCGCCGCGCAGCAGCCCGGCGAACGCCGTCGGCGCGTTCTCGATGCCGTCGACGACGTCCTCCCGGTACCGGACCTGCCCGTCCCGCAGCCACGCCGCCATCTCCGCGAGGAAGTGCACGTAGTGGTCCTTGACGAACTCCGACTGGATGAACCCGCGCACCGTCAGGCTCTTGGTCAGGATCCGGCTCATCAGCGCCGGCGCGTGGTCCGGCCCCGGCGGTGTCTCGGTCGCGTTGTACTGAGCGACCAAGCCGCACACCGGAACCCGCGCGTAGGTGTTGAGCAGCGGCAGTACCGCATCCCACACCGCGCCGCCCACGTTCTCGAAGTAGACGTCGATGCCGTCGGGGCAGGCCGCGGCGAGCTGGGCAGCGAAGTCGGGGGCGCGGTGGTCGACGGCGGCGTCGAAGCCCAGCTCCCTCAGGTGGGCGACCTTCTCCGGCCCGCCCGCGATACCCACCGCCCTGGCACCCTTGATCCTCGCGATCTGACCGACCGCGGACCCGACCGGCCCGGTGGCGGCCGCGACAACGACGGTCTCCCCGGGCCGCGGCTTCCCGATCTGCAGCAGCCCCGCGTACGCGGTGAACCCCGGCATGCCGAGCACACCGAGCGCCGTCTCCACCGGCGCCGCGGCGGGGTCGAGCCTGCGCACGTGCGCGGCGTCGGCAACCGAATGGGTCTGCCACCCCGAGAACGACAGCACCACGTCACCGGCCGCGAAGCCGGGTGCGCGCGACTCCAGCACCCGGCACACGGTGCCGCCGACCATGACCGCGCCCAGCGGCACCGGCTCCGCATAGGACTCCGCCTCGCTCATCCGGCCCCGCATGTACGGATCGAGGGACAGGTACAGCGTCTCGAGCAGCAGCTGGCCGTCGCCCGGCGTCGGGACCGGCCCCGATTCGACTCGGAAATCGGTGGGCTTCGGCTCGCCAACGGGACGGGACGCGAGCACGATTCGAGTGTTCTCGGCAGGCAGGCTCATCCTGCCGAGGCTAGTCCGCCGCCCCTCGCCCCGCACGGGACGCGCTCAGCCGAGCAGCGTCTTCTGCACCTTCCCCATCGCGTTGCGCGGCAACGCGTCGACGACGCGGATCTCGCGGGGCCGTTTGTGCGCGGACAGGTCGCCTGCGACGTGCGCGATCAGCGCGTCGGGGTCGACGCCGTCGCCGACGACGAACGCGACGATCCGCTGCCCGAGATCGTCGTCGGGCAGCCCGATCACGGCGACCTCGGTGACGCTCGGATGCCCGAGCAGACTGGCCTCGACCTCCCCGGCACCGATCCGGTAGCCGCCGGACTTGATCAGGTCGGTGGACTCGCGACCGACGATGCGGTGGACTCCGCCCGCGTCGATGGCGGCGACGTCACCAGTGATGAACCAGCCGTCCTCCGTCCAGGAGGCCGCGGTGGCGTCGGGCCGATTCAGGTAGCCGTCGAACAGCATCGGCCCGCGCACCTGCAGGCCTCCGATCGACTCGCCGTCGTGCGCGGCCGGCAGCCCGTCCTCCCCCACGATGCGGGTCGTCACGCCCTCGACGGGCACCCCCACCCAGCCGGGCCGCCGTTCGCCGTCGACGCGGGTGGACAGGGTGATCATCGTTTCGCTCATCCCGTACCGCTCGATCGGGGTCAGCCCGGTCAGCGCCGTGATCCGCTCGAAGACCGGTACCGGCAGCGGCGCGCTGCCGGAGACCAGCAGCCGCGCCCCGGCAAGGGCCCGCGCCGACTCCGCGTCGCCGGCGATTCGCGACCACACCGTCGGCACCCCGAAGTACAGGGTGCCGCCTGCTGCGGCGTACGCGGCGGGGGTCGGGGTTCCGGTGTGCACGAGCCTGCTGCCGACCCGCAGCGCCCCGAGCACACCGAGGACCAGGCCGTGGACGTGGAACAGCGGCAGCCCGTGCACGAGGACGTCCCGCTCGGTCCACTGCCACGCCTGCGCGAGCCCGTCGAGCCCGGCCGCGATCGCCCGGCGGGACAGCAGCACGCCCTTCGGTGCGCCGGTGGTGCCCGAGGTGTAGAGGATGAACGCGATCGACGCCGGGTCGGGTTCGGGGTGGGTGTGCCAATCCCTGGCGTGCAGCCGCACCGGGACGACGGGCAGCGTCGTCCCCTCGGGGGCAGCCCCGAGCCACGCCTGCGCACCGGAGTCGGTGAGGATGTGGTCGCGTTCGGCCTGCCCCGAGTCCGGCGGCACCGGCACCACGGTGACACCGGCGAACAGGCAGGCCACGATCGCCACAACGGTGGACGCGGTCGGTTCGGCGAGCACCGCGACCCGCCGCGCCCCGGCCAGCCTGCGGGCCAGCGCGCCCGCACCACCGACGAGGTCACTGCGGGAGAGGACCTGGCCGTCGATCGTGACGGCGTCGGGGACATCGTCGCCTCGGGCGACGGCAAGGGGGTTCAGCGAACGCAGCAGCACGCCCGCCAGCCTGTCACACTCCTACGCCCGGCTCACCAGCTGACGCATGAAGAAGGTGAGGTTCGCGGGCCGCTCCGCCAGCCTGCGCATGAAGTAGCCGTACCACTGGCCGCCGTACGGGACGTACACCCGCACCCGCGCACCGGTGCCCGCCAGCCGCCGCTGCTCGACGTCGCGGATGCCGTAAAGCATCTGATGCTCGAACCGGTCAGCTCCGCGACCCGCGCGCGCCGCCGCGGCCCGGGCGGCCTCGATCATCGCCGGGTCGTGGGTGGCGACCATCGGGTATCCCGCTCCGTCCATCAGCGTCGCCAGGCACCGCAGGTACGACGCATCCACCTCCGCCACGGTCTGGTACGCCACCGACGACGGCTCCCGATATGCGCCCTTGCACAATCGGATTCGGGACTGCGGACCTGCCAGGTCGCGGCAGTCCCCCGAGGTCCGCCGCAGGTAGGCCTGCAGCACCGTCCCCAGCGAGGGGAAGTCGCGGCGCACCTCGGCGACGATCGCGAGGGTCGAGTCGGTGGTGGTGTGATCCTCCGCGTCGACGGTCACCCACACCCCCGCCGCCTGCGCGGCCTCACACAGGGCGCGCGCATGGTCGAGGGCGATCCGGTCCCCGTCCCCGGGCAGCGCCCGACCTAGCGCGGACAGCTTCACCGACACCTCCAGCCGGCGCGGCTCCGACCCGCCCGCCTGCGGCAGATCACCGAGTTCGCCTAGCAGCGCTCGGTATTCGTCGACGGCCGCGCGAGCCTGCGCGCGGTCGACGGTGTCCTCCCCCAGGTGGTCGACGCTGACCGACAGGCCCGAGTCCAGCAGTGCGCGCACGACGTCCGACGCCTCCGCCCTGCTCTCGCCCGCAACGAACCGGGTGACCAGCGACCGGGTGCCGGGGGCGTGGGTGATCGCCGACCGCACCCGGGGTGAGCGTGCCGCGGCCAGGATCGCCGGGCGCAGCGGGTTGGCCACCTCATGCCTCCGGGCCCATGTGCGGGTAGCGGTGGTCCGTCGGCGGCACGAACGTCTCCTTGATCGTGCGTGCCGACGTCCAGCGCAGCAGGTTCAGCGGCGACCCCGCCTTGTCGTTGGTGCCGGACGCCCGCGCACCGCCGAACGGCTGCTGGCCGACCACCGCACCGGTGGGCTTGTCGTTGACGTAGAAGTTCCCCGCGGTGAATCGCAGTGCCGCCGAGGCCCGTTCGACGGCCGCCCGATCATCGGCGATCACCGACCCGGTGAGGGCGTACGGCGCGGTCCGGTCCACGACACCGAGCAGGTCGTCGAACGCGGCGGGCCCGGCGTCGTCGTAGACGTGCACCGACAGGATCGGCCCGAAGTACTCGGTGGCGAAGGACTCGTCGCCCGGATCGTCGGCGAGCAGCACCGTCGGCCGGACGAACCAGCCGACCGCGTCGTCGTGGGTGCCGCCGACCGCGACCTTCACCCCCGCCGCGCCACGGGCCCGCTCAATGGCCGCGACACTCTTGTCGTAGGCGGCCCGATCGATCAGCGCCCCACCGAAGTTCGCGAGGTCGGTGACGTCACCATAGGCGAGTTCGTCGACCTCGGCGAGGAAGTCCGCGCCCATCTCGTCCCACACCGAGCGCGGGATGTAGGCGCGGGACGCGGCGGAGCACTTCTGCCCCTGGTACTCGAACGCCCCGCGGATCAGGGCCGTGCGCAGCACATCCGGGTTCGCGGACGGGTGCGCGACGATGAAGTCCTTGCCGCCGGTCTCCCCCACCAGCCGCGGATATCCGCGGTAGCGGCCGATGTTCGCACCGACCTCCCGCCACAGGTGTTGGAACGTCGCGGTCGAACCGGTGAAGTGGATGCCCGCCAGCCTCGGATCACCCAGCACCACCTCGGACACCGCGACACCGGACCCGGTGACCAGGTTGATCACCCCCGGCGGCAGGCCCGCCTCCTCCAGCACCTTCATCGTCCAGTAGGCCGCCAGCGTCTGGGTGGACGCCGGCTTCCACACCACCGTGTTGCCCATCAGCGCGGGTGCGGTGGGCAGGTTGCCCGCGATCGCGGTGAAGTTGAACGGGGTAACGGCGTAGACGAATCCCTCGAGCGGGCGGTACTCCATCCGATTCCACACCCCCGGACTCGAGGCGGGCTGCTCGGCGAGGATCTGCCGCGCGAAGTGCACATTGAACCGCCAGAAGTCGACGAGTTCGCACGGGGAGTCGATCTCGGCCTGCTGGACCGACTTGGACTGCCCGAGCATCGTTGCGGCAACGAGGGTTTCACGCCACGGCCCGGACATCAGGTCCGCAGCGCGCAGCAGGATCGCGGCCCGCTCATCGAACGGCAGCGACCGCCATTCGGGGGCAGCGGCGACCGCCGCGGTCACGGCCGCGTCGGCGTCCTCGTGGGTGGCGCCGGTCAGGGTGCCGAGCACGGCGGCATGCCGGTGCGGCTGGACGACGTTGACCCGCTCGCCCCGCCCGAACCGGTGCACGCCGCCGATCACGTGCGGCAGGTCCGCGGGCGCCCCGGCCAGTTCGGCGAGCTCGGAGGCGAGGATCGTGCGCTCACGGCTGCCCGGCGCGTAGGAGTGGACCGGCTCGTTGACCGGCGAGGGAACCGACGTGACGGCATCCATGCTGCCTCCTGCCCGCGGTGACGCTGCAGGGGCGGTACCCCGGCAACGAGGAACTCCGCCCCCAGGCTAGCGCAGGAGCGGAGCCTGCGGAGCGACCGGAAAGCAGGAGCGGAGCCTGCGGAGCGACCGGAAAGCAGGAGCGGAGCCTGCGGAGCGACCGGAAAGCAGGAGCGGAGCCTGCGGAGCGACCCGAGGCAGCAGGAGCGGAGCCTGCGGAGCGACTCAGTTCTTGATCTCGCGATGGTCCCAGGCCGGGTCTGCCAGGAACTGCGGCGCGGGCCCGGTGAACGCGCGGGCCGCCTCGTCGTCGCCGCGCAGGGTGTGGTCGAGCCAGGCGGTGAGGTAGCCGCGGAACCCGCCCCCGTCGCGGGGCCAGGTGTGTGCGGTGCCGAGCAGTCTGCCCCGCGTCGCCGGGCCGGGGACGGCGTCGAAGTAGCCCTGTTGCGCGGCCGCGGTGGACACGGGATCGGCCGCGCCGGTGAGCAGGAGGACCGGGCCGGTGAGCGCGGCGGTGTCGATGGCGTCGGTCGGCTCGGTGACCCACATCGGGTCGGGCAGGTTCAGCAGCGCGGTTGCGGTGATCCGGCCGTTCGACCGGGTGGTGGCGTTGACCGCCCCACCCGCCCCCTGGGAGTGGCCGAGGGCCGCGATGCGGGTGACGTCGAGCCGATCGTGCAGCGCACTGTCCGGGTCGGTGTCCAGCGCGAGCACCTCGTCGAGGGCGTCGAGCATCTCGGCCCCGTCACCGGTGTCGCAGCTGTTGGCGACGACCACGACGAAACCCCAGGACGCCAGGTGCCGCAGCAGCGTCTCGTACTGGCGTGAGGTGGCGTGACTGCCGTTGCCGAACGTGACGACCGGGTGCCGGACGCCATCGCCATCGCCGTCGCTGTCGCTGTCGCCGTCGTTGTCGCGGACCGGGTGGAACACCTCGTACCGGGTGCCGGGGGGCGGCCCGTCGGACGGTGCCGGGTCGTCGCCGCTCGGCCAGATGTCGCGGCAGCCGGGCGCCGCGCCCGGTGCCGCAGCGGCGGCCACCTGCCACGGACCGGGTTCGGCATAGCGCGCGGACACCGGCACCGCCGCTGGTGATGCCGCGGGAACGCCCGCGGCAGCGAGCGGGACCGCGGCGACGGCGACGGCCGCCGCGAGCACCGCGGCGCGGAGCAGGAATGGGCCTCGGGTCATCCGGCGAGTCGAGCGGCAGCGGCGGCGATGCGCTCGTCGGTCTCGGTCAGCGCCATCCGTACGTGGCGCCTGCTACCGGGGCCGTAGAAGTCGCCGGGGGCGACCAGGATGCCGCGCTCGGCGAACCAGTCGACGGTGTCGCGGCACGCCTCCTCCCTGGTCAGCCACAGGTACAGCCCGGCCTCGGAGTTGTCGACGGTGAACCCGGCTTTCCGGACGGCGGCGAGCAGGGTCTCGCGGCGCCTGCGGTACCGCTCCCGCTGCTCGTTCTCGTGGTCGTCGTCGCCGAGCGCGGCGGTCATCGCGGCCTGCACCGGCAGCGGCACGATCATGCCCGCGTGCTTGCGGACCTCGAGCAGTTCCGCGACGAGCGCCGGATCGCCGGTGACGAAGCCGGCGCGATAGCTGGCCAGGTTCGACGTCTTGGACAGCGAGTGCACGGCAAGCAGGTTCGTGTGGTCGCCGTCGCAGACCCGCGGGTCGAGCACCGAGTAGGCGTCGGCGTCCCAGGTGAGGCCCAGGTAGCACTCGTCCGACACGACGATCGCGTCCCGGCTGCGGGCGAACTCGACGACCTTGCGCAGGTGGTCGATGCCGAGCACCTTGCCGGTCGGATTCGACGGGGAGTTGATGAAGATCAGTTCGGGCCTCTCCGGGCCGAGCCGGGTCAGCCCGTCCGCCCGCAACACCCGGCACCCGGCGAGCAGCGCGCCCACCTCGTATGTCGGGTACGCGACCTCGGGAATGACCACCAGGTCGCCCGCGCCGAGGCCGAGCAGGGTCGGCATCCAGGCGATCATCTCCTTGGTGCCGAGCGCGGGCAGCACCGCGGCCGGGTCGATCCCGGTGACGCCGTAGCGCCGCGCGAGGGCCGCGCTCGCGGCCTCCCGCAGCGCGGCGGTGCCGTGCGTCGTCGGGTATCCGGGAATCGCGGACACCGAGGCGAGGGCCTCCCGGATCAGCGGGGCGACCGGGTCGACGGGGGTGCCGACGGACAGGTTGACGATCCCGTCGGGATGCGCCTGCGCCGTCGCCTTCGCGTCGGCGAGCGAATCCCAGGGGAAGTCCGGCAGACCGCGCGACACGGCATTGCGGGGCACGGTCAGCGCCTCAGTGCTCGCCCATGGGGGGCAGCGCCTTGATGAACGGCGGGTCGTAGTCGACCTTGCCGAGCTTGGCGGCGCCGCCGGGCGAGCCGAGGTCGACGAAGAAGTCGACGTTCGCGGAGACGTACGCGTTCCACTGGTCCGGGACGTCGTCCTCGTAGAAGATCGCCTCGACCGGGCAGACCGGCTCGCAGGCACCGCAGTCCACGCACTCGTCGGGGTGGATGTACAGCATCCGGCCACCCTCGTAAATACAGTCGACGGGGCACTCCTCGATGCATGCCTTGTCGAGCACATCCACGCACGGTTCTGCAATCGTGTAGGGCACTGCCGCTGCCTTTCTGACACGGACCTCTGATCGGGCGCACGTCGCGCACCAGGGTTACCAGTATCACCCCTGCCCGAGAGGAAGACCGGCTTAGGGTGCCCTCAGACGGTGGTGGCGCCCCTGGCCCCGCTGCCCGCGACGGCGGTGCGCACGGTGTGCCCGTCGACCCATCGTTTCCCCTGTACCGCCGCGTCGAACAGGGCCCCCCGCTCCCCGAGGTAGTCGGCGATCGCGCCGACGAGCGGCAGGTGCCCGAGGGCCCGCCACGGTCGGGACGGTTGCGGCCGCCGCTGCAGTTCACCGGGAATCGCCCGCAGCACCCGAGCGGTCTGCCACATGCCACCGAGCGCGGCGAGCGGCCGCCATCCGCGCGGCTCCTCGTCCCGCTCCCGCTGGTCCGCGGTGAGCAGGGTGCGCGCGTCGATCTCCCTGCGGCACAGCACCGACGCAAGCAGCTCCACCTGCGCGGTCCGATCCGTCACGCCCAGTTCCCTGGCCACCGCAATCAGCACCAGGGTCTGGTTCGCGAACCCGAGCAGGTCCTGCAGCGGCAGCCGCTTCGCGACCGGGCCGAGCACGCCGGGGAACGCGACCACGATCGTGTTGAGCAGCCCCAGCCGGGTCAGCCACCAGCGGGCGCGCCGCTCGTCGCTCGCCTGCTCCCACGCCGCGGTGCCCGGCAGCTCCGCGACGTCGAGCAGCCAGGCGGCGCCGTCGAGCACCCGGTCCAGCGGGCCAGCGCCCTGGGTTGGTGGCACGAAGGTGCGGGCCTTGATCCCGAACGGGTCCGCCGACGCCAGGTCCAGGACCGGGTTGACGCCCCACGCCGCCCGGTCCAGCACCGCGACGACCCGCGCGTCCCCGATCGGATCACGCTCGCTCATGACACCACCACCCTCGCCTCGTCGGTCCGCTCCGCGTACCCGGTCGTGCGTTCCCTGGCCGGTCTGCCGATGCCCTCGGCGATCGCCCGCAGTTCCGCGACGGTCTTTTCCGAGCCGTGCTGGGAGCCGGCCATCCTTGAGATCGTCTCCTCCATCAGGGTCCCGCCGAGATCGTTGGCGCCGCCCTGCAGCATCGCCCGGGTGCCGTCGATGCCCAGCTTCACCCAGCTGGTCTGGATGTTGTGGATCCGACCGTGCAGCATCACCCGGGCCAGCGCGTGGGCGGCCCGGTTGTCGCGCATCGTCGGGCCGGGACGGGACGCGCCAGCGAGGTAGAGCGGCGACGACTGGTGCACGAACGGCAGCAGCACGAACTCGGTGAAACCGCCCGTGCGGTCCTGGATTCCGCGCAGCACGTTCAGGTGCCCGACCCAGTGGTGCGGCTGATCGACGTGCCCGTACATCATCGTCGAACTCGACCGCAGACCCACCTCGTGCGCGGTGCTGACCACCTCGATCCAGGTGCTGGTCGGCAGCTTCCCCTTCGTCAGCACCCAGCGGACCTCGTCGTCGAGGATTTCCGCGGCCGTGCCGGGAATGGTGTCGAGGCCGGCGGCGCGCAGTTCGGTCAGCCAGTCCCGGACGGACTGCCCGCTGCGGGAGGCGCCGTTGACGATCTCCATCGGCGAGAACGCGTGCACGTGCATCGACGGAACCCGCTGCTTGACCGCGCGAACCAGGTCGGCGTACCCGGTGACCGGAAGTTCGGGGTCGATGCCGCCCTGCATGCACACCTCGGTCGCGCCAGCGACGTGCGCCTCCCACGCCCGGTCCGCGACCTCGGCTGCGGACAGCGTGAACGCGTCCGCATCACCCTTGCGCTGCGCGAACGCGCAGAACCGGCAGCCGGTGTAGCAGATGTTGGTGAAGTTGATGTTCCGGTTCACCACGTAGGTGACGTCGTCGCCGACGGCGTCGCGGCGCAGGGTGTCGGCGAGGGCGACGAGGGCCTCGAGCCCGGCACCCTCCGCGGTCGCGAGCGCCCGGTAGTCGTCGTCCGAGCATCCCGCCGGATCGGCCTCGGCGTTGCGCAGCGCGGTCAGCACGTCGGAGTCCACCCGCTGCGGGGCACTGAGCGAGAGCACCTGCTCACGGACCGTCTCCCAGTCGCCGAACGCGCTGCCCAGGTCGGAGCGGGTCTCGGTGTTGCGGCCGTCGGTGTCGATCTCGGTGTTCAGGTCGATGCGGCCGCTGGAGGACCAGGTCTCGTCCGGTTCCTGCCACGGCAGCCCGGACGGGATCGCGTCGGGGCGGGCCAGGCCGGTGCCGGGGTCGGCGAGGGCCTGCACGTGCCCGGCGATCCGCGGGTCGATCCACGGGGAACCCGCGAGCACGTACTGCGGTTGCGCGGCGGTCCGTTCGACGAGGGTGTATCCGGCCTCGGCGGTGATCGCGGCGAGGGTGTCGAGGTTCGGCCACGGCCGCTCCGGGTTGACGTGGTCCGGGGTCAGCGGCGACACCCCGCCCCAGTCGTCGACGCCCGCCGCGATCAGCGCAAGGCACTCGTCGCCGGAGACCAGGTTCGGCGGGGACTGGATCCGCATCGCCGGGCCGAGCACGAGCCGGGTGACCGCGATCGCGGCGCGGTACTCGTCGATCCCGGCATCCGGACGCTCGCGCATCGCGGTGTCATCCTTGGCGAGGAAGTTCTGCACGATCACCTCCTGGACGTGCCCGAACGCCTTGTGCGACTTGCGGATCGCCATGATCGTCTCGGCTCGTTCGGTCATCGTCTCGCCGATCCCGACCAGCAGCCCGGTGGTGAACGGCACCGACAGCCTGCCCGCGTCGGTGAGGGTGCGCAGCCGCACCGCCGGATCCTTGTCGGGGCTGCCGTGGTGGCACTGCCCCTTCTCGGTGAACAGCCGGGTCGCGGTGGTCTCCAGCATCATCCCCATCGACGGGGCGACGGGCTTGAGCCGGGAGATCTCCTCCCAGCTCAGCACGCCGGGGTTCAGGTGCGGCAGCAACCCGGTCTCCTCGAGCACCCGGATCGCCATCGCCCGCACGTAGTCCAGGGTGGAGTCGTAGCCGCGGGACTCCAGCCACTCCTTCGCCTCCGGCCACCGGTCCTCCGGCCGGTCCCCGAGCGTGAACAGGGCCTCCTTGCAGCCGAGTTCGACGCCGCGCCGCGCGATGTCGAGGACCTCGTCCGGGTCCAGGTACATGCCGTGCCCGTCGGCGCGCAGCTTGCCCGGGACGGTGACGAACGTGCAGTAGTGGCACCGGTCGCGGCACAGCCGGGTCAGCGGAATGAACACCTTCCGCGAGTAGCTGACCGTCCGCGGCCTGCCTGCGGCCTCCAGCCCGGCGTCCCGCACCCGCGCCGCCGAGTTGCATAGATCCTGCAGGTCGGCGCCGCGCGCGTGCAGCAGCACGGTCGCCTCGTCGACGTTGAGGGTCGCCCCGTCCCTGGCCCGACGCAACGCGCGCCGCATGGCAGATGCCGCAGGCGCCGCAGTCGGCATCGTCGGAGCGGGCAGCATCGAAGCGGGGGCGTGGTCGTCAGCAGTCACGCCGTCGATCATGCGCCATCGTCGGAGACCTACGCCAGAGCAGGTGCCGCGCTAGCGCGGGTACTCCTCGTCGTCGGGCACGTCCCGCGACTGCTCGACCGCATCGGCCTCGTCGACCTCCCTGGTGCCGACGGTCTCGAGCGTCGCGGACTGTTCGCGCTCCTCGTCGGGCAGCGCCGGGTCCTGTTGAGCAGCCCGATCCGCTTCCGCCATCTCGTTGTCGAGTCGATCCACCGGACGCTCCTTCCGCTCCCTCCCAGGCTAGGCCACATCGTGGCGTGCGGGCGGTGCACCGCCCGATGCGGCAGGGTGGAGGGGTGAGCACTCCCCCGACCGCCGTCGTCACGATGGCCGATCCGCGGTGGCGGCCGTCGCGCCGGGCACCGCTGCTGTGGGCGCTCGGCGCCGCCCTGGGGTGGGCGGCGGTGTTCGTCGCCCAGATGGTGTGGGGGTTCGTGGACCGGGCGTGGACGACGTGGCCGCATGTCGCGGTGTTCGCGGCGACCGCGCTGGCGGCGGTGGCCCACGTGTTCGTCGTCCCGCGGTGGCGGTACCGGGTACACCGGTGGGAGATCAGTGACACGGCCGTGTACACCCGGACCGGCTGGTTCACCCAGGAACGCCGGATCGCGCCGATCTCCCGGATCCAGACCGTCGACACCGAACGCGGCCCCCTGGAACGGATGCTCGGCCTCGCGACCGTCACCGTCACCACCGCGTCGTCGGCTGGCGCGGTGCGGATCGAGGCCCTCGACTCCGGGGTCGCCGACGCCGCCGTCACCCGCCTGACCGAGATCGCGGGCCGCAATGTCGGTGACGCGACGTGACCGGGCCGCACCCGGCGCACGGGGCCGCGCCGCCGGAGGACTCGGGACCCGCCGCCCTCGCCGCCGAGGAGGAGCAGCCGTGGCTGCGGCTCGACACCCGGATGCTGCTGGTGCATCCGGTGACCGAGGCGGTCAAGTTCCTTCCGGTGCTGCTGGTCTCGTTGATTCTCGGCAGTCAGAGCGGCAACCACCTGTGGGGGCTTGCTGCGGTGGCGGCCCTGGTCGGGGTCGCGATCGCACGGTGGCTGACCACCAGCTACCGGATCGGCCCGGTGCACGTGCAGCTGCGGACCGGGGTGGTCGAGCGGAAGCTGCTCTCCATCCCGCGCAACCGGATCCGGTCGGTCGACGTAGAGGCAGGCCCGCTGCATCGGATCCTCGGCCTGGCGGTGGTGCGGATCGGGACCGGGCAGCGCGCCGAGAAGGCAGGTCGGACCGCGCGATTCGAGCTCAACGCCCTCGATGCCCGGGTGGTCCCGGCACTGCGGGAGGCGCTGCTGACCCGGCACCCCGATCCGGCACTCCCCGACGGACCGGCGGAGGTCGCGCCGCCGCCCGCGGTCGAGATCGCGCACTGGTCCCCGACCTGGGTGCGGTACGCCCCGCTGTCGATGACCGGGGTGCTCACGGTCGCCGCCGCGGTCGGGTTGGCGTTCCAGTACGGGATCGGTGAGCGGCTCGCGAACGCCGACGCGGTCGCCGCTGGCCTGCAGTGGCTGCGCGGTCTCGGGGTCGTGGTCATGGTCGGCGTCGGGGTGGTCGCGCTGCTGGTGATCGCGAGTGGCCTCGCCTGCATTCGCTACCTGCTGGCGTTCGGCGACCTGCGGGTCACCGACGACGGGCACGTGCTGCACGTGAGCCACGGCCTGCTCCGCACCCGGCAGACCACCCTGGACCGGGCACGGCTGCGCGGCACCAGCCTCCGCGAGCCCCTGCTGCTCCGGCTCGCGGGGGGCGCGCGCCTCGACGCGGTGATGACCGGGGTGTCCACCGAGCGGCGACATTCGTCGATGCTGCTTCCGCAGGCCCCGCGCGGCGACGCGCTGCGCATGCGGCACCTCGTGCTGGGTCGGGGGCTCGACGGCGTGACCCTCGCGCGGCACGGCGGCGCAGCACGGCGCAGGCGGTACACCCGGGCGTTGGTCCCGCTGGCGGTGGTCGCCGCCGGGGCCGCGGTGGCCGGGGCGGTCGGCGCCCCGATCCGGTGGCCGGTGTGGGCGGGGATCGCACTGCTCGCGGTCGCCGCTGCGGCACTGGCGTACGACCGCTACCGCGGGCTCGGGCACGCGACCCCGCCGGGGCGGCTGGTGACCCGCAGCGGTTCCCTCGATCGCAGCACGCACACCCTTGACGCGAACGGGATTGTCGGATGGACCGTACGGCAGACCTACTTCCAGCGTCGCGCCGGTGTCGCCACGGTGATCGCCGCGACCCCGGCGGGCATCGGCGCCTACCAGGTCCTGGACCTGCCAGCCGATCGGGCATGGCCACTGGTGGAGACGGTGACGCCCGGCGGCTGCGACGTCTGGGCGCGCCGGTGAGGTACCCGACCCTGGCGGACATGGACGCCGACCTGATCGACTGCCGGCGCTGCCCGCGTCTCGTCGAGTGGCGGGAGCGGGTGGCGCGGGAGAAGCGGGCCGCGTTCCGTGACGAAACCTATTGGGGACGTCCGGTTCCCGGGTTCGGGCCACCCGACGCGGCGCTGCTGATCGTCGGGCTGGCGCCCGCCGCGCACGGCGGGAACCGCACCGGGCGGATGTTCACCGGCGACCGCAGCGGCGACGTCCTGTACGCCGCGCTGCACGCCGTCGGCCTGGCGAACCAGCCGACCGCCGTGTCCCTCGACGACGGGCTCGCGTTGCGCGGCACCAGGATCACCGCACCCGTGCATTGCGCGCCGCCGGACAACAAGCCCACCCCCGTCGAGCGGGACACCTGCCGCCGCTGGCTCGACGAGGAGCTGCGCCTGCTGACGCCGACGCTGCGGGCGGTGGTGGTGCTCGGCGGATTCGGGTGGCGGGCGTTGCTGCCGGTCCTGGCCGACGCGGGCTGGACGGTGCCGCGCCCGCGCCCGACGTTCGGCCACGGCGCGCACGTCGAGTTGGCAGGCACACGGCCGCTGCACCTGTTCGGCAGCTATCACGTCAGCCAGCAGAACACCTTCACCGGCCGGCTCACCCCGACGATGCTCGAGACCGTTCTCGCCGACGCCGGACGCGCCGCGGGGCTACTCCCCTGAGCCGCACCCCCGCGGGTCAGCGGCGTGCAGCCTGCCCGCGTTCGACCGCCGCGGCGGCGCCCCAGGTGAGCAGCAACGCGACCGCGGGGACCACGCTGGCGACGAGCAGGAGCATCGTGCGCCAGTCGGCGATCAGCAGCGAATCACCGCCGGGGCCGCCAACCATGCACATCAGGAACCCGAGGAACCAGCCCGCGAGCGGGAGCGCGTACCGCGCGGGGCGGTCGGTCACCGTGCGGGCCCCGACCAGCAGCGCGATGTTGACGACCGCGGCGGCCAGCGCGCTGATCGGGAACGGGACCGACCCCAACCGGGCTGGCAGGAAGAGCACCGCGAGGATCGCGGTGAGGAACCCGTCGAAGACCAGCAGGACGAGAACGACTCGATCAAGGACGCCGGTGCCTGCGGCGCGCTGGGTTGGGGCGGATCCGACGGTCATGACCGACAATCGTAGGCGGCTCGCCGGTCCCGTCAGGGCACCGGCGGATACCCGAGCATCGTCAGCAGATGCGACTGCATGTCAACGAACCCGTACAGCGCGTTCATGTACATCTCGTGATGCACCTGCGCGTTCGGCCGCAGCGAGTCCACGAACGCGACGATCTGGTTCTGGACGCTCCAGTTCACCCGGGCACCTCCCCCACCCCTAGCGGTATGACGTGCATCACAGCATAGGCGCTCGGGGTGATCAGTGGTGGAACGCCGTCCGTTCGCTGTCGTCCGGGGTGCCGTGCCGCAGCCGCTGCAGCGCCGTCTCGATGTCGGCAGCGAGCAGCGCGATCGCGTCCCGGGAGATGCCGTGCCGCACCAGCACCCGTTGCACGACGGTGGCCTCCCGGTGCGGCGGCAACGGGTAGGACGGCACCTGCCATCCCCGGGCCCGCAGCGCGTCGCTGAGGTCGTATAGCGAGAAGCCGGCCGTCGCGGGATCGGTGAGGGTGTACGACACCGCGGGCAGGCCCCCGGTCCCGTCGTAGAGGATCGTGAACGGACCCATCTCCCGGATCCGCTCGGCGAAGTACTGGGCGGTGTCCGCGCAGTTCTGCTGGATCTGCCGGTACCCCTCACGGCCGAGGCGCAACAGCAGGTAGTACTGGGCGACGATCTCGCCGCCGGGCCGGGAGAAATTCAACGCGAAGGTCGGCATGTCACCGCCGAGATAGCTGACCCGGAACACCAGGTCCTCGGGCAACCGGTCGGCGCTGCGCCAGACCGCCCAGCCGACACCGAGCGGCGCGAGACCGTACTTGTGCCCGGACGCGTTGATCGATGCCACCCGGGCAATCCTGAAGTCCCACACCAGTTCCGGCTGTACGAACGGGGCGATGAATCCACCGCTTGCCGCGTCGACGTGAATCGGGACGTCCCAGCCGTGTTCCTGCTCGATCGCATCGAGTTCCGCCGCGATCTCCGCGACCGGCTCGTAGTTGCACGTGTAGGTGACCCCGAGAATCGCGATGACCCCGATCGTGTTCTCGTCCACGTACTCACGCAGTTGGTGCGGCAGCAGGCCGGTCGCCCCCTCCTCGAGCGGGACCTGGCGCAGCTCCACGTCGAAGTAGCGGGCGAACTTCTCCCAGCACACCTGGACCGGGCCGCAGACCAGGTTCGGCCGATCCGTCGGCCTGCCTTCGTCGCGGCGCCGTTCCCGCCAGCGCCACTTCAGCGCCAGCCCGCCGAGCATCGCGGCCTCGCTCGACCCGGTCGTCGAGCAGCCGACCGTGGTCCGGCCGTCCGGCGAGTTCCACAGATCCGCGAGCATGTGGACGCAGCGGGACTCGATCTCCGCGGTCTGCGGGTACTCGTCCTTGTCGATCATGTTCTTGTCGAGGCAGTCGTTCATCAGCCGGTGCACCTCGTCCTCGGACCAGGTCGAGCAGAAGGTCGCGAGGTTCTGCGAGGAGTTCCCGTCCAGCGCCAGCTCGCCGCGGATCAGCGCAAAGGCGATCCGCGGATCCGACGCACCTTGCGGCATTTGATATTTGGGGAGGACCGCCTCGCTGAGCGGTGTCGCATAGATGTCGACGTGATCCCCGACCCGGTGCAGCGCCATCGGTCCGTGTCCCTCCGTGGGTGAAACACACACTGTGGAAACCGACCACAGCCTAACCCGGGAGGGACGGCCTCACACGCCGGAGAACAGATCCCGCTCGCGCCCGTCCGGGCCGGTCTCGCCGCGCTCGCCACGGACCAACACGTAGTGCTCGTCCACCAGGATCGGCTGGACGATGCTGTTGGACAACGCGTATTCGGTGCGACTCGGCGCCACCGTGACCTGGGTGGCGTGCGCCTCGAACGCGGCGACCTTCGCGGGCAGGTGCGCGCGGACGTCGATGGTGGTGGTCACCGACTCGTCCGGCACGCACGGCAGTTCGCCGGGCTCCGGCAGCCGCCACGTCGCCGGGACCTCGGTGATGCACCCGAGTCCCTCGGCCAACGACGACTCCTCGGTGACCGTCCAGTACAGCTTGGCGACGTCCCACGGCTGCCCGCCCGCGGAATGCTCCGGCGCGGCGGCGGCCTCGACCGCCGCCGTGACCACCTCGTGCACCCGAATGTGGTCGGGGTGACCGTAGCCGCCGTTCGGGTCGTAGCAGACCACGACCTGGGGGCGCCGCTCCCGGATCACCTCGACCAGCGCGCCGACGACCTCGTCCCGGTCCGCGTTCACAAAGGCGCGCGGATTCGCCGCCGCCGGGGTCCCGGCCATGCCGGAATCCCGCCACCGCCCGGCCCCGCCGAGGAACCGGGGCGCCGCGACCCCGAGCCTGCCCAGCGCCGAGGACAGTTCGAGGATGCGGTAACCCCCCAGCTGATCGGCGCGGTCCGCGACCAGCCCGGCCCAGGTGTCGCCGATCACCTCGCCCTCCTCCCCGAGCGTGCAGGTCACGACCGTGACCTCGGCACCCGCTGCGGCGTAGCGGGCGATGGTTCCGCCCATGGTGAGGGTTTCGTCGTCGGGATGGGCGTGCACGACGAGCAGTCGCGCGTCCCCAGCGTTCGTCGTCATCAGTTCAGTTCCTCGACCACTCCGCGACATCACTGAAGATGCCGACTCCCGTCGCCCCGGTCAGCGACACACCATCCACGTCCGGACCCGCGGCGACGACGGTGGTGTCCTGCAGGACCGGAAGCACCGTCGCCAACTCCCACAGTCGGGGTTCGGCCTGCGCGATCAGCTGCCCGACATCGCCGATCCCGCGCAGCGCGTCGTCGATCCCCTGCTGCAGGGTCGGGTCACACAGTCCCGAGACGTTGCTCGGTGCAGCGGGATTCGGCTCGGTGTTCTCGTCCGTCGGCTCGGCGTCCTCGTCGGTCGCCGACCCGTCGGGGTCGGGGTGACCCGTCGCTGTCGGTGCGGGCACGTCGTCGGTTTCCGCCAGCGGCTCCGGCACCGGACCGGCGGGCAGCGGGCAGCCGTACCGGGACGCCAGCGCCGTCGCCGGGTCCGACCCGGCCCTGGTCCAGCCGACCACCGCGTCCACCCGGCCGTCGATCAGCGCCCGACCGTACAGCTCCTCCGCACGCATCGTCGTCACGGTCACCGTGGCTCCGGCACCGCGCCACTGATCGGCCGCCGTGTTCGCGACCGCGATCGCGGTGTCGTCACCCGCCGTGGCCCCGATCGTCAGGGTCATCGGGGCGCCGTCGCGCACGAGCTGCCACGCCCCGTCCGGGTCCGTCGGATCCACCGGCTCGTGCAGCCACCCGGATTCCGCGAGCAAACCGAGCGCCTGCTCGCGTCCCAGCGGCGGCGGCGCCGTCGGGGCGTAGCCGGGCGCGGACGGCGCAAGCACCTGGGCCCGCGCCACGCTCGCGTTCGCGCCCGTCGGGGTGCCGACGGCGGCGAGCAGGTCGGGGTCGACCAGGCCGAAGAGCCCGCGCCGCACCCGCTGGTCGGACACCGTCGGGGTGCGGCCGTTGAGGGTCACGTCCAGCACCCGCGGCTGCGGCGTCGTGCCGGACCGGACGCCGGGGACCGCACCGAGCTGCGCCTGCAGCGTGCCCGCGCCCCGAACCTGGACGACCTGCGCGTCACCGGAGCGGATCGAGTCGGTGAGCTGCGCGTTGGACCCACCCCGCCGCAGCAGGACCTGGTCGGCGACGGCCGGGCGACCCCAGAACCGGTCGTTGCGTTCGAGGAGAATCTCGTCGCGACCCCGGTCAACGCTCTTGATGTGGAACTGTGCGCCGGACACCGGGATGTTCTCGGCCAGCCCGCGCGCGAAGCCGCCGGGGGTGTCCTTGACCAGATGCGACGGCAGCAGGTCGGTGAACAGCTCACGCCACGCCGGATAGGGGGCGCGCATCGTGACCGTGACCGTCTTGCCGCCCGCCGACGAGGCGACGTCGTCGATCAGCGCGTAGCCCGCGGGGTCGACGACGCCCGGCTCGCTGATCATCTGCTGCCACAGGTAGCGGAAGTCCTCGGCCGCGATCGGTGCGCTGTCCGACCACTGTGCCTCGTTGCGGAGCTGGTAGGTGACCGTGAACGGGGCCTGCGCGGTGACGTCCGCCGACACCAGCAGCGACTCGTCCGGCGCCCAGTCGGTGCCCCCCGGCACGGTGGCGCTCGGGACCGGCCGGAACGGGCTCGGCAGCACCATCGACGTGACCGCGGCGTTCACCGGGGACTGGTCGGAGAGCAGGTGCGGGTTGAAGCCCTGACCGATCTCGTCGATCGCGACAACGACGGTGTTCTTCGTCGGGACCGTCGTGGTGGGTTTCGGGCTGTCCGTGCTCTCCACCGGCGGCGGCGGATTCGCGGTGCAGCCGGCGAGCACGAGCCCCGCGGCCAGCACGGTCGCGATCGGCAGAATCCCTCGCACTCACCCGTCCCTTCGGTCTGCGGCTACGCCGACCGTGGGGGGGGGGTGACCCGAACTGGGGGGGCCCCCCACACAGGGGAGGCGGGAAGCCCCACCACAAAGCATTTTCCCAGGACCTCTCTCCCTACCCCCCCCAGGACC
>NZ_JBSGXD010000001.1:92084-99005 GCF_053609225.1 Rhodococcus sp. NPDC054953 | reverse complement strand
CTCCCTTTGGGTTGGCGGCCACCCCGCCTGGGGGGGGTGCACCCCCCGAGGGGGGGAAACCCCACCCACGGGCGCGTCAGCGCACCTTACAGCGCGGCCTTGTCACGGGACTTCGCGCGCGACCGCTCACGGGCCCGGTCGGTCTGCGACAGGTGCACCTTGCGGACGCGGATCGCCTCCGGGGTGACCTCGACGCACTCGTCGCCCGCGCAGAACTCCATCGCACCCTCGAGGGTCAGCTCGATCGGCTTCGCGAGCGTCTCGGTGGCGTCGGCGGTCGCCGAGCGCATGTTGGTGAGCTTCTTTTCCTTGGTGACGTTGATGTCGAGATCCTCGGCACGCGGGTTGATGCCGACGACCATGCCCTCGTACGTGTCCGCACCCGGCTCGACGAAGAAGGTGCCGCGGTCGGAGAGCTGGATCATCGCGAACGGGGTCACCGAGCCGGTGCGGTCGGAGACCAGCGAGCCGGTGTGCCGGGCCCGGATCTCGCCCGCCCACGGGCCGTAACCGTGCGAGACGGCGTTGGCGATGCCGGTGCCGCGGGTCTCGGTGAGGAAGTCGGTGCGGAACCCGATCAGACCACGCGACGGGACGATGAACTCCATGCGGACCCAGCCGGTGCCATGGTTGGTCATCTGGACCATCTTGCCCTTGCGGTTCGCGAGCAGCTGCGTGATCGACCCGAGGTGCTCCTCGGGGGTGTCGATGGTCAGCTCCTCGAACGGCTCGTGCACCTTGCCGTCGACCTGCCGGGTGACGACCTGCGGCTTGCCGACGGTCAGCTCGAAGCCCTCGCGGCGCATCTGCTCGACGAGGATGGCCAGCGCCAGCTCGCCGCGGCCCTGCACCTCCCACGCGTCCGGGCGGCCGATGTCGAGGACGCGCAGCGACACGTTGCCGATCAGCTCGGAGTCGAGGCGGGACTTGACCATGCGGGCGGTGAGCTTGTGACCCTTCACCCGGCCGACCAGCGGCGAGGTGTTGGTGCCGATGACGACGGAGATCGCGGGCTCGTCGACGCTGATGGTCGGCAGCGCGACCGGGTTCTCGGTGTCGGCGAGGGTGTCGCCGATCATGATCTCGGGGATGCCCGCGACGGCGACGATGTCACCGGCGACCGCGACCTCGCCCGGCTCCCGGCTGACGCCGACCGTCTTCAGCAGTTCGGTGATCTTGACGGTCTTGACGCCGTCGGCGTGCATCCACGCGACCTGCTGGCCCTTGCGGAGCTCGCCGTTGTGGATGCGGACCAGCGCGAGCCGGCCAAGGAAGTCGGAGGCGTCGAGGTTGGTGACGTGCGCCTGCAGCGGTGCGGCGGCGTCGCCCTTCGGCGCGGGGACATGCTCCATCAGAACGTCGAACAGGACGTCGAGGTTCTCGGTGTCGGGGGCCTGGCCGTTCTCCGGCTGATTCATCGACGCCTTGCCCTCGCGGCCCGATGCGTACAGGACCGGCAGGTCCAGCAGCGCCTCGGCGGCCGCGGCGGCCTCGTCGTCGAGGTCGGAGGCCAGGTCGAGGAGCAGGTCCTGCGCCTCGGTGACGACCTCCTCGATCCGGGCGTCCGGGCGGTCGGTCTTGTTCACCACGATGATGACCGGCAGCGACGCGGACAGCGCCTTGCGCAGCACGAAGCGGGTCTGCGGCAGCGGGCCCTCGGACGCGTCGACGAGCAGCACGACGCCGTCGACCATGGACAGACCGCGCTCGACCTCGCCGCCGAAGTCGGCGTGGCCGGGGGTGTCGATGACGTTGATGACGGTGACGGTGCCGTCCTGGTTGTGGCGGTGCACGGCGGTGTTCTTCGCGAGGATGGTGATGCCCTTCTCGCGTTCGAGGTCACCGGAGTCCATCACCCGGTCGACGAGTTCGGCGCGCTCGGCGAAGGCGCCGGACTGCCGAAGCATCGCGTCGACGAGGGTGGTCTTGCCGTGGTCGACGTGTGCGACGATCGCGACATTGCGGAAAGTGGTGGTGCTCACGCGGGGCGTTCTCCTGCTGCTGACGGGGCCACACGAAGTTTGTGTCGCACGGCTTCTGGCTGCCGCTACGCGCATGCGTGATTCCCATTCGCGACCCCCGCGGCACCAGCGTCACTGAAGACGTCACGACGGTGCACCTGTGCAGGGATTGCGGCCAGCGAACACAGTACCCGCCTCCGTCGAATTTCCCCACATCGCGGCCGGCCATCAACGGCCCTGACCTGCGGATAGTGATCTGCACCACTGGCCGGATTCGGGCCCGAAATGAGGGCACGCTAACCTCGAGCCGGATGCGTCAGTCGAAGCGGGGGTCCGGGACAGCGATGGGCAAGGTCAAGGCAAAGAAGGTGTCGGGCCTGAAGCCGAAGAAGAAGTGCTGCCGCAGCAAGACTCGCTGCATCACCTGCCCGGTCGTGATCATGCGGATGCGGAAGCTCGAGGACGCGGGCGTCACCGGGAAGGACCTGAAGAAGGGCCTCAAGAAGGCTCGGGCCGCCTGACCGCGGCGCTGGCCCCAAGCAGCGCACACAGATCGGGGAGCCAGGCGCGGTCGTTCGGAACCCAATCGACCCGCACGACGTCGGCGGCGTCGACCCAGGCGATCGCCGCATGCTCGAGCGCGACCGGAACCCCCGACACCAGTTCCGCGCGGTAGGCCCGCAGCACCATCCCGTTCGGCAGCGGCACGTCGACGCCGACCCGCGGCCCGACCACCGCCTCGATGCCGAGTTCCTCCCGCAGTTCCCGACGCAGCCCCTCCGCCGGGGTCTCGCCCGGTTCGACCTTCCCGCCGGGCAGCTCCCACCGACCCGCCAGGTCCGGCGGCGCCTGCCGCTGCGCGATCAGCAGTCGGCCACCGTCAATCACCGCGGCCGCCGCGACCTCGCGTTGACCACTGTCGCCGGGACCCGTCTGCATGGGACCATCATGACCATGGCCGAGTTGCTGACCGACGCCGAGGTCACCGCCGCGCTCACCGACCTGCCCCGGTGGCAGCGCGACGGCGCCGCGATTGTCCGGACCGTCGAACTGCCCACCTTCCCGGACGCGATCACCCTGGTCGACCGCGTCGCCGAGGCCGCAGAGGCCCGCAATCACCATCCCGACATCGACATCCGCTGGCGAACGGTCACGTTCACCTGCGCCACCCATTCGGCGGGTGGGCTCACGATGCTGGACGTGGAACTCGCCGGGGAGATCGATCGGCTGTCGGGGTCGGTGTGACCCGGCCAGCGCGGATCACCCACAGGTAGAGGGCGAAGACGCCGAGCACGTTCACCGCGCCGAGCCAGGCCAGCATCCCCGGACGGGAGATCAGCCAGATCGAGTCCTGGAAGAAGCTGAGCACCCACGGAACGCCGATCAGCGTGGTGGCAATCCAGTAGCCGGCCAGCACCTTCGCCCCGGTCCGCCCGGCGAACGGCCCGTGCACCAGCCAGATCGCGGTCGGGATCAGCCACACCCAGTGGTGGGACCACGAGATCGGCGACAGCAGCAGCCCGAAGAGCTGGACGAGCACCAGCGTCCCAAGGAGGTCATCGCTGCCGAGTGCCCGCCACGCAAACCAGGCCGCGACCGCGACGACCAGCAGCGCGAGGATCAACACCAGCCCGGTTCCGACGTCGTACCCGGCGACGCGGCTGAGCGCGCCGCGCAGCGACTGATTCCACACCGACCCGACGGGCCCGATCCGGGACGCATCGCCGAGCAGATGCTCGAAGTAGGTGCGGGCCTCCGGTCCGGCGAGCAGGTAACTCAGCGCCACCGTGCCCGCGAAGGCGACGGCCGAGAACACCGCGGCCCGCCAGCGGCGCCGCAGCACGAAGTAGAGGCCGGTGACCGCGGGCGTCAGCTTGATGCCCGCGGCGAGCCCGACCAGGCCGCCCGCCACCCACCAGCGGGCGGACCGGACCGCGACCATCGCGCCGAGCGCGAGGAAGACGTTCACCTGGCCGTAGTCGAGGGTGGTCCGCACCGGCTCGGACCAGAGCCCGACGGCAGTCCACACCAGCGCGACCGAGGCCCAGCGGGCATCGAGCCCCCGGGTCAGGGTCGAGCACCGACCGAGCAGCAGTTCGATGCTCATCCGGATCAGCAGCAGCAGCGCGCCGATCGTCGCGAGCTGCCAGGCCACCCCGACGGCATCGAACGGCAGGTAGTGCAGCGGGAAGAAGACGAGGGCCGCGAACGGCGGGTAGGTGAACGGCAGCGGGAAGTCGGGGGTCAGCTCCGAGTAGGTGAAGTCGTAGAGGTCACCGCGCAGCAACGCCGCCGACCCGTCCACGTACACCCGCAGGTCGACCAGGTTCATCCCGTTCGGGCTGAGGAAGGTCCAGGACATGCGGACCGCGACGGAGAGAAGAAGGATCAGCGGCGCGACCCGCAGGATCCGCTCGACCCTTGGGCCCGTGCGGAGTGCGCGGACCGCGGGTGCTGGGGTCGTCTCGGACACAGTGTTCGTGTTCTCCCGGGAAGGTGGTGTGCCAGCGGGTCGGGCTCCGCGCGGTCGTCGGCGAGCCTACGGCAGCCGGGTGCGACGCCGGGTATGGGCGATCACCTCGCATAACAGTTGCATCAACAACCACACTGTGCACTTGAGTAACACGCTAGGGTTCGGGTTGTCAGCATCGCCACACCGCGATGTCAGCACCGCCACATCACGCTGTGATTAACTGCCGCGGGAGTACCGCCCGTTGCCAACCGGCCGGGCCGGGCCTTCCAAACGCTGTACAACAACAGAGGCCCTGCATAGAGTGACCCCTCGACACCGAGGGGCCTGCCTGGCCAGTCGCCGTCCAGGAACGGCGACGCTTGACAACAAGGATGGGGACACCGTGCTTCGTACGCGAGGAACGCGCATTTCGATCATCGCGCTGGCGATTACCGCCGCTGCCGTCGCGCTACCGGCGACCGCCTCCGCCGAACCCGCGGTTCCCCAGATCCCCGCCGGCCTCGACATCGAGGCGCTCGCCTCGCTCGCGCCCGCGATCGTCGGTGCCGCTGCCGGACCGATCGAGCTCGGCGTGACCGACATCGCGAACCCGCAGGCCGACCTGCTCGCGCAGGCGAAGGCACTGCTCGATGCGTCCAACCTGCCGCCGGAGACGAAGGCCACCCTCGAGAAGGTCATCACCTTCCTCGACGGCAGCGGCGGCGGCGGCCCGGAGCTGCCCCCGTCGGATGGCCCGATCATCTCCCAGTTCCTGTACCCGACCCTCGGCAAGGACTGCATCGGCGGCACGTCCGATTCGGTCGGCGCCGCGCTCGCCGTTCCCGGCCCCGCGCACCTGCCGCCGCCGGGACCGAAGGCGGGCGAGGCTGGCTTCGTGTTCACCGCGCTCGGCACCAGCAAGGCCACCGCCGAGCAGCCGACCCCGCTCGTCGTGGACTGGGTCAACATCGACCACCCGAAGACCGGCCGCGCCACGCTGACGACCGCGTCGAAGATCAACCCGGACGGCCCCGCGACGCTCTCCGCGATCGCCGAGACCGGCCAGGGCCGCGTGCTCGCCGTCATCTCCGGCGGCCTCACCACCGAGGTTGAGGGCGCAGCCCCCGCCACCTGCACCTTCCTCCCGACCGTCGGGACGGTCTACGTCCCCTGACGCGGACGACCACAGCATCGGAAGGGCCCTCGCCGCGGCGAGGGCCCTTCCGCGTTCCCGGGCTGCCGTGGTAGACCGGGGAATGGCCTCCGCACGCCGGAATTCGATCAGATCCGTTCGATCCCGTCGGTCGATCCTCTCGATTCGCTCGGAGGGGTCGATCCTGTCCATCGGGTCCGCCTATTCGATTCTCTCGATCGGCAGCGTCGGCTCGATCCTCTCGATAGGCTCCATCGGGTCCGCGGGGTCCGCGCTGTCCTCCGGATCGTTCGGCAGCCTCGGCTCCGCACTGTCCGGATTGTCCCGTTGGTCGGTTCTGTCGTGGCGCGCCGACGGCGGCGAACCCGGCGACCGGCCGCTGCACGTGCTGGCCGAGGAGCCCGACCTGTCCCGGTCACCGCTGGCACACAACCAGACCTGACCCGCCGCGCGCGGCGTCAGTCGACACCCATGGAGGACCTGTGACCCGATCCGCCGACGCCACCACCACCACCGCGCCGGGCAGCAACCGCTGGACGCGTGCGGAGTTGGAGACGGCGTTCGCCGGCTACCAGCGCACGGTCGAGGAGGCGAAGCGGACCGGCGACTGGAACCTCTTCGCCGACATGTTCACCGAGGACGCGTCCTACATCGAGCACGCGTACGGCACGTTCGCCGGACGCGAGGAGATCCGCCCGTGGATCGTCCGGACGATGAACAGCTTCCCCGGCAACCACATGACGTCCTTCCCCGCGCTCTGGTACACCATCGACGAGGACCGTGGCTGGGTGATCTGTGAGATCGACAATCCGATGTGCGACCCCGGCGACGGCTCCGTGCACGGGGCCTCCAACCTGACGATCCTGCACTACGCGGGCGACGGGCTGTGGTCCTGCGAGGAGGACGTCTACAACCCGATGGGGTTCCTGAAGATGGCCAAAAAGTGGTGCCGCGCCGCCGAATCCGCGAACGCGCTGCCCGACGAAGCCAGGGAGTGGCTGGCGAAGTTCGGCGGCTGATCCCGGCTCCCCGATCCGGGTCGTCGGCGACGACACTTCTGCCCGGTACGTCGTCCACCGCCGCTCGGCGCGCTGCCGGGGCTACGCTCGACCCATGAAAACCGCAGCTGCCGTGCTCGCCGCCTCGGCCATCTCGCTCGCCCTGGTCGGATGCACGTCGAGCAACGACGACGAGTCCACCACGACGACCACCACCGGCAATGCACTCGACCGCGCCTTTGGGGGCGGGGTCTCGGCCGCCACAGGACGCCAGGGGGTTGTGTCCTCCGTAGGGGGGGGCGCGTGGAGGGGGGGTTTCTCCGCATGGTATGAAGGGGGGGAATTGTCGGGGGGTGG
>NZ_JBSGXD010000001.1:0-92074 GCF_053609225.1 Rhodococcus sp. NPDC054953 | reverse complement strand
GACCTCCCCGCGCGTTTCGCTTTCTGGGTGGGAGGGAGAGGAGAGAAACAAGACGAACCCCACAAAACCAACACCCACGGAAACTTCCCTCGACCTCACTTTGTCCCCTCCCTCCCCCCCCCCCGAGGCCGCACAGGGTGCCGTCTCCTCCGCGCAGAGCGCCGCGCAGGGCGCGGTCTCCTCCGCGCAGTCCGCCGCGAGCAGCCTCGCGGACCGTGCCACCGGGGCCGTCGACGCCATCCAGGCAGGCACCTTCACCGCCGCGTTCCGGGCGGGCTACCCGGAACTCGCCGAGGGCCGCGACGACGCCGCCATCGAGGACATCTACGCGCAGACCTGCGCCGCGATCGATCAGAACATCGACGAGTCGACGGTCATTGCCGAACTTGAGGTCCGCGCGGGCAACAACGGCACGCTCGCCACCGAGCAGCAGGCCAAGCAGATCTACAACATCGCCAAGCCGCTGTGCTAGCGAACCGGTGACCGCGGCCTGACGGGTCCGCCAAGCAGGCCCGTCAGGCCAGCGACCATTGGCCGTAGTCGGCCCGGAGGATCGAGTTCAGGTCGACACCGACGCCGCCGACGGCGCGCTTGTCGATCTCGAACTGGTGCAGGTGCGCCTCCGGGTGCACGTACCCCTCGGGTGTCCCCCAGTCGTGCTGCCAGAAGTACGCGCCAACGCCGGCGTCGAGGAGACGGTCGATCGTGCCGGAGTTCGCGTAGACGCCGGTGTTCTCCTGCCCGACGACCGCTTCCCATCCCCGCAGGTACGGAATGATCTGGGTGGTGATCTCCTGCGCGGTCGGGTTGTCGTCGATCGACGCGTAGATCGGCCTGCCCTCCGGTCCGCCGGCGGCGCGGTGCAATTCCAGGCCCCGCTCGGCGTGCCGGGTGCCCGCGTCGAGCCCGCCCCGCCAGTCCGAGGTGGCGCCCTTGCCGAACTGGTAGCAGGAGACCACCTCGAGTCCCGCCGCGGTCAACGCCGACGCCTCGTCCGCCCGCATCGGCTTCCCGAGCATCCACTGCGCCTCCGGCCTGCGGTCGGAGACGTACCGGATCGCACCCGCGTGCCCGGCCGCGGAGATCGCGGCGGCGTCGGGAACCCCGCCGGAGTAGTCGATCAGCGTGCCACCGACCGGCGCCGCGGACGCCGCGAAGCTGCCCGCCCCGAGTGCCGCGGCACCGAGCGCGGCCGACCCGACCGCGGCGTACCGGAACAGTTCACGTCGGGTTACCTGCACGGTGCCTCATTTCGCCGGGGACGTTTGCAGAATTGCACCACACCACAGTGGTGCCTGCCAGTCGCACGAACCCCTTCCGGTCTCACCCGCACCACGACCGGCGCTGCCCTGCCCGGCGTCGGCGGTACGCTCGGGACATCACCGCCGGTCGGCGGCACCCGTCGATCACACGACCTCCCATCCGACCTCCCCGAGGAGCGCGAGGCGTCATGTCGAAAGAGACCTGGTGGGCGATCGCCCCCGAAAGCCCCTTCACGTTCGAGCAGCGCCCCAACGGCGACCTCGTCGTCGCGAACCGCGACGGCGCCGAGGAGCACGTGCTGCACGGGTACGAATGGATGCACATCACCCCCGACGACCCGCAACGAATCAAGGTGCACGGCGAGGGCCCGCCGCCGTTCGGACGCTGGGTGCGGCTCGACTAGCAAGTTCCGCGTTTCTGAGCAATCCCTAAGTACTGCTCACAACCCCGGCGGAACGCCGGACCCACCCCGTAGCCTCCCTGCGGGGGTCAGGGGAACGGCCGACCCGGTCGATCCCCCGGCGACAGGCGTCACACACGCCCGGAAGGGGAGGAACGACTTCACCATGACACTCATCGTGTTGGCAGGGATCACCGCACTGGTCTGGGTCTGGCCCGTCGTGGATGTCCATACCAGGGCGCCGTGGCAGGTCAGGGTGTTGCCGCGCACCGCGTGGCTCGCGGTGACGCTCCTGCTACCGGGTATCGGCGGCGCATTGTGGCTGCTCGTCGGCAGGCCGCGTCGTCCGATGCCGCTTCCCGAGCAGCACGTCCACCCGGCCGTCCACTTCGCCCGCGAACGCGAACGGGCCAGGGAGCAGGCGCTGCTCGACGAGGAGGACGAGTTCCGCCGTCGCTTCCGCGAGCGGGTCGCCGACCAACGTCAGGCCGGTCACGCGCACCGCCTCGAACTCGACGACGCCTGAACCGCGCGGTCAGCTCGTCGTCACATGCCAGACGAGGGCCGCGGCAAGGGCGCCGACCCCGTTCAGCGACCAGTGCAGCGCGATCGGTGCGAGCAGGCTGCCGCTGCGCCGCCGCAGCCAGGTGAACGCGACACCGGCCAGCGCCGTCGCGGCGACCGCCCCCGCGATGCCGAGCACCTGACCGACCAGTCCGCCACCGAGCACCCCGGACAGCCCCGCGTTGCCACTGGTCAACCCGAGCGACGACGCGATGTGCCAGAGCCCGAAGAGCAGTGAGCCCGCGGCGAACACCCCGCGGGCACCCCACAGCCGGTCCAGGGTCCCGTGCAGGACACCGCGGAACGCGAGTTCCTCGGGAATCACCGTCTGCAGCGGAATGATGATCATTGATGCGATCAACGCGCCGGACACCGTCGCGTACCGATTACTCAGGAAGAACTGCCGCGTGAGCGGCACCGCGATCGCGACCGCGACGACGCCGAGGACCAGTGCGACCGCTCCCACCGCGTAGAGGCTGCCCTTGCGCCAGTGCCGCGGCGACAGACCGAGCTCGGCCCAGCCGAGGCCGCGTCCACGCCCGAGGCCGAGCAGCACCGCGGCCGAGATCGGGACGGCGGCGATCGACGCCCACACCGTGGTGAAGTGCGCGATCAGGTTCGTGGCGACCAACACCACCACGACGATGGCCACGTCGAGATACGCATGGAACCTCGGTCGCGTGATCGCGGGGAGGCCAGGCCCTGCCGCGGCAGCTGTATCCGACACCGCACCGAGTGTACGGACCCCACGACGGGTGCCTGGGCCGTATGATCCCCGCCGTCGTCGGCGCCGGACGGCAGGTTTAGCCTGGTTCTCGACTTCACACGCCCATTCCCAGGAGAGATGATGGCCGACTTCCTCTACGAGGACCTGCTGCCGATCGGGGAAGATCCCACCGAGTACCGGCTGCTGACCACCGAGGGGGTGTCCACGGTCGAAGGACCGGACGGCCGCACCTTCCTGCAGGTCGAGCCCGAGGCGCTGCGGCTGCTCACCGAGACCGCGCTGCACGACATCTCCCACTACCTGCGCACCGACCACCTCACGCAGGTCGCAAGCATCCTCGACGACCCCGAGGCGTCGAACAACGACAAGTTCGTCGCGCTCGACCTGCTGAAGAACGCGAACATCGCCGCGGCCGGGGTGCTGCCGATGTGCCAGGACACCGGCACCGCGATCGTGATGGGCAAGCGCGGCCAGCACGTGCTGACGCCGGGCGACGACGACGAGGCGATCGCCCGCGGCGTGTACGACGCCTTCACCCGGCTGAACCTGCGCTACTCGCAGAACGCCCCGATCACGATGTGGGACGAGAAGAACACCGGCAACAACCTGCCCGCGCAGATCGAGCTGTACGCGGACACCGCCAAGGGCCACGAGAACTCATACAAGTTCCTGTTCATGGCCAAGGGCGGCGGGTCGGCGAACAAGTCGTACCTGTACCAGGAGACCAAGGCGATCCTGAACCCGGACTCGATGATGCAGTTCCTCGAGGCCAAGATCCGTTCGCTCGGCACCGCGGCCTGCCCGCCCTACCACCTGGCGATCGTGGTCGGCGGCACCTCCGCCGAGTTCGCGCTCAAGACCGCCAAGTACGCGTCCGCGCACTACCTGGACGAGCTGCCCACCGAGGGCGCGATGACCGGCCGCGGCTTCCGCGACCACGAGCTGGAGAAGAAGGTCTTCGAGCTGACGCAGAAGATCGGCATCGGCGCGCAGTTCGGCGGCAAGTACTTCTGCCACGACGTCCGCGTCGTCCGCCTGCCGCGGCACGGCGCCTCGCTGCCCGTCGCGATCGCGGTGTCCTGCTCCGCGGACCGGCAGGCGAAGGCGAAGATCACCCCGGAGGGCGTGTTCCTCGAGCAGCTCGAGTTCAACCCGGGCCGGTTCCTGCCCGAAGTCACCGACTCCGAGCTGGACGCCGAGACGTCCGGCGTCTCGGGCACCGGCAAGGGTGCCGCGGTGAAGATCGACCTGACCCGCCCGATGCCGGAGATCCTCGCCGAACTGTCCAAGCACCCGGTCAAGACCCGGCTGTCGCTGACCGGTCCGCTGGTCGTGGCCCGCGACATCGCGCACGCGAAGATCAAGGAACGCCTCGACGCAGGCGAGGACATGCCGCAGTACCTCAAGGACCACCCGGTGTACTACGCCGGCCCGGCGAAGACCCCGGAGGGCATGGCGTCGGGTTCGTTCGGACCGACCACCGCGGGCCGGATGGATTCCTACGTCGAGCAGTTCCAGGCGGCGGGCGGCTCGATGGTGATGCTGGCGAAGGGCAACCGCTCCAAGCAGGTCACCGACGCGTGCGACGCGCACGGCGGCTTCTACCTCGGCTCGATCGGCGGTCCCGCGGCGCGGCTGGCACTGGACTGCATCAAAAACGTCGAGGTCATCGAGTACGAGGAGCTCGGCATGGAGGCGGTCTGGAAGATCGACGTCGTGGACTTCCCGGCGTTCATCGTCGTCGACGACAAGGGCAACGACTTCTTCGCGCACACCGGCGAGGTCACCCTCACGGTCGGGAAGCGTCCCGGCCTGTAAGGGCGGTGATGACTCAGGGCCCGGTGGGAGCGATCCCGCCGGGCCCTCGTCGTGTCGCCGTTGCATCGTCACCAGGACTGCCCCGCGGGCTGCCGGACGGTGACGTTGAGCCGGTTCCACAGGTTGATCGTCGCGATCTCCAGCGTCAGCGCGGCCAGCTGCTGCTCGTCGAAGTGGTCGGCGGCGTCGTCCCACACCGGGTCCGGGACGGCGTCCGGCCGATCCGCGATCCGGGTGACGGCCTCGGTGAGGGCGAGCGCCGCCCGCTCGGGATCGCTGAAGTGCGGCGACTCCCGCCATGCGGCGACCGCGAGCAGCCGGTCGGTGCTGTCCCCGTCGCGCAGCGCCTCCTTCGAGTGCATCTCGAGGCACACGCTGCAGCCGTTGATCTGGCTGGCCCGGATGTGCACCAGGTGCACGATGCCCGGGGGAAGGCCGCTGCCCGCGGTGCTGGCACTCACCGCTTGCAGCGCGGCGACCGCGCCGGGCAGGACCATCGCCGGGTTGTTCATGCGAGCCTTCATGGTGTGCTCCTTCATCGGTGCTTCGGACTGATCGGTGCTTCGGACTGATCGGTGTTCCGGTCGTTCGATGTTCGTGTTCGTCATCTCGTTGACGGATCGGGCGGGAAGAATGTGACAGCGTGAACGACGAACTTCTGGCACGGCAGTTCGAGGAGCACCGCGACCATTTGCGCGCGGTCGGCTACCGGATGCTCGGATCGACCAGCGAGGCCGACGACGCGGTGCAGGAGACGTGGCTGCGGCTGAGCCGCTCCGACGCCGCTGCCGTGCAGAATCTCGGGGGCTGGCTGACGACGGTGCTGAGCCGGGTCTGCCTGGACATGCTGCGGTCCCGCGGATCCCGTCCCGAGGTGCCGCTGGACGAGCCGTCCCCTCGGGCGGTGTCCGATCCACGGCCGGATCCGGCACCGGAGGACGAGGCCGTCCTCGTCGACGAGATCGGCATCGCGATGATGGTGGTGCTCGACACCCTTGCCCCAGCGGAACGGTTGACGTTCGTGCTGCACGACATGTTCGCGGTCCCGTTCGACGAGATCGCGCCGATCGTCGACCGGTCCCCCACCGCGACCCGACAGCTGGCCAGCCGGGCCCGTCGCCGGGTCCGCGGTGCGTCGGTCCCCGACCACGCCCGGCACCACCGGCGCCGGGTGGTCGACGCCTTCCTCGTCGCCGCCCGCGAGGGCCGCTTCGAGGACCTGCTCACGGTGCTCGACCCCGACGTGGTGCTGCGCGCCGACGGTGCCGCGGTCTCCTCGGCGACCGCGGCGCTCGCCTTCGGTGCGCCCGCGCTGGCGGCGCGGATGCACGGCGCCCCCGCGGTGGCGGAGGCGTTCCGTGGCCGCGCCACCGGCGCCCGGCTCGCCACCATCGGCGGCGACCTCGGTGCGGCATGGGCGCCCGGGGGCACGCCGCGGTCGGTGTTCACCTTCACGGTCGTCGGGGATCGGATCGTTGGGCTCGACGTGATCGCCGACCGGAGCGCGATCGCGGCGCTCGACCCGCAGCTGGTGTGACGGGTCGCGTCGCTGCGCCGGGAGGGTCGGCGCCCGGCCCTACACTCGCGCCATGACGACGGACGTGTCTCGCGCACAGGTTCTCTCGTACCGGTGGCGGGTCCACCAGCTCGGCAGGGCCGTCGGCGACGCGGCCGGGCCCACCGACTGCGACGTCCTCGACATCGGCGTCCAGAACACCGGACCGGACGGCGCGGCCCTTGCGCTGCACCTGCGCGGCACCCCGCCGGACACGGCGGGCGACCTCGCCCTCGCCTGGACCATCCGCGGCGCACCGCACTGCTATCGCCGAGCCGACCTGCCCGCGGTTGCGGTGGCGACCGCACCGCTGTCGGAGTCGGACGCGGGCAAGCGCATCTTCGATGCGAACCGGCCGCTGAAGGCAGCCGGGATCCCCGCGCTCGACGCGCTGCGTGCCGTCGCGGCCGCGATGCGCGATATCGTCCGGGAACCGACCGTCAAGGGCGACATGTCGGGTGCGTTGTCCGAGCGGATGAGCGAGCCGTACCTGCGGTTCTGTCGGCCGTGCAACACCACGCACCTGTACGAGATGCCGTTCCGGCTCGCCGCGCTGCACGCGGGCCTGGAACTGCGCCGGGGCACATCACCGCCGATCCTCGAACGCATCCCCGGCTGGCGGCCGGCCCCGTACGACCGGCTCGCGACCGACGCCGACCCCCGGGTCGACGTGATCCGCGGATACCTGCGCTACTTCGGCCCGACCGACCCGAAGTCCGTCGCCTCCTACCTCGATGCGCCGGTCGCGGAGGTGAAGCGGAACTGGCCCACCGACACCGTCACCGTTGCGGTGGACGGTGTGTCCCGGTCGATCCTGGCCGACGATGCCGATGCGCTGTTCGCCGCACCGGCCGACGGGTCGGTGCGGCTGCTCGGCCCGTTCGACCCGTACCTGCAGCTGAAGGACCGGGACCTGCTCGTCCGCGACGAGACCCGACGGAAGGCGTTGTGGCCGACGCTGGGTCGGCCGGGGGCCGTCGCCGTCGGCGGTGAGGTAATCGGCGAGTGGCGGCCGCGGACGACGGGGCGGCGGCTGGCGGTGGAGGTGACGCGGTGGCCGACGGAGAGCGGGCCGTCCGCCGCGGCGGAGGCGGTCGAGGAGCAGGCCGCCGCGCTCGCCGCGTTCCGCGGGGTCGAGTTCGCTGGCGTCACCTGGCGCGGCTAGGGCGGCCGGACGCACCCCGCGGACAACGCGGGGCCCGGCGGAACACTGGGTTCCGCCGGGCCCCGGCAGGTTTCGGGTGTGCCCGAACGATTACGGTCCGACGGCAAGCAGGTTCGCCAGGTCGGTCGCGGGCTTCTCACCGACGTAGGGCACGAGCGCATCGAAAATAAGGGTCGACATGTCGGGACTCCGTTCGTTTGGTGCAGACGCCGGTTCCGTCCGGCACCGGTCACAGTAGCGGGCCGGCGACGAGTTCGCCACGACTCACCCCCGATCAGGGCGTATCCCGGTCCCGACCCGCGCCGAGGCGGCGCACCGCGTCCCTGAGCAGATCGACGTACCCGTCGAGGTCGGGCAGTACCGCGGGTGAGGTGACGACCGAGATCGTGACCCGACCCCCCATCCCGTGCACGCCGTGCGTGAGGCCCATGAACTGCGACAGCGCAGGGAATCCCGCGGTGAACCGCACCCGGCCGCCGCCGAGGGTGAGGTCGTCGGGGCCGCGGTCCACGCTGGAGACCACGGTGTTGCCGGTGACCTCGTCCGGCACCGCGGTGAAGTCGAAATGCTCGACGCCGTGCCGCAGCAGCGGCGCGGGCACGGCGGCCAGCACCCGGTCCTCCGCCGCACCGGACGGGTGGTCGGCGCGCAGCCGCCTGCGCCGGAGCGACTCGGCGATCGCGGCCGCCCGCTCCGCCGGATCCTCGATCCGTGGGTGCAGGTCCACCGCCACGTTGCGGAAGTGGTTGCGGGACACCGGCCGCCCCGGCTTCGCGACGGTGACCTCGGCGGCGAGGCAGGCGGCCGGGTCGGCGCCCCGCCCGCGCAGGTACCGGGTCAGTGCCATCGAGATCGCGGTCATCGCGCCGACCGTGACGGTGCTCCCCGCGCCGCGCAGGGTGTCCGCATCGACGACCACCGTCGCGATGGCGCGGCGGCCGTCCGGCGCGGCGTTCGTGAGCAGCTTCGGCAGGCTCGGCGGGGCCGCGGGGATCACCCCCGCCGCGGTGTCCCGGACCAGCCGCTGATGCCCGAGATAGGCGGGGCGGGCCCGCACCAGCATCTGCCCGACCTGGATCGGGAGCCGGATCGCGGCGGCGGCGACGGCCTGCGCGGGTCGCCAGGGCGCGGCGGCGGCGGGTGGGGCGGGCGCGACGGGCGCGAACAGGTCGCGGGCGATCTCCGAGGCCCGGCGCCCGTCCCCGAGTGCGTGCGCGACCTGCAGCACCGCGACCACCGCGTCCCCGGAGCCGCATTCCGGCGCCCCCGCCACGGGGCCGAAAAGGTGGAGCCGCCAAGGCGATTGGGTCGCGTCGAGCCGGTCGGTGAGCAGCGCCGCGACGGCCTCCCGGCAGCCGTCCCACGACATCGGTCCGGCGTGCAGCCGGATCGGGGCGGCGGCGGGGTCCATCGGCACCCAGTGCGGCAGGTCCATCCCGCCCGGCACCTCCCGCACCCGGATCCGCAGGTCCGCGACCGCGCACGCGCGGACCCGCAGCTGCTCGCCGATCACCGCGAGCGGGTGCGGGGTCGCGGCGAAGCAGTAGAGCAGGAACTGATCGGTGGGTATCCGCCGGGAAATCCAATACGACTGCGCATCCTGGGCGCTCATCCGCGGCACCGGCCGACGATAGCAGCGGCGGCCGGCCCGAATCGGACCGACCGCCGCGGCGCGGAAACCGGCGTCAGACCGTGGCGGCCAACCGGTTCGCGAGCAGGGTGGTGAACCGGGCCGGGTCGGCGAGTTCGCCGCCCTCGGCCAGCAGCGCCATGCCGTAGAGCAGTTCCGCGGTCTCCGCTGCCGCGGAATCTTCGGGCCGCTCGGCGCGGGCGGTCCGCAGCGCCTGCACCAGCGGATGATCCGGGTTGAGCTCGAGGATCCGCTTGGTCGCCGGGACGGGCTGGCCGGACGCCCGGTACATCCGCTCCAGCGCCGGGGACATGGAGAAGTCGTCGCCGACGATGCAGGCCGGGGAGGTGGTCAGGCGGGTCGACAACCGCACCGACTTGACGTGGTCGCCGAGGGTGTCGGTGAGCCAGGTCAGCAGGTCCGCGAAGTCCTTCTCGCGCTCCTCCCGCGCGGAGTCGTCCGCACCATCAGCCTCGGCGTCGAGATCGACCTCGCCCTTGGCGACGGACTGGAAGGTCAGGCCCTCGAACTCCGGCACCTGCGAGGCCCACACCTCGTCCACCGGATCGGTGAGCAGCAGCACCTCGAGGCCCTTCGCCTTGAAGGCCTCCAGGTGCGGCGAGTTCTCCAGCAGCTGACGCGACTCGCCTGCCGCGAAGTAGATCTGCTTCTGCCCGTCCTTCATCCGCCCGACGTACTCCGCGAGCGTGGTCTGCGCGTCCTCGCTCGCGGTCGACGCGAACGACGAGATCTGCAGCAGCACATCACGATTGTCCGCGTCGGCGACCAGGCCCTCCTTCAGCGCCCTGCCGAACTCCGACCACAGGGTGCGGTAGTCGTCGGGCCGGGTTGCCTGGATCTCCCGGATCGTGGTGAGTACCTTCTTGGTGAGGCGCCGTCGGATCGCCCGAATCTGCCTGTCCTGCTGCAGGATCTCCCGCGAGACGTTGAGCGAGAGATCCTGCGCGTCGACGACACCCTTGACGAATCGCAGATACTCGGGAAGCAGTTCGTCGGCGTCGTCCATGATGAACACCCGCTTGACGTACAGCTGCACGCCGGTCTTGCCGTCCCGCATGAACAGGTCGAACGGCGCGTGCTTCGGGATGAACAGCAGCGCCTGGTACTCGAAGGTGCCCTCCGCCTTCATCGGAATCGTCTCGAGCGGGTCGTCCCAGGCGTGCGCGATGTGCCGGTAGAACTCGGTGTACTCCTCGTCGGACACCTCGTCCTTCGACTTCGCCCACAGCGCCTTCTGCGAGTTCAGCGTCTGGCTCTCGATCTCGACCCGCTCCGGCTCGTCACCCTCGGCGGGGGTGCGGCGTTCGACGTCCATCCGGATCGGCCAGGCGATGAAGTCGGAGTACCGCTTGACCAGTTCCTTGATCTTCCACTCCGCGGTGTAGTCGTGGAGCTGATCCTCGGTATCGGCGGGCTTGAGGTGCAGGATCACCGAGGTTCCCTGCTGCGCGTCGTCGACGGCCTCGATCGTGTAGGTCGCCTCGCCGCTCGACTCCCAGCGGGTGCCCGTCGCCTCGCCCGCCTTGCGGGTCAGCAGGGCCACCCGGTCGGCGACCATGAACGTCGAGTAGAAGCCGATGCCGAACTGGCCGATCAGCTCTTCGCTGGCGGCCGCGTCCTTCGCCTCCTTCAGCTTCCGCCGCAGCTCGGCGGTGCCGGAGCGGGCGAGGGTGCCGATCAGGTCGACCACCTCGTCGCGGGACATGCCGATGCCGTTGTCCCGGATCGTCAGGATGCGCGCATCCGTGTCGACGGCGATCTCGATGTGCAGGTCGGCGGTGTCGGCGTCCAGGTCCTTGTCCTGGAACGCCGCCAGCCGCAGCTTGTCCAACGCATCCGACGCGTTGGACACGAGCTCCCGCAGGAAGGAGTCCTTGTTCGAGTAGATGGAGTGGACCATCAGGTCCAGCAGCTGGCGGGTCTCCGCCTGAAACTCCAGTTGTTCACGTTCCCCGGTGTGCGCGTTCAATCCGATTCCCTTCGACAGCGGACGGGCACAAGTCGACCGAATTTTACGCCTGCGACCAGCGCGGCAGACCTACCGGCCGGTAGTGCAATCGGCGCGGCGGGGCCATTGCCTCGCGCCGGGCCACGGAGGAAGGTGAAGAACGGAGACACGAGCAGTCCCGGGGGGGGTGGGGAATCAGGGGAGCCGGTGGCGCCGCCGGGGTGCCGCCTCGACCGGAAGGGGTAGGCCGTGTACGCACGTTCCACCACGATTCAGGCGCACCCGTCGTTCATCGACGCGGGCATCAAACACATGAGTGACACGGTCATGCCCGCTCTCGCGGACTACGAGGGGTGCGCGGGCCTGTCCCTGCTCGTCGACCGCGAGTCCGGCCGGTGCATCGCGACCAGCTCCTGGATGGACGAGGACGCCCTCCGCGGCAGTGAAGGTCCGGTCCGGGAGCTGCGGGACCGCGCGACCGAGATGTTCCACGGCACCGCGACCGTCGAGCGCTGGGACATCGCGGCACTGCACCGCGACCACCACTCGGACCGCGGATCCTGCGTCCGCGTGACCTGGCTCAAGCTGGAGCCGGGGCACATGTCGCGGGCCGTCGACGTGTTCCGGCTGACCGCCCTGCCGCGCATGGAGGAACTCGACGGGTTCTGCAGCGCCAGCATGATGGTCGACCACGCCGCAGGCCGCGCGGTGGTGTCGGTGACCTGGGACAGCCGCGCAACGTTCGAGCGCAATCAGGAGACCGCGGACGAGATGCGCGCCGCCGTGACCCGGGAGATGGGTGCCACGGTGCTCGACACGTGCATGTTCGACCTCGCGATCGCGCACCTGCATGTTCCCGAGATGGTCTGATCAGAGCGCCCGCCGCATCAGGTCGGCGGTGTCCCGGTCATAGGCGACGAGGACGATCCGTTCGACCGCCGTCCCGGCGGCGGTGACCGCGGCGATCGCCTGGCGGACGGCGTCCTCGCGCGGCCACCCGTACGCGCCAGCGGAGATCAGCGGAAACGCGACGCTGCGTGCGCCGAGGCCGTCCGCGACGGCGAGGCTCCGGGTGTAGGCGGATCGCAGCACCGCCGAGCGGTCCTCACTCCCGGAGTACACGGGCCCGACCGTGTGGATCACGTGCTCGGCGGGCAGGTCGCCCGCCGTCGTCGCGACGGCCGCGCCTGCGGCCAACCCGTCGGGCAGCGTGGTCGCCCGCAGGTGCCGGCAGGCGTCCAGGATCCGCGGGCCCCCGGCCCGGTGGATCGCGCCGTCCACGCCGCCCCCACCGAGCAGCGACGAGTTCGCGGCGTTGACGATCGCGTCCACCCGGACCGCGGTGATGTCGCCCTGCCGCACCTCAATCACCGGCCGCCGATCGCCGCCGGAGCGGCCGCTGGCGGTCGCGCCCGCGGCCATCCGGACCAGGTCGGCCGCGGTGTGACCGGGCCAGCCGTGCAGGATCCGGCGCCACCGGTCCGGGATCGCCGACGCACCCCAGCGCGCCCCGAGCAGGCCGCCCGCGATCGCGGCGGTGGTGTCGGTGTCACCGCCGGCCCGCACCGCCGCCTCCAGTGCGCGCGGCAGGTGACCGGGGTCGGAGGCGTCGGTGCTGCGGATCGCCCACCAGGCGGTCTGCAGCGCGTGCACCACCCAGCCGTTGTTGGAAAAGTCTGCGGGCGAACCGGTTTCGGCCTCGTCGAGCAGCGGCGTCCAATACCCGGCGACCTCGGCGTCGGCGGTGGCGAGGTAGCCGCGGACACCGTCGAAGCTGCCGTGCAGGACGGCGTGCCGGATCGCGTGCGTCCACATCCGGCACGCCGCGGTCGCCTGCGGGTCGTCGTGGGTGAGCGCCCCGACCGCCGCCGCCGCGTCGGCGCAGGCGCGCTCGTCGTCGAGGTAGCCGAGCGCCACCGGTGCGGTGCGCATCAGCGAACCGTTGCCCGCCTTACGGCCGGGAATGGCGCCTGCCCTGGCGAGCATCGCCGCAGCGGTGGCGGGGCGGGCGGAGAGCACCGCGCGGGTCTGGTTGCCGATGTCCGGCGGGGAGGAGTCGTACCATCCGACGAACCGCGCGGCCACCGCGTCGAGTCCCGCGCCCGCACGCACGTCCGCGCCGGTCGCGACGACCTCGGCGATCGCCACCGCCATCGAGGTGTCGTCCGTCCACTCCCCCGGCGCCCAGTCGAAGGTGCCGCCACCGATCATGTCGATCGGCACGTCGGCGCCCGGATGCGTGAACTCGTATCCGGCGCCGAGCGCGTCACCCGCGGCCGTTCCGAGCAGGACCCCGGCCGCCCGGTCCGCCTGCGCTGTGCTCAGTTCCACCTTCACTCCCGTCGTCGACGCCGACTGCGGTCCCCACTGTCGCACCCCGCACCGACACCCGACGGCACCACCCACCGATCGCCGGTGGTCAGTGCTCAAGGGCGAGCCCGCGGCGTTCCGGCAGCGTCAGTGCCGCGGCGGCCGCAAGCACGAATGCCGCAGCGAAGACCGCGAAGACCAGCCCGTTGCCGCCGCCGTCCAGCAACACCGGCACCATCAACGGGGACGCGATCGACGCGATCCGGCCGAACGCGGCGGCGGCGCCGGTCCCCGACCCGCGCACCACCGTCGGATACAGCTCCGGCCCGATCGCGTACAGGGCACCCCAGGCGCCGAGGTTGAAGAACGACAACGCCATCCCCGCGGCGATGATCTGCGCCGGGGTGTCCGCGAGTCCGAACAGGCCAGCGGACACCGCGGACCCGGCGAGGAACGTCGCCAGGGTGCTGCGCCTGCCCCACACCTCAATCGACCATGCGGCGACGGCATACCCGGGCAGCTGCGCGAGCGTGATGACGAGCGTGTACTGAAACGAGGTGACCAGGTCGAATCCCTGGCGGACGAGCAGGCTCGGCAACCAGATGAACGCGCCGTAGTAGGACAGGTTGACGCAGAACCAGACCACCCACAGGGCGCCGGTGCGGCGCCGCAGCCGGGTCGACCAGATCGATTCCCGCACCGGTGTTTCCGCTGCCGGCCGGACCCGTTCCCGGCCACCGCCCCACGCCGGTGGTGCGACCCCGGCTGCCGCCTCGAACTGCCGGACCGCGACCTCCGCCTCGGCGTCCCTGCCGCGGCTCTCGAGGAACCGGACCGATTCGGGCAGACCGAAGCGGATCACCGCCGCGTACACCGTCGGCACCAGCCCGACGGCCAGCGCCCACCGCCAGCCGTCGTCGCCGAGCGGCACCACGAGGTAGCCGATCAGCGCGGCCAGCACCCAGCCGACCGCCCAGAACGCCTCGAGGGCGACCACCATGCGGCCCCGCAGGGTTCGCGGCGCGTACTCGCTGACCAGGGTGGACGCGACGGGGAGTTCGGCGCCGAGACCGAGGCCGACGACGAACCGCAACAGCATCAGCACCGCAACCGAACCGGCCAGCGCGGCCGCGCCGGTGGCCAGGCCGTAGACGAGCAGGGTCGCCGCGAACACCTGCCGCCGTCCGAGGCGGTCGGCGAGGAGTCCGCCGATGCTCGCCCCGATCGCCATGCCGACGAAACCGATCGAGCCGATCCACGACAGCTGCGTGGTGGTCAGGCCCCACTGCACGGCGAGGGCCGCCATCACGAAGGAGATCAGGCCGACGTCCATCGCGTCGAGCGCCCACCCGATCCCGGACCCGACCAGCAGCCGGCCGTGACGACGAGTGAATGGCAGCTCGTCGAGCCGTTCGCTGCGGGTCATCGGGCGTTCGACCATGCCCGTCAGCGTACGATCGCGGGCTACCCGCGGCGGTCCGGGTCCGTTCCGAACACCGAGAAGGTCGTGTAGTACCGGTCGGGGTCCGCCTCCGGTTTCGCGGGCGGCGCCGCGGCGATCCGGCCGAGCGCGCGGGCGACGCGCGGGTCGGTGAGTAGCCCGGCCCGCAGCGGGTCGGCGCTGGCCTCGGCGTCCTCCCGCGCGGCGGCGTGCAGATCGGTGATCGTCCTTGCCAGCCGGTCCGCGCCGAGCCGCAGCGCGTCGGGGTGCAGGTCCAGCACCGTCATCCGGCCGTCCACCCCGACCTCGATCCGGACCCGGCCGTCCGGGGTCTGTGCGCGGCCGCGCACCCGGTCCAGGTCCAGCTGCAGCCTGCGCGCGGTGACGGCCAGCTCGGCGAGGTCCTGCTCAGCCGGACACTCCTCGGCGGACTCGGCCGAATGCCCGTCCGCGGCCGACGATGTCGGCATCACGAAATCCCCCACGATCCCCCCGGCTCGTTCGCGGCGGCTGGTTCGCTGCCGCGCCCGCAGGGTAGCAACTCGCCGGGCGGGCCGCCCGACAATCTGCGCCGGAGTGGACCCGGCGCGGTATGCGGGAGAGGATGGGATGACGCCCGGCCGGTTCGCCCCGCCACCGAGGAGGTCATCGTGATGAATCCCGTTCGCGGACTGGCCATGTGCGCGGCCGTTGCCGCCGCATTCCTGACCACGACGGGGGTGGCATCGGCCGCGGCTGCCGTTCCCTTCCAGGTCGCACCCGCGCCGTTCGGCAACCCGAACGGCAGCTTCGATGTCCCGGCGATCCGCTGCGCGACGGTGGTCGGCGAGCGGCCCGGCGACCTGACGATCACCGGTTCGATGCCCGGCCGGTGGGGCTGCCTGATCAACGCCGAGGCGCGCTGGCTGAACCTGTCGACCGGGGCGTCCGGCACGGCCCGACTCTCGGACGGGCTGCACGGGTATCCGCCGGAGGCGACCGTGCACACCGGCGCCGGGCAGGTCGCCGTCGTCCTGATCCCGCTCCCCGGCTCGGTCACTCCGGGCGTCGCCGCGGTCGCCGTGCCGTGAACCGTGGGCGCCGCCACCGAACGGGCGGTTACCGGGCCGCGCACTCGGCGGATGGTCCGGTAACCACCCGTTCGACGAGGTTCCGCCGATGAGAGGATGGCGGGCGTGCCGATGCCCCCACCGCTGCCCGTCCGGAACGGGGTCGGGCCGACCCGACTGCGGGTCCCGGCGGCCGGGCCGTGGGCGACGATCGCCGAGTACATCGTCACCCGATTCGACCACCTCGACGCGGACGACCTGTACCGACGCGTCGACGCCGGCGAGATTGTCGGGGCCTGCGGCGACCCGATCGGACGCGGCACGGAGCTGGGTGCGCACCGCTTCGTCTGGTACTACCGCGACCTGCCCGCCGAGGATCCGATTCCGTTCCGCGAGGAGATCCTGCACCACGACGACGATCTCGTGGTGATCGACAAACCCCATTTCCTGCCGACCACGCCGGGTGGGCGCTATCTGCGGGAGTCGGCGCTGGTCCGGCTGCGGACCCGACTCGACAATCCGGACCTGACGCCGATCCATCGTCTGGACCGCGCGACCGCGGGACTGGTGATGTTCTCGGCCCGGCCCGCGACCCGCGGCGCCTACCAGTCGCTGTTCGAGCAGCGGCAGGTCGGGAAGGTGTACGAGGCGGTGTCGCGGCAACCGGCCGGCTGGGACCCTGCCGCTCCTACCCTGGCGGGGCGCCCGCTTCCGGTCGTCTACCGGAATCACCTGACCGTGCGCCGCGGCGAGTTGCGGGTCGTCGTCGACGACGACCGCGAGCCCAACGCCGAGACGGTGGTGGAGGTGCGCGGCCGCGGTGTGAGCCGGTCCGGGCTGGACGTGCTGCACACGGTGCTGCGCCCGCGCACCGGGCGGATGCACCAGCTGCGGGCGCATCTCGCGGCGCTCGGCGTCCCGATCCTGGGTGACAGGTGGTATCCCGACCTGCTGCCGGAGGCGCCGGACGATCACCGCCTGCCGCTGCAACTGCTCGCGCGGGAGTTGATGTTCACCGATCCGCTGTCGGGGGCGCCGCGGCGGTTCGTCACCCGCCGGACGCTGGCCGAGGCGCCGGTGACGGACGGCTGACCACCTCGACGAACGCCCGCGCGGCCCGCGACGGGTTGAAGTCGCTCCACGCCAGGTATTCGACGCGACGCGGCCCGTCCCGCACGGTGACCGCGCGCAGGTCATCGCCCTCGGGCATCACCCCCGGCGGCAGCAGTGCGACGGCGAGACCGTTGCGGACCAGCCCGAGCATCAGGCCGGTGCTCATCACCTCGAAGGCGATGTCGCGACCGAGCCCCGCCTCACGGAAGGCGAGATCGCTCTGCGCCCGCCCGCCCGACCCCTCGGGAAAGTCCACGAAAACCTCGTCCGCAAGGTCCGCGAGCCGCACGCTGCGGCGGTCGGCGAGCGGATGCCCGACCGGAACGACCGCCACGTGCCGGGCACTCGCGAGCACCCTCGCGCCGACACCCGTCCGTGCCAGCGCACCGGGCAGGCCGAGCACCGCCACGTCCATCGAGCCGTCCGCGATCGCCTCGACGAACACGTCGCTGGCCCCTTCCCGCACGGTGACCCGCACCCCCGGATGTGCGCGGCGAAACTCGCCGAGCGCGGCCGGGATGTCGACGGCGGTGACGGTGGGGATGAGGCCGATGGTCAGCGTGCCCCGGAGCTGCCCGGCGGCCGCGGCGGCGTCGGCGGCCGCGCGCTCCGCGGATCGCAGGCACGCACGGGCCGCGGCAAGGAACGCCTCGCCCGCGTCGGTCGTCTCGACCCGGCGGCTGTTCCTGGCGAACAGCGCGACGCCGAGCTCGCGCTCGAGGGCCTTGATCTGGTGACTGAGCGCGGACTGCACGACGTGACAGCGGGCGGCGGCGCGGGTGAAGCTGCGCTCCTCCGCGACCGCGAGGACGTACCGCATCTGCTGAAGCTCCACCGCAACATGATGACCGTTCATTGTTCCTATGACAACAATGTGTTGGATTCATGGTTCGGACGGGCAGACGATGACTCCATGACCACGACGATCACAGCACCCGCCCCGCGGACCACCGCACCGTTCCCGGTGTCCCTGACCCTGCTGACCGCCCTCGCGCCGGTCCTGTGGGGCACGACCTACATCGTCACCACGCACCTGCTGCCCGCCGGCCACCCGCTGTTCGCGGCGTTGATGCGCTCGCTGCCCGCGGGGGTGATCGCGCTGCTGATTGCCCGCCGCCTGCCGCACGGATCGTGGTGGTGGAAGAGCCTGGTGCTGGGCACCCTGAACATGGGCGCGTTCTTCCCGCTGCTCTTCCTCGCCGCGCAGCGCCTCCCCGGCGGCGTCGCCGCGACCCTGGCCGCCGCGCAGCCGATCGTCGTCGCCCTGCTCGCCGTTGCGGTCCTGCACGAACGGCTGTCCGGGTGGCGGGTGGCCTGGGGCGTGATGGGCATGGTCGGCGTCGCCCTCGTGGTCCTCGGCCCCGCGGCGGGCCTCGACCTGATCGGCATCCTCGCCGGTCTCGGCGGCGCCGTCTCCATGGGCACCGGTGTCGTGCTCACCAAGAAGTGGGGCCGCCCCGACGGCGTCTCCGCGGTCGGGCTCGCCGGCTGGCAGTTGACCGCGGCAGGCCTGGTCCTGCTCGTTCCGGCCCTGGCGATCGACGGCATCCCCGAGGGCATCGACGGTCCGGCCGTCGCGGGCTACCTGTGGCTCGGGCTGGTCGGCGCGCTCGCCGCCTACAGCCTGTGGTTCGCGGGCATCCGCCGACTTCCCGTCACCGCGACCGCGCTGCTCGGGTTGCTCTCGCCGCTCGTCGCGGCGCTCCTCGGCGCCGTCGTCGCGGACGAGTCACTCCGCCCCGTGCAGCTGCTCGGCTTCGCCGTCGCGTTGACCGCGATGCTCGCCGGCCAGGTGTCCCGCGCCACCCGGTCCGGAAAACAGGTAGTCGCGTAGGTAGTTCGACGCATGACACCGGCGTCGCCGGACCCGAGGATGTGACGGACCGCACATCCGGATCGTGCGGACCCTCCCCGAACGGCCTCGAGAAAGGCGCCGCACCCCGATGAACCCCCACCTGCGCACGTGCAACGACTACCTGGCCGCGACCCTCTCCCACGACTTCGTCGCGGACGGCGTCGACGCGGACGCCGTCGAACGAATCCACCGCGGCGAGGTCGGTGACTGGGTACACGCGTTGGCCCGGTCGGGCCTGTTCGCCAACCTGGTCGTCGCGAACGCCGCGCACGCGTGGCGGTACGACCCGCGCTCGCTCCTCGACGCCCTCATTGCCGAGGCCGACGAGGTGACCGCCAAGCGCTACGACTCGGCGTGGCGGGCGATGGATGCCCGCCGAACGGGCGGTTACCGGGACACCCACTCGGCGTTCGCCCCGGCAACCGCCCGGTCGGAGACGAGCTGAGCTGTGTCGTTACCAGCCAGGCTCATCGCCTGGTGATGCAATGCCCACATGAGCGAGCACACCACCGCTGCGTCAGCCGCGGGCCGATCGGCGATACCCGAGCCGTTCCCACCGTTCGAGGGCACCGTCGGCACGACCTACAAGGAGTCGACAGCCGCGTGGCCGCAAATCCCGACACCGGCGGAGGGCGCACCGAACATCGTCGTGATCATGCTCGACGACGTCGGGTTCGGTCAGACTTCCACGTTCGGCGGGCTGATCCCGACACCGAACCTCGACAAACTCGCCTCCGAGGGGCTGCGGTACAACCGCTTCCACACGACCGCGGTGTGCGGGCCGTCGCGCGCTGCCCTATTGACCGGACGCAACCACCATGACGCGGGCAACGGCTACCTCATGGAGTGGTCGACCGGATTCCCGAGCTACACCACGATGATCCCGCGCACCACGGCCACGGTCGCGGAGGTGCTGCGCGGCAACGGCTACTCCACCTGGTGGTACGGCAAGAACCACAACACCCCCGACTGGGAGACCAGCGTCGCAGGACCGTTCGACCGGTGGCCGACCGGGATGGGGTTTGACTACTTCTACGGTTTCAACGCCGGTGAGACGCACCAGTTCTACCCGGTCCTGTTCGAGAACACGACCCCGGTCGAACCGGACAAGGGTCCCGAGGACGGCTACCACCTGATGACGGACATGACCGACCGGGCAATCACGCGGATGCGGTACGCCAAGTCGGTCGCACCGGACAAGCCGTTCTTCATGTACTTCGCTCCCGGCGCGATGCACGCCCCGCACCACGTCACCAAGGAATGGCGCGACCGATTCGCGGGCGCCTTCGACATGGGCTGGGAGAAGTACCGGGAGATCGTGTTCGAGAACCAGAAGAAGATGGGCATCATCCCGCCGGACACCGAACTGACCCCGCGCCCGGAGTGGGTGCAGGAATGGGACACGCTCAGCGATCAGCAGAAGCAGGTGTACTGCGCTCTGTTCGAGAACTACGCCGGATATTTCGCGTTCACCGACCACGAGGTCGGCCGCCTGCTCGATGCGATCAAGGATCTCCCTGACGCCGAGAACACCCTGGTCCTGTACATCGTCGGTGATAACGGCGCTTCCTCCGAGGGCGGCCCCGACGGCACCCTCGACGAGATCAAGAACCTCGGCGGGATCATGCCCACGATCGAGGAGATCATTGCCGACCTCGACAAGCTGGGTGGCCCGGAGACCGAACCGCACTACCCGCTGGGCTGGGCGTGGGCCGGCAACACCCCGTTCCAGTGGGTCAAGGCCGTGGCCTCGCACCTCGGCGGGTCCCGCAACCCGATGGTGGTCAGCTGGCCCGGGAGGATCACGCACGACGACGCCCCCCGCGATCCGTTCCTGCACCTCGTCGACATCGCCCCGACGATCTACGCGGCCGCGGGAGTGACGATGCCCGACACCGTCAACGGGATCGAGCAGCTGCCGCTGGCCGGGAAGTCGTTCCTGGACAGCTTCACCGACCCGACGTTCCAGGGCCGAACAGAGCAGTACTTCGAGATCATCAGCAACCGCTCAATCTACGAGGACGGCTGGAAGGCGAACGCGCAGCACACCCTGCCGTGGCGGCAGGACCTCGCCCCCGGCGACTGGGAGAACGACAGGTGGGAGCTCTACCACCTCGACGATGACTTCTCCGAGGCCCGCGACTTGGCCGACACAATGCCCGACAAGCTCGAACAGATGAAGGCCGCGTTCGATGAGGCCGCCGAGAAGTACCACGTGTACCCGCTCGACGACCGCGGCGTCGCGCGGGCGATCCTGCCGAAGCCGACGCCGCCCGGCTCGGACCCGAAGGCGACCTCGTTCACGTTCTACGAGGGTGCGACCCGGCTCCCGGAGAGCGCGGCGCCGTCGATGAAGAACCGCAGCTGGACACTCGCTGCACACATCCGCACCGATGGCGCGGCGACGAACGGCGTCGTCATCGCCATCGGTGGTGTCGCCGGCGGCATGTCGCTGTACCTGAAGGACGGGGTGCCGACCTTCGACTACAACTACTATGGCGACCACTGCACGGTCCGGGCCGCAGGAACGCTGACCGCGGGCGATGCCGTGATCGGTATCGAGTTCGACTACGACGGTGGCGGTATCGGCAAGGGCGCGAATCTCATCCTGACCGTCGACGGCACCCGGGTCTGCGACGGCCGACTGGAGGCCACCGTGTTCGCCCGCTTCGGTGTCGACACCTTCGGTATCGGCGAGGACACCGGCCAGCCCGTCACCGCCGACTACCGTCCACCGTTCCGGTTCACCGGCAGCATCGACCGGGTCCGGATCGACCTGGGCCCGCTGGACCTGAGCCCAGAGGATCAGCACCGGGTGCACCACACCGAGATCAAGGCCGCACAGCGCAGGGAGTGACAGCGCACCGTCCGGGCACCGTCGAACGGGCGGTTACCGGGACACCCACTTGGCGTTCGTCCCGGCAACCGCCCGTTCGGTGGGTGCTACACGTTGAAGCGGAACTCGACGACGTCGCCGTCCTGCATGACGTAGTCCTTGCCCTCCATCCGCACCTTGCCCGCGGCCTTGGCCGCGTTCATCGAACCCGCCGCGGCGAGGTCCTCGAAGGAGACGATCTCGGCCTTGATGAAGCCGCGCTCGAAGTCGGTGTGGATGACGCCGGCGGCCTGCGGGGCGGTGTCGCCCTTGCGAATCGTCCAGGCGCGCGACTCCTTCGGCCCCGCCGTCAGGTAGGTCTGCAGGCCGAGGGTATGGAAGCCGGTGCGGGCGAGGGCGTGCAGGCCGGGCTCGGTCTGGCCGATGGACTCGAGCATCTCCTGCCGGTCCTCCTCGTCCAGTTCGAGAAGTTCCTGCTCGACCTTCGCGTCGAGGAACACCGCGTCGGCGGGCGCGACGGAGGCGCGCAGCTCGGCGACCTTCGCGTCGTCGGTGAGGATCGCCTCGTCGGCGTTGAAGACGTACAGGAACGGCTTGGTGGTGAGCAGGTGCAGCTCGCGCAGCAGGCCGAAGTCGAGGGTGTCCTTGACGGAGAATAGGGTCTTGCCCTCCTCGAGGACGGCCTGCGCCTTGACGGCCTCCTCGTGCTGCGGCTTGAGCTCCTTGTTCTTCTTCGCTTCCTTCTCGAGGCGCGGCACCGCCTTCTCGAGGGTCTGCATGTCGGCGAGGACGAGTTCGGTCTCGATGATCTCGATGTCCGACGCCGGGTCGACGCGGCCGTCGACGTGCACGACGTCGTCGTCGGCGAACACCCGGACCACCTGGCAGATGGCGTCGGCCTCGCGGATATTGGCGAGGAACTTGTTGCCGAGGCCCGCGCCCTCGGAGGCGCCCTTGACGATGCCCGCGATGTCCACGAACGACACCGTCGCCGGGAGGATGCGCTCGGAGCCGAAGATCTCGGCGAGCGTCACCAGCCGCTCATCGGGCAGCTCGACCAGGCCGACGTTCGGCTCGATCGTCGCGAACGGGTAGTTCGCCGCGAGCACGTCGTTCTTGGTCAGGGCGTTGAAAAGGGTCGACTTGCCGACGTTCGGGAGGCCGACGATTCCGAGGGTAAGGCTCACGGATTCCACAGTCTACGGTGGTCGCCCCCGGTTCCGACACCCACCGCCCACAACTCGGCCGCCCCTCGACAGGCGCTGGCCGCTGCGCTCACCATGGGAGGGCACGATCCGAGCGCGCCGACCGGACGCTCCCCGCGGTGCGTCACCACCCTTCGGGCAGGAGGAACCCCATGTCCAGGACCTCGCTCCGCGCGGCGGTCGCCGCCGCGGCCGCAGGCGCGGCGATCGTCGTCGCCCCCGCCGCCGCGGCGGCTACCCCGGTGCCCGTCGTCTACAACCCGCAGCAGGGCCCGCTCACGGCCGCGGTCACCTGCGCGCCGAACCTGCTCATCCCGTTCTTCGGCGGCATCGCGTTCGACATCTGCTGGGCCTGAGCTAGGGCCTGCGCGCCACCGTCACCGCCCAGCCGGCGTCCGGGTGCCACGGACGCAGATCCCAGGTCGAGAAGCGGTGCTCGCGGGCCAGGCCTGCCGCGGCCAGGTCGGCGTCGAAGGCGTCCACCGTGTACCGGTGGTCGGTGGCGAACCCGGCGACCAGCAGCCCGCCCGGCGTCAGGTGCGCGGCGAGCCTGCGGCATACCTGCGCCTCACTGCCCGGCGCAAGGAAGATCATCACGTTGCCCGCGACGACGACCGCGTCGAACGGCTCCCCCGGCAGGTCCAGCTCCGCCAGATCGGCCTGCACCACCTCGAGCAGGCCGGTGCCGCGGGCAGCGGCGAGCAGCACCGGGTCGAGGTCGACCGCGGTGACGGCGTGGCCGCGGCGCGCGAGTTCGGCGCCGACCCGTCCGGTCCCGCAGCCCGCGTCGAGGATCCGCGACCCGCGGCCGACCATCGCGTCCACGGCCCGCGCCTCGCCGTGCAGGTCGGCGCCCGATTCGGCCAGCTCCTCGAAGCGGCGCACGTAGTCGCGGGAGCCGTCCGGGCCTCGTTCGTCCTGCCATCTGGTCATGCGCACACCCTAGGACGGTTCTCCCGACACCCGCGGCGTGGCGTCGACGCCCGGACCGGCCGGACGGTGCCACCATCGGTGTCACCAATGACGTGCACGCGTGGGAGGAACGTGGATGACGAGGAGCCTGATCGTCGCCGGACTGTGGGTGGCCGGGATCGCGCTGGCGGCGGCCGCCGTCGCCGCCGGGTGGGGGTGGTGGATCCCGGCGGCCGTCCTGCTTGCCCTCGCGCTGGTCGGGACGTGGGACCTGCTGCAACCGCGGCACAGCATTCTGCGGAACTATCCGGTGCTTGGGCATGCCCGCTTCCTGATGGAGAAGATCCGCCCGGAGATCCAGCAGTACTTCATCGAATCCGCCACGGACGGCAAGCCGTTCGACCGGGAGACCAGGGACCTGGTGTACGAGCGGGCGAAGGGAACCAAGGACGACGAACCGTTCGGCACCGAACGGGACGTGCACGCACCGGGCTACGAGTTCATGACCCATTCGCTGCGCGCCCGGCACGCCACCGAACTCGCGCCGACGGTCCGGATCGGCGGGCCGCACTGCACCCGGCCCTACGACATTGCGCTGCTGAATGTTTCGGCGATGAGCTTTGGGTCGCTGTCCGGGAACGCGGTCGAGGCGATGAATGCGGGCGCGGCCCGCGGCGGCTTCGCGCACGACACCGGGGAGGGCGGGATCAGCACCCACCACCGCAAGCACGGCGGCGACCTGATCTGGGAGATCGGGTCCGGCTACTTCGGCTGCCGCACCCCCGACGGCGACTTCGACCCGGAGGCGTTCGCCGCGAAGGCGGTCGACCCGCAGGTCAAGGCGATCTCGATCAAGTTGTCGCAGGGCGCGAAACCCGGCCTCGGCGGCGTCCTTCCCGGCGCGAAGGTGTCCGCGGAGATCGCGGAGGCCCGCGGTGTCCCGATCGGCCGCACGGTCGTCTCGCCGCCCGCGCACACCGCGTTCGGCACCCCGACCGAACTGGTCGACTTCATCACCACCCTGCGCACCCTGTCCGGCGGCAAACCGGTCGGGTTCAAGCTGTGCGTCGGGGCCCGCACCGAGTTCCTGTCGATCTGCAAGGCGATGCTCGACCGCGACATCGCCCCGGACTTCATCATCGTGGACGGGTCGGAGGGCGGAACGGGCGCGGCGCCGGTCGAATTCGAGGACCACATGGGCATGCCGCTGACCGAGGGCCTGATGCTGGTGCACAACGCGCTGGTCGGCACCGGGCTGCGGGACCGCATCCGGATCGGCGCGTCCGGGAAGGTCGCCAGCGGCAGCGACATCGTCAAGCGGATCATCCAGGGCGCCGACTTCACGATGGCGGCCCGCGCGATGATGTTCGCGGTCGGCTGCATCCAGGCACAGGCCTGCCACACCAACCACTGCCCGGTCGGTGTCACCACGCAGGATCCGGCGCGGGTCCGGGCGTTGGTGGTGGCGGACAAGGCGACCCGGGTGCGCAACTTCCAGCGGTCGACGGTGGCCAGCGCGGCGCAGATGGTGGCGTCGATGGGCCTGGACGGGTTCCACGAGCTGCGGCCGTCGATGCTGAACCGGCGGGTCGACGCGCACACCACGAAGACGTACGCCGAACTGTACGAATGGCTGCAGGACGGGGAGCTGCTCGACGATCCCCCGCAGAGCTGGCGCACCGACTGGATCGACGCGGGCCCCGACCGATTCTGAGGTCCCGCGGTCGGTTTCTCCACCGGGCGGCGGCGGCACCCGACCCCTAATGTGAGGCGGGACACATCCGCTCCCGGAGGGAGGCCCGCCATGACGACGGCAACGAGTCCCGGCACCCCGAGCGCCGACCCGAACGTCGAGTACCTGTACACCGACCCGGCGCTTCCGCCGGTCGGCGTCGTCGACCGGACCCCGATCACCCCGGCGAAGAAGCTGATCTTCGCCGCGATCGGCGTGCTCGGCGCGGTCGCCTGGTCGATGATCGCGATCGTCCGCGGCGAGTCGGTGAACTCGGTGTGGTTCGTGATCGCCGCGGTGTGCACGTACCTGATCGCGTACCGGTTCTATGCCCGGCTGATCGAGAACCGGATCGTCAAGCCCCGCGACGACCGCGCGACGACGGCGGAGGTGCTCGAGAACGGCAAGGACTACATGCCGACGGACCGTCGGGTGCTGTTCGGCCACCACTTCGCCGCGATCGCCGGGGCGGGTCCGCTCGTCGGTCCGGTGCTTGCCGCGCAGATGGGGTACCTGCCCGGCACCATGTGGATCATCATCGGTGTCGTTTTCGCTGGCGCGGTGCAGGACTTCCTCGTGCTGTGGATCTCGTCGCGCCGCCGCGGCCGCAGCCTCGGTCAGATGGCCCGCGAGGAACTCGGCGTGGTCGGCGGCGTCGCCGCCCTGATCGGCGTCTTCGTCATCATGATCATCATCATCGCGGTGCTGGCACTGGTGGTGGTCAATGCGCTCGCCGAGAGCCCGTGGGGCGTGTTCTCGATCGCGATGACCATCCCGATCGCCCTGTTCATGGGCGTCTACCTCCGCTACCTGCGCCCGGGGAAGGTGTCCGAGGTGTCGCTGATCGGGGTGGTCCTGCTGCTGCTGGCCATCATCGGCGGCGGCTGGGTCGCCGACACCGAGTGGGGAACGGACTGGTTCACCCTGTCCAAGGTCACCATCGCCTGGTTGATGATCGCCTACGGCTTCGCCGCCTCGGTGCTGCCCGTGTGGCTGCTGCTCGCCCCCCGCGACTACCTGTCGACGTTCATGAAGATCGGCACCATCGCGCTGCTCGCCGCCGGAATCCTGGTGGCGCAGCCCGCGATCCAGATGCCGGCGATGACCGAGTTCGCGAAGAACGGCGAGGGGCCTGCGTTCGCGGGATCGCTGTTCCCGTTCCTGTTCATCACGATCGCCTGCGGCGCACTGTCCGGGTTCCATGCCCTGATCTCGTCCGGCACCACCCCGAAGCTGCTGGAGAAGGAGCGGCAGACCCGGATGATCGGGTACGGCGGCATGCTCACCGAGTCGTTCGTTGCGATCATGGCGCTGGTCACCGCCTGCATCCTCGACCAGCACCTGTACTTCGCGCTGAACGCCCCCGCCGCCCTCACCGGCGGCACCGCCGAGTCCGCACCCGACTACCTCAACGGCCTCGGGCTCCCCGGCAACGACATCACCGCGGCGCAGCTGAACGCGGCAGCCGAGGCCGTCGGCGAGGAGTCGATCGTTTCCCGCACCGGCGGCGCCCCCACCCTCGCGTTCGGCATGTCCGAGGTGATGCACCAGGTGATCGGCGGCGAATCGTTGAAGTCGTTCTGGTACCACTTCGCGATCATGTTCGAGGCGCTGTTCATCCTCACCACCGTCGACGCGGGCACCCGCGTCGCCCGGTTCATGCTCTCCGACTCGCTCGGTAACTTCGGCGGCGCGGCGCGGCGGTTCAAGGACCCGTCCTGGCGTCCCGGCGCCTGGCTGTGCTCGGCGATCGTCGTCGGCCTGTGGGGCGGGGTGCTGCTGATGGGCGTGACCGACCCGCTCGGCGGCATCAACACCCTGTTCCCGCTCTTCGGCATCGCGAACCAGTTGCTCGCCGCGATCGCGTTGACCGTCGTCCTTGTCGTGGTGATGAAGAAGGGCCTGTTCCGGTGGGCGTGGATCCCGGCGATACCGCTGGTGTGGGACCTGGTGGTCACGATGACCGCGTCCTGGCAGAAGATCTTCTCCGACGTCCCCGCGATCGGGTACTGGGCGCAGTACAACGCGTTCCGGGAGGCACGGGACGCGGGCCAGACCTCCTTCGGTACCGCGAAGTCCCCGGAGGCGATCGACGCCGTCATCCGCAACACCTTCATCCAGGGCACGCTGTCGATCGTGTTCGCGGTGCTGGTGCTGATCGTCGCGGTCGTCGGACTGCTCGTGTGCATCAGGGCGTATCGGGCGGGCGGACTGCCCGACACCGAGGCGCCCGCGGTGCCGTCGACGATCTTCGGTCCTGCCGGCTTCGTCCCGACCAGGGCCGAGCGGCAGATCCAGCAGGAGTGGGACACGCTCATCGCGGAGGGCAAGGTCCGAGCCCCCGGCGCGGCGCACACGACGGGACACCACTGATGCGCGGGCTGGGGCGCGGCGTGCTGTGGTGGATCACGTCGCTGATGGGCGACCACGACTACCAGCGGTTCGTCGCGCACCGGCGGCGCGCGCATCCGGGCGCACCGGTCCCCACCGAGCGCGAGTACTGGCGCGAGCGGCACGCCGCCGCCGACCGGAACCCGGGCGCCCGCTGCTGCTGACGCCAGCCGTGACGGCCGATTTCCGCTAGCGCGGGGGCGGGTCGGACTGCCACGCTGGAGCCATGAACCTCGACTTCGACCGGTGCTACCGGGCCGTCTCGTCGCGGGACCCGCGCTTCGACGGACAGTTCTACACCGCCGTCCGCACCACCGGGATCTACTGCAGGCCGTCCTGCCCGGCGATCACCCCGAAGCGGGCGAACGTCACCTTCCTGCCCACCGCCGCAGCCGCCCAGCAGGCCGGGTACCGCGCGTGCCGCCGCTGCAGGCCCGACGCCGCCCCCGGCTCACCGCAGTGGAACGTCCGCTCCGACCTCGCCGCCCGCGCGATGCGACTGATCGGCGACGGCGCCGTCGAACGGGACGGCGTCACCGGACTGTCCGCCGCCCTCGGGTACTCGTCCCGCCAGCTCACCCGGACCCTGACCGCCGAACTCGGCGCGGGCCCGCTCGCGCTGGCGCGGGCCCACCGCGCCCACACCGCGCGCCTGCTGATCGAGACCACCGCGATCCCGATGTCCGACATCGCGTTTGCGGCGGGCTTCGCCAGCATCCGGCAGTTCAACGACACCATCCGGGAGGTATTCGCCGCGACCCCGACCAGGATGCGGGCGGACGCCGCCCGCCGCGGATCGGCACCGGCACCGGCGGGCAGCGTGTCGCTGCGGTTGCCGTACCGCCCGCCGCTCGACCGACACTGGATGGCCTGGTTCCTGTCCGGGCACGCGGCGGCGGGCCTGGAGTCGTGGTCCGGCGGCAAGTACCGACGGGTGCTGCGACTGCCGCACGACGTGGGGGTGGCCGCGGTGCGGTTCCGCGACGGCCACGTCCGCGCCGACCTGACGCTGCGCGACATGCGCGACCTCGCCCCCGCCGTCGCCCGGCTCCGGCACCTGCTCGACCTGGACGCGGACCCGCGGGCCGTCGACGACGCCCTCGGCGGCGACCCCGGGCTCGCCGGGGCGGTCGCCGCCGCACCGGGGATCCGGGTGCCCGGCTGCATCGACCCGGGAGAACTGCTGCTGCGCACCATGATCGGGCAGCAGATCTCGGTCGCGGCCGCGGCGACCCACACCGCAAGGCTGGTGACCGAACTCGGCGAGCCGATCACCGACCCGCACCTGACGCACGCCTGGCCCACCGCGGCCGCGGTCGCCGAACGGGGACGCGAGATACTCACCGGGCCCGCCTCCCGGGTCGACGCGATCGTCGCGGTGGCTGGCGCGCTCGCGGACGGATCACTGTCATTGCACGGCGGTCGCACCGCGGCCGACCTGCGCGCGGACCTGCTCTCCCACCGGGGCATCGGGCCGTGGACCGCCGACTACGTCACCATGCGCACCCTCGCCGACCCCGACGTGCTGCTCGACACCGACCTCGTCGTCCGCCGCGGCGCTGCGGCCCTCGGCATTCCGCTCACCGTGCCGGACCGGTGGGCGCCGTGGCGCTCGTACGCGTCGATGCACCTGTGGCGCACCGCGCTCACGGCCCGCGGCAGCATCCCGACCACCCCGACCCTCGACCCGAAGGACCCCCGATGACCGCCGCACACAGCACCGTGACCACCCCGGCCGGACCGTTCACCGCCATCGTCGACGGGGACGGCGCGGTCCTCGCCTCCGGGTGGACCGACGACGCGGACACCCTCCTTGCCCTGATCCACCCGGCGCTGCGCCCACCCGGCACCGCAGCCCGCCCCGACCTCGGGCCGGTCACCCGAGCCGTTGCCGACTACCACGCGGGCGACCTGACCGCGATCGACCCGATCCCCGTCGCGCAGCGGTCGGGCGAGTTCCTCGAGTCGGCGTGGCGGGTGCTGCGGAAGGTGCCCGCCGGCGATCCGGTGACCTACACCGAGTTCGCCGCGCTCGCAGGCCGACCGGCCGCCGTCCGCGGCGCGGCGTCCGCGTGCGCCCGCAACGCCGCAGCCCTGTTCGTGCCCTGCCACCGGGTGATCCGGGTCGGCGGCGGGCTCGGCGGCTTCCGCTGGGGATTGCCGACGAAGCGCTGGCTCCTCTCCCACGAGCGGACCGCGGGGTAGATTCGGCCGCGTGCCCCAGGACGAACCGACCGTCAGCGAGACGCCCATCACCACCGGCCCGACGCCGCGGCGGCACCGGTTCCGCGACCGCGGTGAGGTGATCGGCGCTGGCGGCCTGTGGCTTGCCAAGTGGTCGCTGTGCCTGGTCGCGATCGCCGCGGGCGCGTGGGTGGTGTGGGCGGTGCTCGGCCAGCTGTGGGTGGTGGTGCTGCCGGTGCTGATGGCGATCGTGGTGTCCACGGTGCTGTGGCCCCCGACCCGGGGGATGGTGCGCCGCGGCATCCCGCCCGCCGCCGCGGCCGGGATCACCCTCGCCGGGTTCATCGCCGTCTTCGCGGGCATCGTCGCGTTGATCGTGCCGTCCGTCGTCGACCAGGCCCCGGAACTGGCGAACAAGGCCAGCGACGGGCTGCGGCAGGTGCAGGAGTGGGTCAAGGGCCCGCCGTTCAACCTGGGCGACGACCAGATCGACTCCGCGGTGCAGGCGGTCATCACGAAGATCCAGGAGAGCGCCCAGTCCATCGCGACCGGCGTGTTCAGCGGCGTCAGCGCGACCGCGTCGATGCTGATCGCCCTGTTCCTGGTGCTGGTGCTGACGTTCTTCTTCATCAAGGACGGGCCCCGGTTCCTGCCGTGGCTGCACTCGGTGAGCGGCGGCCGCGCGGGCAGGCACTTCGAGGCGGTCGCGGTGCGGGTGTGGGACACCCTCGGCGGCTTCATCCGGACGCAGGCGCTGGTCAGCTTCGTCGACGCGTTCTTCATCGGCCTCGGGTTGGTGGTCCTCGGGGTCCCGCTGGCACCGGTGCTCGCGGTGCTGACCTTCCTCGGCGGCTTCATCCCGATCGTCGGCGCGTTCGTCGCCGGCGCGCTGGCCGTGCTCGTCGCGCTGGTCGCGAAGGGCTGGACCACCGCCCTGATCGTCCTGCTCATCGTGCTCGCGGTGCAGCAGCTGGAGGGCAACGTCCTGCAACCGGTGCTGCAGTCCCGCAGCATGAACCTGCACGCCGCGATCGTGCTGCTCGCGGTGACCGGGGGCAGCTCCCTGTACGGCATCGTCGGCGCGTTCCTCGCGGTCCCGGTCGCCGCGTGCGTCGCGGTGGTGATCCGCTACATCGGTGAACAGGTCGACCGGAAGCTCGACGACGGTGACCCCGCGCCCGATCGCCCCGCCGCGCCGCGGGATGCGGAGGGCGACGAACCGGGTCCGGCGGGCGACCCGCGCCCGGTGGTGGCGGATCCGCGGTAGCGGCTATCCCGACGGCGATGCGCGCGGGCCGCGCTACGCGACGACCTCCAGGGTGGATCCGGCCCGGCCGCGCAGCACGTGCAGCCGGCTCGGGATCCGCTGCCGCATCTCGTCGACGTGGCTGACGATCCCGACGACCCGGCCACCCTCACGCAGTTCGTCGAGCACCCCCATCACCGCCTCGAGGGTGTCCGCGTCGAGGGTGCCGAACCCCTCGTCGATGAACATGGTGTCCAGGACGAGGCCCCCGGATTCGGCGGCGACGACGTCCGCCAGGCCGAGCGCCAATGCCAGTGACGCCAGGAACGACTCGCCGCCGGAGAGGGTCTTCGCGGAGCGCACCACGCCGGTGTAGTCGTCCCGGATGTCGAGGCCGAGACCGCCCCGCTTGCCGCGCGGGCCCGCGCCGTCCTCGTGCACGAACTCGTAACGGCCACCGGACATTCGGCGCAGTCGCACCGACGCCGACAGCGCGACCTCCTCGAGCCGGGCGGCGAGGACGTACGAGCGCAGCGACATCTTGCGCGCGTTCTGCCCGCGGCCGGCGATGACCTCGGCCAGCGCGGCCAGTTCCTCGTACCGGCGCAGCGCGGGGCCGAGCGCGGCGACCTCGTCGGTCAGGGCCAGCGCATAGTGTTCGACCTTCGCGGCGCGGGCGTCCGCGGTGGTCGCCGCCGCGGCTGCCGCGTCCCTGCCCTCCCTGGCTGCCGCGTCCGCGGCCTCCGCGGCGGGCACATCCGCGGGACCGAGGCGGACCGCCTCAACCACCGCCGGATCGGCGAGGACTGCCTCGGACAGCAGCCGTTCCTCGGCCGCGGCGGCGAGAATTGCGTCGATCTCCGCGATCCGCTCCCCGGTCCGCGCCGCCGACCGGGCGTCGGGCAGGTCCACGAACCCCGCGTCGGAGGACGCCCGTGCGGCCCGATCCGCCGCGTCCGCCGCCGCGACCGCGGCGCTCGCCGCGGCGGCACGCTGGTCTCGCAGTGCGGTGGCCGCGTCGGCGAGTGCCCCGAGGCGGTCGTGCCTGGCCTGCAGGTCGGACTCGCCGCCGATCGCGTCCTCGACGGCCCGGTCCAGCTCGGCGAGCCGCGCCGCACCGTCCGCGATCCGCTGTTCCAGTGCCGCGAGATCGGCGGACAGCCGCTGCGCCCGGGCCGCCAGGTCCTCGCTCTCCGCGCGCAGCCGCGCCACCGCCGCCTCCGCCGTCGCCAGGGTGGCCGCCGTTGCCTCGGCCGCGGACCGCGCCGCGTCCGCCGCGGTCGCTGCGGCGGCCAGCGCGTCCGCGTCGGCGTCCCCGACCCGGTCGGCGAGCACCCCCGCCGTGCGATCCAGGTCGGCCAGCGCGGCGGTCGCGGCCTCGAGTTCCCCGGCGCGGGTCTGCTCGACCACGCGGGCGTCGTCCTCGTCGGACTTGGACACGGCATCCGCGGCCGGACGGGCGGGTGTCGGATGCTCGTCGGAGCCGCACACCGGGCAGGGCGCCGCGGTCGCGAGTCCGGCCGCCAGTTCCGCGGCCATCCCCGCGATCCGCTGCTCGCGCACCGTCGCCAGCACCTCACGCGCATCCAGGTGGGTGTCGCGGGCCCGCCGATGCCGGTCGGCGGCCGCGGCGCGCCGGGCCCGCACCCGGCCGAGTTCCCGTGCCGCGGTGAGGCGTTCCCGGGTCGCCTCGCACTGCGTCGTGAGGGCGGGCAGCGACGCCGCGGCGGCACGGGCCCGCATCAGCTCCGCGTCGGCCCGCTCCACCTCGGCGGGAATCTCGGCTCGCCTCGACTCGAGAGTGGCTGTGGCCGTGATCAGTTCGTCGCGTCGGACGTGTGCGGCGTCCTGGTCCCGCCGCGCCGATCGGCGCTGTTCGTCCCGTCGGATCAGCTCACCGAGCCGTGCGACCTCGGCACTCCAGCCCCGCACCGCCGCGGCCAACACCTGCGCGTCGTCCGGCGCCGCAGGCCAACTGACCCGCTCGAGCAGCGCCGCGCCCTCCGGCTCCCGCCGCACGACGCTGGCGAGGTCCTCGGTGCGGGCCCGTTCCCGACCCGCGACGCCCGCGGCAGCCACCGCGAGCTCCTCCGCGGTCGCCACCGGCACCGCGCGGACCGCCCGGTCCCGTTCCGCGGCGAGCAGCTCCCGCGCCGACTGCCCGGTAGCGAGCTCGGCGAGCCGGGCCTTGGCCCGGGCCGCGCGGTCCTGCGACTGCCGCACCTCCCTGGCGCGGCCAAGGGCGTGCTCGGTTCGCTCCGCCGTCGCCCGCGCGGTCGCCAACACGGTGGAGGCGGCGTCCGCGGCCTCCCGCGACTCGTCGACCAGCCTGCCCGCCCACGCCACCGGATCGGCGTCGGCTCCCGCCTCGATGCCCGCCGCCGCCGACACCTGCGCCGCGATCCGGTCGACCGTCGTCTTGGTGCCGGACACCGCCGCCTCCGCCTCGCGTCTGCGCTCCGCGAACCACTCCTCGACGGTGGCGAACCGGCCCGTGTCGAACAGCCGTTCCAGGAGCACTCCCCGCTCCTCGGTGTCCGCCCGCAGGAACCGCGCGAAGTCGCCCTGTGGGAGCAGGACGACCTGGAAGAACTGGTCCGCGCTCATCCCGAGCAGCCGGCCGACCGCGTCACCGATCTCGTCGAGACGGGTCAGGTTCTCACCGCGCCCGTCGAGCCACTCGAGGGTGGCCTTGGCGTTCTCCTTGGTGGTGCCGGTGCCGCGCAGCTTCGGGCGCTGGTATTCGGGGCTGCGGGTGATCCGCAGTCGCCTGCCGCCGATCGTGGCCTCGAGCACCACCCGCGGCGGCGTGCCCGGTGCCGCGTGATCGGACAGCAGTCGCTTGCCCTCCTGCCTGGCTCCGGGCACCCGCCCGTACAGGGCGAACGCGACCGCGTCGAGGATCGTGGTCTTGCCGGCGCCGGTCTGCCCGTGCAGCAGGAACAGCCCGTCCGCGCCGAGTTCGTCGAAGTCGACGGTCACGGTGTCCCCGAACGGCCCGAATGCGGTCACCTCGAGGTCGTGCAGCCTCACGCGACGGACTCCGCGTCGCGGTCGTGGCCGCCGGAGGACCGGCCGTCGACCTCCCGGTCCGCGGCACCGAGCGCCCGCTCCACCCAGCGCAGCTCGCCGGGCGTCGGCTCGGCGCGCACGTCGGTCAGGAAGCTGGCAACGATCTCCCGATCGGTCCGTCCGCGCACCTTGTCCCGGTACTTGAGGTCCGAATCATCCTGCGGTCTCACCCATTCCAGGTGGACCAGGTGCGGGAACCGTCCCCGCAGGACCCGCATCGCATCGACCGGTCGCACCCGGTCGGTGAGCACGGCGGAGACGTAGTCGTCGGTCGCCGCCGCGAACGCGTCGTCGGTGAGCAGGTCCTCGACGGTGCCGGTCACCTGACTCAGGCCGCGCACCACCGGAAGATCGTGCCGCTCGACCGCGGCGAGCCCGTCGGCGTCGAGGTCGACGATCCACACCGCCTTCCGGTGCGACCGTTCCCCGAACGAGTACGGCAGCGGCGAGCCGGAGTAGCGCACCCGGTCCGTCAACGTCTGCGGCGAGTGCAGGTGCCCCAACGCGACGTAGTCGACCCCGTCGAACGCGGATGCGGACACCGTCTCCACCCCGCCGACCGAGATCGACCGCTCCGATCCCGTCGCCTCCGCGCCGACCACGAACGCGTGCGCGAGCACCACCGACCGGGCCGCGGCACCGGTCGCGGCGCGGGCAGCGAGATCCGCGCGGACGCGGGCCATCGCCGCGTCCAGGATGTCGGCGTGCGTCCGCGCCGCCGGGACCCCGAGCTCCGCGCGGGTGGTCTCCGGTTCCAGGTAGGGGATGCCGTAGAACGCGACGGGCCCGTGCTCGTCGCTCAGCAGGACCGGCGCCGCCACGTCGGCGACCCGCGTCAGCAGGTGCAAACCCCCGGCCGCCGCGAACGCCGCGCCAGCACCGAGCCGCGCGGGCGAGTCGTGGTTCCCCGACGTCGCGACGATCACCGCACCGGCGGCGCGGATTGCCTCGAATCCCCGGTTGCACACCGTGACGGCGTCCGCGCTGGGGACGGCCCGGTCATAGACGTCCCCGGGCACCACCACCACCTCCACCCGGTGCTCGGCAACCAGCCCCGCGATCGCGGCGAGCGCCGCGGCCTGGTCCGCCAGCAGGTCCACACCGTGGAAGGTGCGGCCGACGTGCCAGTCGGAGGTGTGCAGGATTCGCATGAGGCGACCGTAGACGAGGGCACCGACATCGACGCCCGGCCGGGGTCGCGGCGGAGATCGTTCCCACACGCGGTCCCACCGACGCCGGGTTCGGACCACGAGCCGCTAGTGTCTAGGCGTGTCTGCAACCCAACGCGCTCGATCCGGGGTGCCGCTCGCGCAGCGATCGGCGTTGCCCACCCTCCCGGGCGTGCCGGCCTGGGGCGCCGTCCTGATCGCGGCCGCGTCCGCCCTGCTCGGGATCGTCATCGACGCCGTCCGCGGCAGCGAACTGACCGCGACCTTCTCCGTGTTCTTCTTCCTCGGCTGCCTGGCCGCCGTCCTCGCCGTCCGCAACCGCGGCCTGTTCACCGCGATGATCCAGCCCCCGCTGATCCTCGTGGTCGCGGTGCCGCTCGCGTACCAGCAGTTCACCCCCGGCGGGGGCGGCATCAAGGATCTGCTGTTCAACGTCGCGATCCCGCTGGTCAACCGGTTCCCGCTGATGCTGACGACCACGCTCGTCGTGCTCGCGGTCGGGGCGGGCCGGATGTACATCCGGCACCAGGCGGCCGGCGTCGTCGCCCGGCCTGCGCGACGCACCGGCGAGCGCCGGACCGAGCCGAAGCGGACGGCACCGGACCGCCGCCCCGCCGCCGACGTGGACGACGACCGTCAACCCGACGAGCACCGCGCCGAGGACCAGCGGTCCCGCCCGACACGGGATCGACGGCCGGGTCGCGGCACCGATCGGCCCGCGGATCCGGTCCGCCCGGCCCATGCGACGGGCAGCTTCCCGACCGGCCGCTACCCGGCCCGCGGCGGGCACGACGAGGCCTCGGAGGAACGAACCGAGTCCTTCGACCGCCCGCAGCCATACGCGGGCCCCCGGGACCGGGTGCCACCCCACGACCAGGACCGGCACGTCAGGCCGGACCGGGCACCCGGATACCGGCACGACACCGCCCCGGCGACCGCGTCGTTCCCGGGACCGCGCCCGGCACCGCACGCCGAGCGCCGCGCCCAACGACCCGATCCGGACGTCCCCGTGCACCCGGTCCCGCAGGTGCGGTACCGGGACCGGGACGACGCCAGGCAGGACCCCCCGTACCGCTACCGCTGAGCGGGCTTGCGCAGCTCGCGGGGCAGGGAGAACACCAGCGTCTCGTTCGCCGTGGTCACCGTCTGCACGTCACCGAATCCGTGCTCGGCGAGCAGGTCGAGCACGCCGCTGACCAGGATTTCCGGCACCGACGCGCCGGAGGTGACGCCGACCGTGCGCACCCCGTCCAACCAGGTCGGGTCGATCTCGCGGGCGTAGTCGACCAGGTACGACGCCGTCGCCCCCGCACCGAGCGCCACCTCGACGAGGCGCACCGAGTTCGACGAGTTCCGGGACCCGACGACGATGACGAGGTCGCATTCCGGGGCCATCGCCTTGACCGCGACCTGCCGGTTCTGGGTGGCGTAGCAGATGTCGTCGCTCGGCGGGTCCTGCAGCTTCGGGAACTTCTCCCGCAGTCGGGCCACCGTCGCCATCGTCTCGTCGACGCTCAGCGTCGTCTGGGACAGCCAGATGACCTTGTTCTCGTCCCGGACCGTGACGGCGTCCACGGACTCGGGGCCGTCCACCAACTGCACGTGGTCGGGCGCCTCACCGGCGGTGCCCTCGACCTCCTCGTGCCCCTCGTGACCGATCAGCAGGATGTCGAAGTCGTCGCGGGCGAACCGCTTCGCCTCCTGATGGACCTTGGTCACCAGCGGGCAGGTCGCGTCGATGGTGTGCAGGCTGCGGGCCTCCGCCGCCTCGTGCACGGCCGGGGAGACACCGTGCGCGGAGAACACCAGCACCGACCCCTCCGGCACCTCGTCGGTCTCGTCGACGAACACCACGCCGCGCTCGGAGAGGGTGTCGACGACGTGCCGGTTGTGCACGATCTCCTTGCGCACGTAGATCGGCGCGCCGTGCTTCTCCAGCGACCGCTCCACCGTTTCCACCGCGCGATCGACGCCCGCGCAGTAGCCGCGCGGCTCGGCGAGCAGGACCCGCTTGCCACTCACCGTGGACGACGTGCCGGTGCCGGCGATTCCCAGATTCAGGGGGACAGCAGATGACATGCCTCCAGGGTACGGGTGGCGGCCCGCCGCGACCCGCCCAGCCGGGCGGGGCGTGCCCGGCTACCAATTGCCGCGTCGGTAGGGCACCCTGGGACCATGTTCCGTCCCCCATTCGCGGCCCGGGTGGCTGCCGGCATCGCGGTCACCCTCGTCGAAGAGGTGCAGAAGCTTCCGACCACCGCGGTCACCCTGCCGATGACCGCGATCTCCTCGATGCTGCAGACGGGCATGCAGGTGCAGCAGACCGTCACCGCCCTCGCCATCAAGGGGGACGAGGCGCTGGCCGGGTTGTTCCCGCAGTCCGAGGAGCAGCCCACCTGGGCGACGTTCGACGAGGACGCCGCACCGGCCGCTGCGTCCGACGGCGCCGGGCGGCCCGCACCGTCCGCGCCTGCGAATCAGGGCCGGTTCGAGCTGTATTCGATGTCGCCCGCGGAGCCGGCCCCCGCGCCAGCGGCCGATGCGGCGCCCGGCGGCGCCGCGTCGGCGGCCGCGGACGGCGACCGCGCCGAGATCGTCGACTACCTGGACTACGACAACCTCACCCTCGCCCAGCTGCGGGCCCGGCTGCGGACCCTGTCCGTGGAGGAACTGACCGCGCTGCTCGACCACGAGAACGGCACCCGGAGCCGGGCCCCGTTCCAGACGATGCTCGGCAACCGGATCACCTCCGCCACCGCCAAGTGACCGCGGCCAGCCCCACCCCGTCGACCGCCCGGCCGTCCGCGCAGACGTCGAACTCGGCGGAGAATCCATGGCCGGTCCGATCGGTGTCGACCAAGGTCGCGGCCTGGATCGACCGGCTCGGCAGCATCTGGGTCGAGGGCCAGATCACCCAGATCAACGTCCGGCCCGGCACCAGGACCGCGTTCCTGGTGCTCCGCGACCCGTCCGCGGACATGTCCCTGTCGGTGACCTGCTCCCCGAACCTGATCCGGGACAGCCCGATCCCGTTGACCGAGGGCACCCGCGTGGTGATGTTCGGGAAACTGTCGTTCTACACCGGGCGCGGCACCGTCTCGCTGCGGGTGACCGAGATCCGGCCCGTCGGGATCGGGGAGCTGCTCGCCCGGATCGAACGGCTCCGCGGCCTGCTCGCCGCGGAGGGCCTGTTCGATCCGCGGCTCAAGCGCCCGCTGCCGTTCCTGCCCCGCACGATCGGGCTGATCACCGGCCGGGCGAGCGCCGCCGAGCGGGATGTGCTCAGCGTCGCGGGGGCCCGCTGGCCCGCGGTGAACTTCGCCGTCCGCAACACCGCCGTCCAGGGTCCGACCGCGACCGCGCAGATCGTCGCCGCGCTCGCCGAACTGGACGCCGACCCCGACGTCGAGGTGATCGTCCTCGCGCGCGGCGGCGGCAGCGTCGAGGACCTGCTGCCGTTCTCCGACGAAACGCTGTGCCGGGCGATCGCCGCAGCGACCACACCGGTGGTCAGCGCGATCGGACACGAGCCGGACAGCCCGCTCTGCGATCTGGTCGCGGACGTGCGCGCGGCGACACCGACCGACGCGGCGAAGCGGGTGGTTCCCGACGCGGCCGCCGAGCAGGCCCTGGTCGCGGAGTTCCGGGCCAGGGGCGCGGCCGCGCTGCGGAACTGGGTGGCGAGGGAGGCCCGCGCCCTCGCCGACCTGCGCAGCAGGCCGGTGCTGGCCGACCCGCTGGCCGCCGTGGATCGGCGGGCCGAGGAGGTGACCCGGCTCCGGGATGCGGCGCGTCGGGACATCCGGTGGCTCGTTGACGGGCAGGGCACCATCCTCGGGCACATGGCGGCGCGGTTGACCACCCTCGGCCCGGCCGCCACCCTCGCCCGCGGCTACGCGGTGGTGCAGCGGGTGGTGCCGGGATCGGATCCGGAGGTGCTCAGGTCGGTCGAGGACGCACCGCCGGGGACGCAGCTGCGGGTGCGGGTCGCGGACGGCGCGGTGATCGCGGCAACGATGGGCAGGGACAAGGCAGGAGAGCAGAAGTGAACGAACCGGTGTCCGAACTCGGCTATGAGGCCGCCCGCGACCAGCTCGCGGAGGTGGTCAAGCTGCTCGAGCAGGGTGGGCTCGACCTCGACCACTCGCTGGCACTGTGGGAGCGCGGCGAGGCGCTCGCCACCCGGTGCGAGGAGCACCTCGCGGGCGCGCGGGCCCGGGTGGAGAAGGCCCTCGCGCACACCGAGGATTCCTAGGGATCGATCGGCTGGGCCTGGCCGACCGCGGTCGCCAGGTCACCGAACTCCTCCGCGGTGCCGCTGCCGGTGATCAGGACCCGGGCATCGGCGAGGTCGGCCACCCAGATCGGTTCGCTGCCCTCCTCGGCGAACTGCACCCAGGAGGTACCCGCGAAGGTCTCGGCGCCTGCCGCGGCCCGTGGTGCGCCCGCGACCCACTCCACCAGGGCCTGCTCCGCGGCATTCGACTGGCTGAGCTGCACGTAGCGGCCCGCGTCGGTGATGTAGCCGACGGTGCTGACGTCGCCGCCCGCGTCACCGCTGACCGTGCCGCGGCTGCCGGAGTTCGGCTGCCAGGAGTCGGGCACCGCGGGGTTGCGGACCGGGAAGCCCAGTTCGGCGGCGTCGAACGTCAACGCGGTGTCGATGTCGAACTGCGGAACCGGCCCGGCGGTCGGGCCGCCAGGGCTGAACGAACACGATTGTGCGACCGCCGCGATCACGATCGCGAACAGGGCGAGGGGAATCAGCGACCAGATGATGTCGCGATTGTCCTGCAGATACCGGGGTTTCTTGCCAGCCACGTGGTCGAGTATCCCAGCACAGCGCGCGGTGGCGGCGATCGGGACCACCGACGAAACCCTTACGCAAAGTTACATACATGTGATTGGTTATCCGACCATGAGCCTTCGCAGACGACTCCCCCGGCCGCATCGTCTGGTGCTGGCGTGCGCCGGCCTGGCGCTCGCCGCCGCCGCGACCGCGCTGCCCGCCGCCGCGGCCCCGCGCGCTGCGGTCGACCTCGGCTACCACGACCTGCTCGATCTGGTCCCGGCCAACGCCGACGCCGAGTTGCCGGGCGGGCTGGATCCGAGACTGCCCACGGACTCCCGAACCCTCGATGCCGCGGTCGACGCGGCCCGAGCCGACGGCCTTCCGCCCGCCCGCTACGCGGCCCTGCTCCACCAGTACTGGCTGGCCAGGGGTGCCGAGGCCGCCGGCATCGACCTCGGCGCCTGGGATCCCGGCACCGGGTTCCTGGCGAACGCGGACCTGGTGAACCGCGTGTACGCGAACTACGGCAGGTACCAGCGGGAGCGCGACGAACTGAACTGGGCGGGCATGGCCGGGATGGCAGGCGCCTCGTTCACCGCCGGTTTCCTGGACATCGACACGGGCCGGGTCGTGCTGTCGGTCGAGGCGGTGCACCGGATCGGCGAGGCGGTCGCTGCTGCGGTCGGCGCGCTGCCGGTCGGCGTCGCCGCCGGCCTGCCCGCGGACGTGCGGGCGCTCGCCACCGTCGCGCCCACCCTCACCGCCGACGACCTGGACTGGTACCAGCGGCGGCTGCTGGTGATGCAGAAGCACATCTACTTCGACATGGTGCCGATGCACGAGGCGTACCTGAACGGGGGATTCCCCGCGATCGAGGAGATGCGGGCGGCCGGGCTGTTCGACGACAACACCGCGGCCGCCTGGGACGCGATCCGGACCGGCACCCCCGCGGGGCGCGCGGACGCGGTGCTGCGGATGGCGGACCGTGAACAGAACACGATCGTCGCCGACCAGTGGGACGCGACCGCGCGCGGGCGGGACGGCGCAGGCCGGGTGCTCGCGTACCTGACCACCGTCGCCGCGCAGCCGTCGATTCCCGGCACCCGAGCACCGGGCGTCTTCGCACCGCTCACCGCGCACGCGACGGTGGCCGACGGGTCAGGCGTCCGGGTGCAGGCCCCGCTGCCCGACTTCAACTGGGCCGACCGGGGCCCGCGGTGGCGGTACATCGCCGACGACACCGCGCCCGCCTACCAGCGCCTGGCCGAGCAGCGACCCGAGCAGGTTGACGCGCTGCTGGGGCAACCGTTCGCGGAGTTCGCCGACCGGCAGCGGATGGTGTCCCGCGCACCCGCCCTGGTTCGGGACCTGACCTCGGGATGGTCGGTGGTCCGGGAGCCGTAGACCGGAGCGGGGCGATCCGGGCGCGGGATGAGATAATTGCGCGGCGCGATCTGCTTCGCGCCACAGCCGGAACACCAGGGCGGCCCCCGCGTCGCCAGCAAGGAGACACCGCCGATGACGGCCAACACGGGTCACCGCGAGGCACCGGACCGCAACCTCGCCCTCGAGTTGGTGCGGGTGACCGAGGCGGCGGCCATGGCCGCGGGCCGCTGGGTCGGGCGGGGCGACAAGGAGGGCGGCGACGGTGCCGCCGTCGACGCGATGCGCCACATGGTCAGCTCGGTCTCGATGCAGGGTGTCGTCGTCATCGGTGAGGGCGAGAAGGACGAGGCCCCGATGCTGTACAACGGCGAGGAGGTCGGCAACGGCGACGGCCCGCTGTGCGACGTCGCGGTCGACCCGATCGACGGCACCACGCTGATGAGCAAGGGCGCGCCCGGCTCGATCGCGGTGCTCGCGGTCTCCGAGCGCGGTGCCATGTTCGACCCGTCGGCCGTGTTCTACATGGACAAGATCGCGGTCGGCCCCGAGGCCGCCGACGTGATCGACCTGGCGGCGGGCGTCGCGGAGAACATTCGTCGGGTCGCGAAGGCGAAGAACCGCGCCGTCTCCGACACCACCGTGACGATCCTCGACCGTCCCCGGCACGCCGACATCATCCGCGAGATCCGGGACACCGGTGCCCGGATCCGACTGATCTCCGACGGCGACGTCGCGGGCGCGATCGCAACGGCCCGCCCGGATTCCGGGGTCGACATGCTGCTCGGCATCGGCGGCACCCCCGAGGGCATCATCGCCGCAGCGGCAATGCGCTGCATGGGCGGCGCGCTGCAGGGCAGGCTGGCCCCGAAGGACGACGAGGAGCGCGCGAAGGCGATCGCCGCGGGCCACGACCTGGACCGGGTGCTGCGCACCGAGGAACTGGTCACCGGCGAGAACATCTTCTTCTGCGCGACCGGCGTCACCGACGGCGAACTGGTCAAGGGTGTCCGCTACTACGGCGGCGGCGCGACGACGCAGTCGATCGTGATGCGGTCGAAGTCCGGCACGGTCCGGATGATCGAGGCCTACCACCGCCTCGAGAAGCTGCACGAGTTCTCGTCGATCAACTTCGACGGCGTCGACGGCGCCAACCCGCCCCTCCCCTGATGTAGGCGCTGCGCGCCTGTGAGTCCTTTTGGCCCCTACCGGGGCCAAAAGGACTCACAGGCGGCGGAGCCGCTTGGGTGGCAAGCTTGGCGGCATGGCTGAGAACAGCGAACCGCGGTTCCGTATCGAGCACGACACGATGGGCGAGGTCCGGGTTCCGGTCGACGCACTCTGGCGTGCCCAGACCCAGCGCGCGGTGGAGAACTTCCCGATCTCGGGGCGCGGTCTCGAGCGGGCGCAGATCCGGGCGCTCGGCCTGCTCAAGGCGGCCTGCGCGCAGGTCAACCACGACCTCGGGCTCCTCGACGGCGGCCGGGCCGCCGCGATCGTCGCCGCCGCGACCGAGATCGCCGACGGCCGCCACGACGACCAGTTCCCGATCGACGTGTTCCAGACCGGGTCCGGGACGAGCTCCAACATGAACGCGAACGAGGTGATCGCGTCCATCGCCCAGGCGAACGGTGTGGACGTCCACCCGAACGACCACGTCAACATGTCGCAGTCGTCGAACGACACCTTCCCGACCGCAACCCACCTTGCCGCGACCGAGGCGGCGGTCCGGGAGCTGATCCCGGCGCTCGACCATCTCCGGCTGGCGCTGGTGGACAAGGCGACCGAGTGGCGGACGGTGGTGAAGTCGGGGCGCACCCATCTGATGGACGCGGTACCGGTGACCCTCGGTCAGGAGTTCGGCGGGTACGCCCACCAGGTCGAGGCGGGCATCGAGCGGGTCGTTGCGGCTCTCCCCCGGCTCGGCGAGCTGCCGATCGGCGGCACCGCCGTCGGCACCGGGCTCAACGCCCCGGACGGCTTCGGCCCGAAGGTCGTTGCACAGCTGGTGGCCTCGACCGGGATCGACGCCCTGTCCCCGGCCCGGAACAGCTTCGAGGCGCAGGCGGCGCGGGACGGCCTCGTCGAGGCGTCCGGTGCGCTGCGCACGATCGCGGTGTCGCTGACGAAGATCGCCAACGACATCCGCTGGATGGGCTCGGGTCCGCTGACCGGCCTCGGCGAACTCCACCTGCCGGATCTACAGCCGGGCAGCTCGATCATGCCGGGCAAGGTGAATCCGGTTCTGCCGGAGGCGGTCACCCAGGTCGCCGCGCAGGTCGTCGGCAACGATGCGACCGTCGCCTGGTGCGGCGCCGCCGGCGCCTTCGAGCTCAACGTGTACATCCCGGTGATGGCCCGCAACATCCTGGAGTCGATCCGGTTGCTGGCCAACGTGTCCCGATTGTTCGCCGACCGGTGCGTCGCGGGGCTGGTCGCGAACACCGAGCACCTGCGCAGGCTCGCGGAGTCGTCCCCGTCGATCGTGACGCCGCTGAACTCGGCGATCGGCTACGAGGAGGCCGCCGCGGTCGCGAAGGAGGCGCTGCGGGAACGGAAGACGATCCGGCAGACGGTCATCGACCGCGGACTGGTCGGCGACGGACTGTCCGAGGAGGAACTGGACCGCAGGCTCGACGTGCTCGCGATGGCGAAGGTCCCGCCGCAGCGGTAGCACCCGGCGGGCGACCCGGCAGGCCACCCGCTCCGGTCAGGCAGCCGGGTCGTACGCCCACACCGACACCCAGTCGACGAGCAGGTTGCCGTTGCTGGTGCCGTTGCCGTTGGTCTCGGCCTGCAACTGCCAGCGCATCGGCGTCGACGGGACCCAGGCCGTGCTGTCGAGGACCACCCGGTCGTCGAGCAGGTAGCGGATCCGGCCGGGCGACCATTCGATCGTGTACGTGTGCCAGTCGGTGAACCGGGCGCCGATGTCCGCGGCGACGTCCTGACACCCGCCGACGCACGAGCCGGCGCCGGAGTAGTGGTGGAAGCCGCCGACGGTGCCAGCGAGGCCACCCTCGGGGAAATCGAATTCGCCGTCGGCCGGCCACCGCTCGGACTGCGGCCACAGCAGCCAGGCGACGTAATACTCGTTCAGGTTCGGATTATCGACCTTGAATCGCGCGGAATAGCGACCGTAGGTTTGATATTGGTTCGCCCCGTCGATCAGCGGGGACGGATTCGCGCCGGCCGGAACCCCGTTCACCGGGCGCAGATGGAAATTCATCACACCGTTCCCGACGCTGAGCACCTGGTCCGGTCGATAGGGCCGCTTCTGATAGGTGTCCAGATAGCAGCTGGGATAGGTGCGCCACTTCTGGCCCTCGGCACCGGTGTAGACGATGCGGTCCGGCTCGCAGGCGTTCGCCCAGCTTCCGACCGCGGCGTCCCTGGTGAAGTCGTCGACGAAAATCTGCCGCCAGCCAGGGCGGTTGCCGCGGGGTGCGGCGACACCCGACGGCGCGGGTGTCGCGACGTCGGTGCCGGGCGACGGCGCGGCAACGGATCCGGGGAAGGCGCCCGCCTGCGGCACGCCGACGGCCGCGCCGACCGTCGCGGCGACGACGAGGGACAGCAGGCACCGGGTCACCCGGCCCGATGTCGACGCCCGCGCACTGGTGCGGGTGAGTTCTCGAATGGATCCGGTTTCGCGCACACGACTTCGAACCATGTGGTTCCCCATTCACGACAAAGAGCGATGAGCGGGTGGTTCGCATGCGATGCCCGAGAAAATGTTCTCGAATCCGACGCTAGCACGGTGCATTACGAATTTCCGGGCAGGCGCGACCCGACATGCGGGAGTCGCCGCGCAGCGGGGTGACCCTGACGCCCCCATGGTCGCTGCGGTGCGCCTAGACTCCCGAGCGACATCGGAGAAGTAAGGGAAGGCAAACCTGTGCGAGTGGTGGTCACCGGCGGTGCCGGGTTCATCGGGTCGACGCTGGTCGACCGGCTACGCGGTGACGGCCACCGGGTACTCGTCGTCGATAACCTGAGCCGCGGCCGGGAGCACAACCTCGCCGCCGCACTCGCCGCCGACGGCGTCGACCTCGAACTCCTCGACGTCCGGCACGACGACATCGACCGCATCTTCGGGGTGTTCGCGCCCGAGGTGGTCTTCCACCTCGCCGCACAGATCGACGTCCGACGCAGCGTCGCCGACCCGGTCGCGGACGCCGAGACCAACATCATCGGCACGCTCCGCGTCGCCGCGGCGGCCGTGCGCGCGGGGGTCCGCAAGATCGTCTTCACCTCGTCGGGCGGATCGATCTACGGAGCCCCCGCGACACTCCCCGTCTCCGAACAGGTTCCGGTGCGGCCCGCCTCGCCGTACGCGGCGGGCAAGGTCGGCGGCGAGTACTACCTCGACAGCTTCCGCCTCCTGCACGGCCTGGACTGCTCCCACATCGCCCCCGCCAACGTCTACGGCCCCCGTCAGGATCCGCACGGCGAGGCCGGAGTGGTGGCGATCTTCGCGCGCGAGATGCTCGCCGGACGGCCGACCACCCTGTTCGGCGACGGCGGCAACACCCGCGACTACGTATACGTCGACGACGTCGTCTCGGCGATGGTCGCCGCGTCCGGGGCCGCCGGGTCGGGTCTGCGGTTCAACATCGGCACCGGCGTGGAGACGAGCGACCTGGAACTCAACCGCCTCGTCGCCCGCGCCACCGGCACCACGGTGGACCCCCTGTGGAAACCCGCGCGTCCCGGCGACGTCCGGCGGTCCGCGCTCGACGCGGGCCAGGCCCGCCGCATCCTCGGCTGGCACCCCACGGTCGGGCTCGCCGAGGGCATCGCCCGCACGGTCGCCCACTTCCGCGAGTTGGGCGTGAGCCGACCGGTCGCCGTCTGAGGTGTCCGTGACCGACCGTTCCACCGTCCGGGTCGGCCACCTGGACGTGATGCACAGCCGCACCCGGATCACCGCGATCATCGGGCCCGTCGAGCTGCCCCCGGTCGACGTCGTCGCCGACCGCCTCGCCGCGATGGCCGCGGTCGGTCCCAATGCCCGGCTGGGTCTGCACCCGTCGCCGGTGTCGAACCGGTGGACGTTCGACCCCGCCGCCCACCGACCCACGGTCAGGCGCGTCGCGCCCCCGCGCTCACCGATGGACCTGTACGACCCCGAGCCCGACACCGCCGCGCCCGCACCGGAACCCGACGACCATCGCCCGCGTCCGACGAGCATCGTCCTCGCCGGCGACTACCTGCGCACCGATCACAGTCACGGCCTCGGCGAGGTTGCCCTCGCGCTCGCGATGCACGGCGTGATCCTGGGGACGATCGACCCGACCGACCCGAACGTCTGGCGTCCGTCGGGTCGCCGCGGCAGCGGAATCGCGGCGGCACTGGCGCGGACCTACGGGACCGACCCGCTACGGCTCTTTGCGTTGCGCAGTGCACTGCACCGGCGTCCGGAATCGGCACCGCCCGAGACGATTCCGTGGGTCCCCGATCGCTCGGGGGCCGCGGCGACGATGCCGCCGGAGACGGTGGCGCGGCTGCGCGCCTGGCGGGACAGCAACGACCCGAGCGTGTCGATGTTCGCGGTGATCGCCGCGACGCTGCACCGCGGGCTGGCCGCGTCGGGCATCGAGATCGACGACGTCGTGACGGTGACCCTCGACGCCCGCCGCTACCTGCCAAAGGGCCGTGTCCCGCTGGGCAACTTCGTGTCCGGGCTGGAGTTCGACCTCGGCCGCGCACCGAGCCCGCGCCGGATCCACCGGGCCAGCGCGGGCGCGACGGCGTCGGGTCGCCCGGTGGCAAACCTGGCACTGAACGCGGCCCGGACCCGCGTCGGCCTGCGCACCGGACGGCAGGCCGACGCGCGGCGGGACCGCCCGCGCCACCCCCGGGCCCGGCTGCTGTTCTCCAGCCTTGGCGTCATCCCCCGCACCGGACGCGTTCCGTGGCGGGACACCGCGGCGCCGTTCTACGCGGCGCACAACGATCCGACCGGACCCGACGGCGTCACCGTCACCTGGGCGATCGTCGAGGGCGCGGTCATCGCGTCGGCCTCGTTCCACGGCAACGTCTTCCCGCGCGCGCAGGTCCAGGAAGGCCTGACACGGGCGGTCACCGATCCGCTCACCCTGCTCGCCTGACCCGATTCCGCGACCACAACCCCGTTCCGTAAGATAGGCAAGCCTTCCCTACGATGGGTGGCCGCGCCCCATGACGATCCCGGAGATTCGCCTTGGCCTCGACAACCCGTCCCGACCCCGGGCTCGCCATCCTCATCAGCTGCTTCACCACCGCCCGGCTCGACCTGCTGCTCGCGGGCATCGAGCGGGCGCGCGCCCAACTGCGGGACGGTGACGAGGTGATCGTCGTCGTCGACCACAACCCCGAATTGCTCTCGATCCTCCGGGAACGCTGCCCGTCCGACATCACCCTCACCCCGAACCGGCACCGCCGCGGGCTGTCCGGGGCACGCAACACCGGGCTGGAGATCGCGGCCGCCGAGATCGTCGTCTTCCTCGACGACGACGCCTCGGTTCGTCCGCACGCGCTCGACGCCGTGCGAACCGCGTTCACCGACCCCGCCGTCGTCGCGATTGGCGGTGCGGTGCACGCGAACTGGGAATCCGGCCACCCGCCTGGCTGGTTCCCCGACGAGTTCGGATGGGTGGTCGGCTGCGACTACCGCGGCCTGCCCGCGGACGGCGCCGAGATCCGCAATCCGATCGGTGCCGCAATGGCGGCCCGCCGCGCCGAACTGCAGAAGATCGGCGGCTTCTCCGACCGGCTCGGCCGGGTCGGCACCGTGCCGGCAGGGTGCGAGGAAACCCTGATGGGAATCGAGCTGCGACAGCAGTTTCCGGGCACCCGGATCGTCCGGGTCACCGGTTTCGCCGTGGACCACTCCGTGCCGGACCGCCGGGCGACGGTGCGCTACTTCGTCTCCCGCTGCAGGCACGAGGGCCGCTCGAAGGCGGTGCTCACCGGCATGGTGGGGGCCGACGCCGGACTGTCCGCCGAACGCAGCTTCGTGGTGCGCACCCTCGGCACCGGGGTGCTGCGGTACCTGCGGCGGACGGTGGCCGGTCGGGACCGGTCCGCACTGACCCGCATCCTGACGCTGACCCTCGGCCTGGCCGTGACCGTGGCGGGCACCGCCGAGGGCATGCTGCGCCGGGGATCTGCCGGGTCCGACCGCGCTGCCGCTGCGCTTCCCCTGGCCGCCGGGGATCCCGCGGTCGGCGAGGACGAACTGGTGACGATCGTGATCCCCACCGTCGGGCGTGACTCCCTGCGCACCACCGTGCGGGCCGTGCTTGCGCAGCAGCACCGCACCATCGAGCTGATCGTCGTCGACAACCGGCCACACCGCGGCGCCGTTGCGCGCGCGCTGGACAGGATCGACGATCCGCGCCTGCGCATCGTCGACCAGCCGGTGCCGGGGGTGTCGGCCGCCCGGAACTTGGGGCACCACCACGCGAGCGGCCGGATCGTCGCCTTCACCGACGACGACGCCCTGCCCGACCCCGGCTGGATCACCGGCGTCGTCGCGAGCTTCCGGGCCGATCGCGGCGGTGCGGTCGGCGCGGTGACCGGGCGCGTTCTCGGCACCGAGGCAACCAACCGCATGCAGGAGTGGTTCGAGGAGGCGAAGGTCTTTGACAAGGGCGAGTCCGCGACGGTGTGGGCGCTAGGCACCCACGAAACGGACCCGGCGCTCGGCGACTTCGGCGCCCACGGGCCCTTCTTCCCCTACACCGCGGGCGAGTGCGGGTCGGGCAACAACATGGCCTTCCGGTCGAGCGCGCTGACGTCCATCGGGGGATTCGATGAGCGCCTCGGCACCGGAACCCCCACCCGCGGCGGCGAGGACCTCGACGCGTTCCGCGCCACCCTGCTGCGGGGCTGGTCGATCGCCTACAACCCGGACGCTGTCGTCCGGCACTACCACCGCGACAACATGGCCGACCTGCGCACGCAGAGCTACGGATACGGCACCGGGATGGCGGCGTCGCTGACGAAATTCGTCGGCACCGGGCAGCTGTGGCCGATCCTGTCCCGTGTCCCGCGGGGACTCCACATGCTGCTGTCCCCCGCCTCCGCGAAGAACGCGGACGTCCCGTCCGACTGGCCGCTGCACCTGCGGGCCCTCGAGGTGTGGGGCTACCTGACCGGACCGGTGCTGTTCGTCCGCAGTCACCTCGCGGCCCGGCGGACCGGAGCGACCCGATGACCGCGACGGACCTGCCCACCGACCACCTCACCGCCGCCAGGCGAACCGAGGTCCGGTACGGCTGGCGGCCGCGGCCCGCGCTGCTCCTCGGCGCCGTCGTCGCGGCGCTCATGCTCGCGTTGAACCTGCTGGTCGCCACCGGGTCCGCGGACCTCGTTCCCACCCCGATCCGGATCCTGGTCGTGCTTGCCGGCGCCACCCTGGTCCCCGGCCTCCCCGTGGTGGTGGCCCTGCGGATCCCCGGGCGAGCGCTGTTCGCGTCGCTGGTCGTGTCGGTCTCGCTGGCAACGACGATCCTCGCCGCCCAGTTCACGATGGTCCCGCAGTGGTGGGATCCGGCGACCGTGCAGACCCTGCTCGCGGCCGGGTCCCTGCTTGCCTGTGTGCTGGTGCGCCGCACCGTTCCCGCCGACATCGCCTGCCCGCGCAGCAAACTGCACTACCTGCGGTCCTGGAGTCGAGCCCGCACGACCAGCCTGGTCGCGCTCACCGCATCGATCGTCCTGTTCGCGGTCGCGGCGGCGACCCTGGACTATCTCGACGCCGGGCGCTACGGGATCATCACGCAGATCGGGGTCGTGTACGCGCTCGGGCTCGTCGTCCTGTGCGGCACCATCGTGGTCGGGCTCACCCGCCCGCGTATCGACCCGGTCGTGATGTCCGCGGCGACGCTGGTGCTGATCGGCTACACGACGATGCTCGTCCCGGCCGCCAGCGGCCAGACGACGGTGCCCACCGCGTTCGTGCACCGCGGCTTCATCGCGGCCCTTGCCCAGGGTGAGCGGCTCCCCGACGCGATCGACGCCCGGTTCAGCTGGGCCGGGTTCTTCTCCGCCGGAGCGCATCTGGTGACGGTCGCCGACCTTCCCGACGCGACCGCGCTGCTGGCATGGGCGCCGCTGTTCATGGGCGCCCTGCTCGCCTTCCCGCTGTACGCGATCGCGATCGCGATCACCGGCCGGGCCCGTCTGGCCTGGCTGGCGGTGATCCTCTACCAGCTGTTCAACTGGTATCAGCAGGACTACTTCGCTCCGCAGGCGGTCGCGATGGTGTTCTACGCGACCGTCGTCGCGACCCTGCTCTGGCAGCTGCGCAGGGCCCCCCTTCCCGGCATCGGTCCCGGGGTCGGACGGTTCCTGATCGACGCGCCGCGGCGCACCCCGGGGCTGGTCCCCGGTTTCGGATCGGTTCGCACCCTGGCACTCGGCGCCGTGCTGCTGCTGGTGCTCGTGGCGAACACGGTCACCCACCAGATCACGCCGATCCTGGCGATCATCGCGCTCGCCTTCTTCTCGCTGTTCGGCCTCACCCGGTACCGGACACTATGGCTCGCCGCGGGTCTCGTCTTCGCCGCCTGGTTCAGCTACGGCGCCACCGACTTCTGGACCGGTCACCTGCAGTCGATCTTCGACGAGCTCGGCCAGATCGGTAACTCCGTGAACCGCGGTGTCGGCGACCGCATCTCCGGCGATCCCGACTATCAGCAGATGCAGTACCTGCGGATGGCGGCGTCCGGCCTGTTCGCCTGCGTCGCGTTCGTCGGGTGGCTGCTCGCCCGGGGCCGGCGGGCCTGGCTGGTTGCGGGCGCGCTGTGCGCTGCCCCGTTCACCCTGGTGCTGCTGCAGAGTTACGGCGGCGAGATGATCATCCGCTGCTTCGTCTACGCGTCGCCGGTCCTCGCGCCGTTCGCGGCAATCGCCGTGGCCCGCGGTATGACCCTGATCCGCCGCCGATCGGCGGTGCGCGGCAGGGGCGCCCGCCCGGTGGCGCTGGTCGCGGGGACCGTCGCCCTCGTGATGCTCGGCGTGCTGCTGACCACCAACCGTGGCCTGAACACGGCGTTCGAGGCGTCGACGACCGAACAGGTCGCGATCACCGACGAGTTCATCGCCGCCGTCCCGCCGGACACCACGATCATGTCGTGGTCGCACGCCCCGCACAGCAGCGGTGTCCGCCGCACCCTGGACCCGCGTGGTCCGCGGATGATGTTCATCGACAGCTACCCGTGCCTCGACGACCTCGCCAACTGCGCGAGGACCCGGGACCCGTCGTACCTGTACCTCACGACCCAGGGCACCGGCATGCTGCGGTTGCAGTACGGCATGTCGCAGCGGTATCTCGACGACCAGGTGCGGGCCATCCTCTCCGGGGGTCGGTACCTGCCGATGCTCGAGCGCGAGAGCATCACCATCCTGCGCCGCGTCGACTCCCCCGTCATCGAATTCGAGACCTCATGAACCTGACCGTCCTGTTCTTCCTGCTCGCCGCCGCTCTGCTGGTGGCGGGCGTGCTGCTGCGCGAACGCGAGGTGCCGGACACCGGCGGCATCGGCAGACGCCCACCCGCCCAGGTGATCTCGCTGCTGCTTGCGTCCTGCGTGGTGACGGCGGCGGTGCTGACCTTCGCCCGGCTGATCGCGATGGCGGTATGACCCGTCGCCCCCTCCGGGTGGTCGCGGCGGCGCTCGCCGTTGCCACCTGCGCCGCCTGCACGATCCCGACCGACGACACCGCGACCTCGTCCCCCGAGGCGCCGGACGGCCCGGGGAACGCCGTGGTCGCCGAGGTCGACTGCGGGCAGGGCCAGATCCCCGGCGGCACACCGGTCCCGGTCGGCGACCTGCCCGGCTGGAAGCAGATCTTCACCGACGAGTTCGACCGCTGCGAACTCGGCAGGCAGTGGAGCACCTACAGCGGTCAGCCCGGCGGCAACCCGCACGGCTGGTGGGACGGCACGATGGTGCAGGTCTATGGCGGTGCGCTGAACCTGCTGTCGGAGCGCAGCGGCGACGGGTGGGTCAGCGGCGGCGTCTCGAACTTCCCGGTGACCCAGCAGTACGGCCGCTGGGAGATCCGCATGCGGGCCGACCGCAGCGACGACATCTCGTACCACATGCTGTTGTGGCCGCAGCGCGAGCAGTGGCCCCCGGAGATCGATTTCGCCGAGTCCGCCAGCGGCGAGCGGACCCAGCTGGATGCCTTCCTGCACTGGGTCGGTGACGACGGGAACCGGAAGTCACACGCGATCGTCACCGGCGACTTCTCCGAGTGGCACACCGTCGGCGTGGAATGGGGGCCCGGCATCATCCGCTACCTGCTCGACGGAAAGGTCTGGGCGGAGGCGCATTCGGAGACGATGGTGCCGGACGAACCGATGTGGCTGGGGCTGCAGGCGGAGGCGGGCGCCTGCGAGCGGCGGGCCGACTGGGGCATCGAACCGTGTTCGGAGACCGATCCCCTTCGCCCGGACCGGGTTGCGGTGCAGGTGGACTGGGTGACGGTGTACGAGCCGGTGATGTCCGATCTGGAGTGGATGCAGGAGCGCGGTGTGTTCGATCCGAACCCGGACGTGGTTCAGATGTCCGAGGACCGCTGAGCACCGACGGCATCCCGGTCCAGTGACCGCAGCGCCCGCAGCAGGGGTACCGCAAGTACCGCGGCCGATGCGGATTCGGCGACAAGGTACGCCAGCCCCATCGCGGCAAGCCCGTGGTCGCCGATCAGCGCGACGCTCAGCCCGAGGATCAGGGCCGCGTTGCCAATCTGGACCGTGATGGCCAGGGTCAGCCTGCGCCGGACCCTGGCGATCGCGGTGTACGCGAACGCGATCGACGCGGGCAGCACCGCAACGGCGGCGAGCCGCAGCAGCGGTGTTCCGGTCTCGGCGTACTCGGCTCCGACGACGTCGAGGAGGACCGGGCCGAGGATCGCGAACAGGACCACCGCTCCGGCCGTCACCGCGGCGAGCACCAGGAGGAATCGGCGGGTCAACTCCCGCACCCGGTCCGGGTCGGCGGCAACGCCGGACACGTACGGGCCCATCAGCATCGTCATCAGGACGAGCACCGCCGAGACGAGCGACCAGGCGATCGCAAAGTGCGCGTTGGCGTCCGCGCCGAGTCGGGTCACGACGATCAGGGGAAGCATCAGCGGCGCAAGCGCTCCCACCACGTAGATCCCATAGGATCCGGCCAGGTAGGTACCCATCTCGCGGGCGGGCGGCAGCGCGGGCGGGACGTCCCTCAAGTCGGGTCCACGCAGCCGACGGGCGACGGCGACGCCGAGCACCGCAGCGCCGATCAACGCGGGCACCGTCCAGGTCCAGACGATCGCCACTCGCGACGCGGTGAACGCGAGCGCGGCCGCGGCGACGAGCTTGACCGCCGCGTGGACCACGTTCTTGGTTGCGGCCCACCCGGCCTCCCGCAACCCGACGGCGGTGTGGTCGAGCAGGGCGAACCCGGAGAAGACCGCAACGACCAGCGGGAAGGACGCCGCCTGCAGCGGGTGGGCGAACATCTCGTCGGTCGGCCCCCAGACCAGGAACGATGCACCGAGCAGCAGCCCGCCGCACCCGCCGATCGCGAAGCCGTTCCGGACGAGGGTGGCCGCCCTGGTGCCGGCGAGCGGAAGGAACCGCTCGAACAGTGCACCGAGAGCAAGGTTTCCGAACGCCGACAGCATGGTGGCGGTGGTGATCACCGCCGACGCGGCACCCACCTCACTTGCCGGGTACAGGCGTCCGAGCACCGCCCAGTAGGCGAGGCCGAGCCCGCCGGTCAGCGCGGCGGACACGGTCAGTGCGAGGCTGTTGCGCTCGAGGCTCTTGCCCGGACCGGCACCAACCGCGGTGCGGTCGGTCGTGTCGACAAGCGTCGTCGGCGATGACCCTGGCGCCGCCGCGGTCACCGCGTCAGTTCGCGCACGTCAGCACGCGCCGACTCCTTGCGAATGTGCTTGGTGTCGCGCCAGTGCTGCCATTCCTGGCCGATGGTGCGCAGCACCCGCATGCCGTCGCTGTAGGCGTTGAGGTTGCTCCGACCGTGGATGCGGGGTCCCTCGAAGCTGCCGACCTCCGCGATGACCAGTCCGGCGGTCGCGAGACGGACGTTGATGACGGTCTCGATCTCGAAGCCGTCGCCCCACTGGGCCCGCTGGTACTCGACGGGCGGTAGTTCGATCAGCGGGACATGCTTGCGCCAGAAGGCGTTGTAGCCGTAGCAGAGGTCGGAGAAGTCGGTCCGGAAGATGATGTTGACCAGGCCGTTGAGGCCCTTGTTGCCGAGGTTTCGGAGGGTGGTGATGTCGGAGCTGCCGCCGCTGCCGACGAAGCGGCTGCCCTTCGCCAGGTCGGCACCGCCGACGAGCGCCTCGACGAACAGCGGGATCTCGGCCGGATCGGTGGATCCGTCGGCGTCGATCATCACGATGATGTCCTCGGTCGCGACGGCGAAGCCACAGGCGAGGGCGTTACCCTTGCCGCTGCGGGTCTGCGTCACGACGGTCGCGTCCGGCCACAGCTCGCGCGCGACGGACACCGTGTCGTCGGTGGAATTGCCGTCCACGAACACGATCTGGTCGATTCCGTCGGGCATCCGGGAGGCAACGAACGGCAGGTTCTTCGCCTCGTTCATGGCCGGGATGATGACCGAGACCGTCGGCCGACCGGTGCCGCGCCCGGCGAGGCCCTCGACCGGGGGCGGGGCGGTGGTGCCCGCGTCCGCGCCGGAACCGTCGGTCGGTGTCGTGGTGCTCAAGTCGATAGCTCCAGTCGTGATCAGGGGGACGACCCCGCCAGGTATCGGCGAGTCCGGGCAATCTCGTTGCCCGCTGGTCGATTCGGGGGTCCCGCAGTTCGTCGAACCGCGTGTCATACAGTAGAAGGTAGGCAAGCCTAAGCAAAGCGACAGGTACCCCATGTGACGACTGTCACACAGCAGACGAGGAGCGAGGCCGCGTGCACACCCAGGTAGCGATCATCGGCGCGGGCCCCGCCGGCCTCACCCTCGCCCACATGCTCCACCTCCAGGGCATCTCCTCGGTGGTGATCGAATGCCGCGGCCGCGAGCACATCGAGACCCGCACCCGCGCGGGCATTCTCGAGCAGCCGACCGTCACGCTCTTCGAGGAACTCGGAGTGGCCGACCGACTGAATCGGGAGGGCCTGTCCCACAACGGTTTCTACGTTCGCTTCGACCGCAGCACGCACCACCTGGACTTTCACCGACTGATCGGCGGCAACGCGACCGTCTATCCACAACAGGAGGTGGTCAAGGATCTCGTCGCCCACCGGCTCGCCGCGGGCGGGCCGATCCTGTTCGACACCGCGGTGACCGCGATCGAGACGACCGCGGACGAGGCACGCCTGCGACTCGATCACCGCGGCACCACGACGGAGCTGACCGCGGACTTCGTCGCCGGCTGCGACGGCTTCCACGGAGTGAGCCGTGCGCACCTTCCCGCGGCAGGACTCCGGGAGTTCACCCGCACCTACCCGGTCGCCTGGCTCGGCATCCTGGCCCACACCACGCCGACCACCCCGGAGGGCATGTACTGCGCGCACGAGAGCGGCATCTCGGTGCACAGCATGCGCGGACCGCGAATCACCCGGCAGTACCTTCAGGTTCCGGCCGGGACCGATCTCGCCGACTGGCCCGACGACCGCATCTGGGACGAGCTGACGGTCCGCAGCGCCAGCGACGACCACCCCGAACTGGAGCGGGGCGAGATCGTCGACCGCTCACTGGCGCCGCTGCGGTCGTATGTCTGCGAGACGATGCAGCACGGCAGGCTGTTCCTGCTTGGCGACGCGGCCCACATCGTCCCGCCCACCGGCGCCAAGGGCCTCAACCTCGCGGTCTCCGACGCCTGCGTCCTCTCCCACGCCCTCGGCGGGTGGTACCGGGCCGGGACCCGCGCCCATCTCGACGCCTACAGCCAGACGTGCCTGCCCCGGGTCTGGAAGGCGCAACACTTCTCGTGGACCCTGACCACGACCCTGCACGCCCTCTCGGACGACCCGATGGACTGGCCGCTGCGTCGGGCCCGGCTGGCGCGCTGGGTGGAGTCGGAGGCCGAGCAGGCCGCGCTCGGCGAGGTCTACCTCGGCCTTCCGTTCCCCACCCCGTGGCGGCACCCGGCCGCCTGAGCGTGATCCGGGAGGGCCCGCTACCCTCCCCGCTGGCGTTTGTGTAGCCTACCCTAATTACGCGAGGCCCCCGGGCCGTTCCCACGCATGCGTGCTGTCCGAATTGGAGTCCGGTCGATGCTCAGCTTCCCCACGCCCCACCGCACTCAGCCCCTGAGCGGCAAGGGCATTCGCATGTCCCGGATCACCAAGCACGGGCGGACGATGATCGTGCCGATGGACCACTCGGTCACCGTCGGACCGCTCGGCAGCGCCGACCACACCGACAGCCTCGTGCGCACCCTCGCCAATGCCGGGGCCAACGCCGTCGTGCTGCACCGCGGCCGGGCCAAGCTGGTCGACCCGTCGTCGTTCTCCCGGATGGGGCTGATCGTGCACCTGTCCGCCGGGACCACCCGCAGCATCGACCTGCACGCCAAGGTGCTCGTCGCCGGTGTCGAGGACGCCGTGCGGTCGGGAGCCGACGCCGTCAGCGTGCACGTGAACATCGGGTCGCCCACCGAACGCGAGCAGCTCACCGACCTCGGCGCCGTGTCGAGGGAGTGCGACCTGCTCGGTGTCCCCCTGCTTGCGATGATGTACGCCCGCGGCCCGCTGCGCGCGGATCTCCCCCCGGACACCGACGAACTGGCCCACCTGGCCGCGATCGCAACCGATCTCGGCGCCGACCTGGTCAAGCTCGACTACTGCGGTGACCCGGACGCGATGCGCGGGGTTGTCGAGTCCTGCCCCATCCCGATCTGCGTCGCGGGTGGTCCCGGATCCGGCGGCGATGAGCAGACCATCGCGCTCGGCGCGGAGGTGCTCTCGTCCGGCGTCGCCGGGTTGAGCTTCGGCCGCACCGTGTTCGAGGCACGGGACCCCTACGGCGTCACCGCCGCGCTCGCCCGGCTCGTCCACTCCCCCGTCGCCGTCGAACTCGAAAGCGCCTGACGGCAGCCGACCCACCGCTCCACGACCCGAAGGGAACCCGTCCGCACATGGACAGCACCATCGTCACCGACCAGATCGTCCCCGCAGCGGGCGCAGGCTCGGACACCCGCCGCACTCCGATCAGCCGGGAGGGCCACTTCGCGTGGCTCGACGTGCGCGCGGTGGACCGGGACCTGCTACCCGCGATCGTTCAGGCGGCACTGCACCACCGGATCGACGGCATCCTGTCCGACTCGGTCGCGACGTTCGAGGGACTGCCGCCGACGGTGCGCCGCATCCTCGCCGTCGCCGCCCCCGTCGCCGCGGACTTCCCGTACGACGCGGTGGATCTGGTGGTCGTCGCCGACCGCGCCGACGTGCACTCCCCGCACATCGGGCACACCCCCGACCGCGGTGTGCACGTTATCGTCTCGGACGCCCCGACGTTGCAGGTGGCGTGCGAGGTGGTCCGCGAGGTTCCGTGGACGCTGCTCACCTTCACCGACCCGACCAAGATCCCGCTCGAGATTGTCATCGCCGCCGCCGAGAACTCCGGCGGCCGGACGATCACCACGGTCACCGACATCGAGGACGCCGAGATCGTCAAGCTCGTCCTCGAGCACGGGTCCGACGGACTGCTGCTTGCGCCCCGCACCGCCGACGACGTGGTGAAGCTGGCGCGCATCGTCGACCACCGGCTCGAGGGCATGGAGCTCTCCGAACTGGTCATCACCAAGGTCGAGCACATCGGCATGGGCGACCGCGCCTGCATCGACACCTGCTCGCTCCTCGAGCTCGACGAGGGCTGCCTGATCGGGTCCTTCTCCACCGGCATGTTCCTGTCCTGCAGTGAGACCCACCCCCTGCCGTACATGCCCACCCGACCGTTCCGGTGGAACGCGGGCGCGGTGCACTCGTACGTGCTCGGGCCGGACAACCGCACCCGCTACGTCAGCGAACTGCAGGCGGGCTTCCCGATCCTCGCCGTTCGCACCGACGGCAGCGTCCGCGAGGTGCGGATCGGCCGGGTCAAGATCGAGAAGCGCCCGCTGATCTCGATCACCGCGGTCGCGCCGAACGGCAAGAACGTCAACGTGATCGCGCAGGACGACTGGCACGTGCGGCTGCTCGGCCCCGGTGGCAGCGTCAACAACGTCACCGAACTGGCCCCCGGCGACACCCTGCTCGGCTACGTCCCGACCGAGGCCAGGCATGTGGGACTGCCGATCACCGAGTTCTGCGACGAGCGTTAGGACCGTGAGCACGACGACGCCCGAGGTTCTCTGGTACATCGGGGCGAACGACGGTGCGGCGCCGTGGGATCCGCGGCATCGCTTCCCGCCGTCCTTCGCCGCGCTGCGTGAGCAGGCCCGCACTCTCGACCGGCTCGGGTACTTCGGCGCCCTGACCACCGCGCGGGAGGCGATCTCCCTGGTCGCCGACACCGAGCGGCTGCGGTTCCTGGTCCCCGAGTACCCGGGCGTCAAGCCGCCCGCACTGCTCGCCGAGGAGGCGCAGGTCTTCGACCAGTACTCCGGCGGACGATTGATCTACAACCAGGTGAACGGTGCCGACCCGGTGCTGTCCCGGTACGGCCGCTTCCACTCGAAGTCCGAGCGCTACGCGATGTCGGCGGAGTACTGGTCGCTGGTCAGGCGGCTCTACCTCGACGACACCGACGCCCACGCCGGAACGCACTTCGAGTACGGCCCGCGGTACAAGCCCGCGATCGCCGGGCCCCGGCAGCCCGGCGGTGTCCCGCTGTGGGGCACCGGCGCGTCGCCGGAGGGCATCGCGCACGCCGCGCAGGTGCTCGACGCGTACCTCATGTTCATGAGCCCGGCGCAGGCGATGGACACGGTGTTCAGCAGGGTCCGCGCGGCCGCCGCCGACACGGGTCGGGAACTGCGGTTCGGGGTGCTGGCGAGCGTGCTGGTCCGGGAGACCGAGGAGGCGGCCTGGGAACGCTTCGAATGGCAACTCGCGCAGACCGATCCGGCGTCGGTGCTCGCCACCGCGGACCGCAACCTCACCAGCTTCGGGTTCCCCCCGCTGGCGGAGCTGACCTCCGACGACCCGCAGGTCCGGGCGCGGATCGCGGCGCTGCGCGCGGGGCGGTTGCCGACCCGGGCCGAGCTGGAGTACGCGCCGAACCAGGCCGCCGGACTGACCACCTGGACCGGGGCCGAGCCGCCGTTCGACGTGGCGGGCAAGGGCACCGGCAACTACCTGGTCGGCAGCGCCGACAACGTGGCCGCCCGGATCCGGGAGCTGTCCGAGCAGCTGGGCATCGACATCTTGATCCTGTCCGGGTGGCCGCTGATCGACGAGGCCCGGGCCGTTGCGGAACTGCTCTTTCCCCGACTCGGGATCCGCACCGGTGTCTGAGCTCCCCGGTGACGGTGCCGTTCACCCCGTCCAACCGGTCACAGGTGCCCTTCACCGGGGGGCGCCGGACCTGGCGACGCCGCAGCGCGGCTACGCGCCGTTCGCGGTGCCGTGGACGTCGATCCGGGAGCGGTTCGCGGTGGTGGCGGCGGCCCTGCCCGACGAGTTGGCGGTGGTCTGCCGCGGCGAGTCGATCACCTACGCGGCGCTGCACGCGCGGGCGGCGGCCGGGGCCCGCGCCCTGGTGTCCCGGCTGGGCGGGGTGCGCCGACCCGTCGCGATCGACACCGACTGCAGCCTCGACTGCGTCGTCACGATCGTGACCATCCTGCTGTCGGGGAATCCGTTGGTGCTGCTGGACTCCCGACTTCCTGACGAGCGCCGCACCGACATCCTCGCCCGCAGCGGCGCCCTCCGCTACCGGGCCGCCGACCTCGAACCGGCCGATGCGGGCGCGCCGCTGCCCGCCGTCGCCCGCACCGATACCGCGGTGCTGCTGTTCACGTCTTGGTCTCACGGCCCGCCTCAAAAGATGCGGCAAGGGCCACAGCAGCTGCCTCACCCAGCGGCGGACTTTCACACCACCCTCGGGATCGGTGCGGGCGACCGGGTCGGGATGGCCCTGCCGATCAGCTTCGGCGGCGGCATGGACGTGGTGGTCAGCGCGCTGCTCAACGGCGCGACGCTGCACTACCTCGACCCGCGCGAGGTCGGCAGCGACGCACTGCCGCAGTGGATCCCCGGCGAAGCGCTGACCACCCTGCACGCCACCCCGTCGCTGCTGCGCGCGGTGCTGACGGTGTGCGCGGGCGGCCCCGCGCTCGGCAGGCTCCGACTGGTCACCACCTGCGGCGAGGCGGTGCACGGCGACGATGTGACCGCGCTGCGCACACAGCTGGGGCCGCACGGTGTCTACTGCAACCTGTCCGGCTCGTCGGAGACCGGGAACCTGGCGTTCAATGTGTTTCCGCCGGAGCGGCCGATCCCGGACCGGGTCCTCCCGGTCGGGGTGGTTGCCGCAAACAAGACGGTTCGCCTGCTCGGCCCCGACGACACGCCGGTCCGGCCGGGGGAGGTCGGGGAGATCGTCGTCGACTCCGACTACCTCGCCGAGGGCTATCACGTGGACCGCGACGGCGGGGCCGGCGCCGACGTCGACCGGTTCGGTGTGACCGCCGCAGGCGCCAGGTACTTCCGGATGGGCGACCTTGGCCGGTTCGACGGGAACGGGGACCTGCATCTGGTCGGGCGCGGCGACGACGCCGTCAAGGTCCGCGGCTATCTCGTCGAGCCAGCGGAGGTGGAGTCGGCGCTGCGCAGGCTGCCCGCGGTGAACGAGGCGGTGGTGCTCGCGCGCAGCACCGATGCCGGGCCCGCGCTGGTCGGCTATGCCGCGGTCCGGCCGGACGGCCGGGCGCCATCTGCGGCCGATCTGCGACGGGACCTGCGGGCCGCATTGCCGGACTGGATGATCCCGGCGCACCTGGTCCTGCTTCCCGCGCTGCCGCGCAACGAGCGGGGCAAGGTGGATCGGTCCGCGCTGCCCGGGCCCGCGCCGCGGCCGCCGGTGGTCCCGCCCGCCGCAGGCACCGAGACCGACCTCGCCGCCCTGTGGGCGGAGATCCTCGGCGTCGAGCGGGTCGGCCGCGACGACGACTTCACCGCCCTGGGCGGGGACTCGCTGCAAACCCAGCAGATGCTGACCCGGGCAGGTGAACGGTTCGGGGTGGCGCTCACGTCCGCGACGCTGGCGAACCATCCCACCCTGCACCGGTTCGCCGGGCACCTCGACGCGCACGCCGGGGGCGCGGGTGGCTCGGTGCTGGTCCCGCTGTCCCCGACCGGGACCGGCACCCCGGTGTTCGCCGTCGCCGGGGCGGGCTCCACCGCACTGGCGCTGCTGCCCCTCGCGCGTGAACTCGACCGCCCCGTGTACGGGTTGCAGGCGCACGGCCTCGAGGGCCGCGGGCTGCCGGACTGGACGGTGGCCGCCGCCGCCCGCCGCTACCTGCGCGAGATCCGCAGGGTGCAGCCGCGCGGCCCGTACGCCCTCGTCGGGCACTCCCTCGGCGGTGTGATCGCGACGGAGGTGGCCCGGCGACTGGAGGCGGCCGGGGACACCGTGCACGCGGTGGTGTGCCTGGACACCCTGCTCGGCGGACCGCTCTCGGTCGGCGGGCCGAATCTGCCCCGGACCGCGGACACCCCGCCCGCGGTGGCGGCGGCGCCGCCGTCCCGCCACGACCTGTGGCGCACCCGGCTCCGACTGGTCACCGCGGGCCTCGTCCCCCGGCCCGCCCAGCAGCAGTGGGACCTGTTCCACGAGGTGGGTCGGCGGGTGGCGCTGCTGCACCGGCTCCGCCCGTGGCACGGCCGGGTCGCGGTGGTGATGGCCGAGGATAACCCGGACGATCCGGCGTGGTGGCCGATCGTCGCGCCGAATGTGGTTGCGGTGGACCGGGTTCCCGGCGATCACGTCGGAATGCTGCGCGCCCCGCACGTGGCCCGCACGGCGGCGCTGGTCCGCACCGCCCTGGAGCCGACCCGATGACGGACCGGTTCGCGGTGCTGGTCCTCGCGCACCACCAGCCGCGGGTGCTGGCCGCGCTCCTCACGTCGCTGCGGCACCCGGCGATCGACGTGTACGTGCACGTCGATGCCGATGCCGACCTCGCCCCGTTCCTCGCTGCTGCACCGCAGCGGGCGGGGCTGACGTACCTGCGGGGCAGGCGGCCGGTCCGCTGGGGCGGCATGAGCGTCGTCCTAGCCACGCTGGATCTGCTTGCCGCAGCAGCCGATTCGGGCTCGCATTACCGGAGGTTCACGCTGCTGTCGGGGTCGGATCTGCTGATCGCCCCGCTCGACACGGTGCTGCGGGTGTGGTCCGGGCGCACCGAGTACCTGCGCATCGACCGCCGGGTCCGCGAGCCGGGGACCGTGCGCGCCAGGCAGATCGCGCGCCGGTACTTCCCCGACGACCGGGTCCGGTGGCGGCGGCTCCTCGACGGCCGGATCCCGCGCCGCGTCGACGACACCGTTGACCTGCTCCAGGGTTCGCAGTGGTGGTCGCTGACCGACGCGGCGGTCGAGCACGTCCACGGATTCCTCACCGCCAACCCGGCATGGCTGCGGTTCCACCGGCACACCCGGTGCCCGGACGAGGTGGTCTTCCACTCGATCGTCGCGGCGTCCCCGGTGGCGCATCGGATCGCCCAGCCGCTGGGCAGGCCGGGCGCCACCGACGGCAGCGACCCGGTGCACGGCCTGCACCACATCGACTGGTCCGACCCCGCCGCGATCAGCCCCCGCGTGCTCGGCGCCCCCGACGAGGCATCGCTGCGGGCCTCACCGGCACTGTTCGCCCGCAAGGTCGACGACTCCTCGCTCGCGCTGATCGACGCGTTCGCCGCGAACCCGGCGCGGCCGCGGTGAGCCCGCGGGCGACGCGGCTGACCGCGTTGGAGTCGAATGCCGCGGCGCTGATGCTGTCGTCGGTGGTGACCGGGGCGCTCGGCCTGGTGTACTGGGCCGTCGCGGAACGGTTCTTCGCGACCGCGGAGGTGGGGCGGGCATCGGCGGTGATCAGCACCGCGACGATGCTGGCCTCGGTGTCCTGCCTGTCCCTCGGCGGCGCCTATCAGCGGTTCCTTCCGGTCGCCGGGCGCGCGTCGGCCCGGCTGATCGTCGGCGGGCTCGCCGTGACCGCCACCGTGGCTGCCCTGCTCGGCGTGCTGTTCCTGCTGCTGAATCCGTCCAACACCCGACTGTTCGCCGCCACCGCCGAGTACGCGGCGTTCCCGTTCCTCGTCGTCGCGTTCGCCGTGTACGCGCTGACCGATCCGATCCTCACCGGACTCCGGCTCGCGAAGGCGGTTGCGGTCAAGAACATCGCCCTGTCGGTGCTGAAGATCGTTCCGGTCGTCGCGCTGGCGGGGGCAGGATCGGCGATGGCGCTCAGCGGATCGTGGGCGGTGTTGGCGTTCGGGGTGACGGCGGTCGCGGTGTTCCACCTGCTCCGCGTTGCCCGCGGTCGCGCGGAGATCGCGCCGCAGCTGCCGCCGGGGCGGGAACTGATCGCGTTCCAGGGCGTCTACTTCACGATGACCCTGGTGCTGACGGTGACTCCGCTGATGCTGCCGCTGATCGTGGTGTCGCAGCTGGGAACCGAGCAGAACGCCTACTTCAACCTGGCGTGGACGATGTGCTCGGCGGTGGGCCTGCTGCGCAGCGCGGTGGGATCGTCGTTCGTGGTGGAGGCATCCGCGCCGGATGCGGACCGGGCAGCGCTGCTGCGCAGGCTGCTCCGGATGCTGGGGGCGGTCGCGGTGGTGTCCGCCGCTGGCCTCGCGGTCGGCGGGCCGCTGGTGCTGTACCTGGTGAGCCCGGCCTACTTCCACGCGGCCACCGGGCTGGTGCTGGTGATGGCGGCGGATTCCCTGGTCGGCACCGTGGTGCTGCTGTATTTCCTGCTCGCCCAGATCCTGCGGAGGCTGCGGCTGATGCTCGTCATGCAGATCCTGATCGTGGCGACCACGCTCGCGGTCACGCTGGCCCTGGTGCCGAGGCTGGGCCTGATCGGTGTCGGGTTGGGGTCGTTGACCGCCCAACTCGTCGCGGTGGCAGTGCTGGCGGTCCCGCTCCGGCGGGCGATCACCGATCTAGTGCGCTCCGCGCCCGTGGGGGGGGTTTGGCCCCACCCTGGGGGAACCCCCCCAACAGTCTCGGGGTGAGGGCGCGGCCGGGGAGTCCTCCCGGCGCCACTAGAGTGGTGGACCATGACTGCACCGGGCCGGCCCCTGACCCGCCGCGCGTTCGTCGCCGGAGCGTGTGCGGCGGGCTGCTTCGCCGTCGCCGGCTGCGCGAGCGGCGGCACCGAGCCAACGCAAGCCCGCTCCGGCCCGGTCCGGATCCCGGTGGGCGACGTCCCGGTCGGCGGGGGCGTCATTCTCGCCGCCGACCAGGTGGTGGTGACCCAACCGGAACCCGGGGTCTTCCTTGCGTTCTCCGCGGTGTGCACGCACGACGGCTGCCTGGTCTCGTCGATCCGGAACGGGCGGATCGTCTGCGGCTGCCACGGCAGTTCCTTCTCGGTCACCGACGGTTCGGTGGTGCGCAACCCCGCTCAGCAGCCGCTGCCGCGGCGCACCGTCGAGGTCGCCGGTGACACCCTGACCGTCGCCGCGGCTACCGGCCCCTCCTGACCGCCGCCAGCGCCTCCACCACCTTGCGCCCGGTGAACCTGGCCGTCTCGACTCCGGGGCGCCGGACGAGCGCGGCGGCGGAGGGCCCGGCCAGCGCGGCGACCGTCCTTGCCGCCGCGGGGATCACCGCGACCCCGGCAGGGGGCCGCGGCCACAGCAGCGTGCCGAGCGTCCGGTCGGGCAGCGGGCGCACCCCGGCGGCGAGCGCGTGCTCGCGCGCGATCCGCAGGTGCGCGCGCCGCTGCTCCTCGGCGTGGACGGCGCTGACCTGCTCGGGGTAGATCCGGTACCGGTACCCGAGCATCGGCAGGTTGCCGAGCCTGCCGTGCTCGGACAACTCCGCCCACATCCGGTAGTCCTCGGCGTGCGCGAACTCGGGTCGGAACCGGACGCCGCTGCGGTCCAGCACGGACCGGCGGATCATCACCGACGCACCACAGTGGCAGCTCGACAGCAGCAGACGCTGCCTGCACGCGGTATCGGTGCGCGGCATCCGGACCCGGCCGGTGAGCGCACCGAACAGTTCGTAGTCGGTGCCGCACACGACCAGCGCCGGGTCGTCGTGCATCGCCCGCAGTTGCGCGGACAGCCTGCCCGCAGGCATCAGGTCGTCGGCGTCCATCCGGGCCAGGAACTCGCCGCGGGCCTCGTCGAGCCCCCGGTTGAGCGCGCCGACCAGGCCGGTGTTGGTCTGCCGCACCACCCGCAGCCGGGGGTCGCGCACCGCAGCGAGGACCGCGGCGGTGTCGTCGGTGGAACCGTCGTCGATCACCAGCAGCTCAAAGTCCCGGAAGTCCTGGGACAGCACCGAATCCAGCATCGGACGCAGGTAGCGACCCGCGTTGTAGGCGGGGACGAGGACGGTCACCGTTGGCACATTCATCGATACCTCAGGATCGTCGAGTACAGCCGGGGCGCCACCGCGAGCAGCGCGGCGAATACCGCCTCCCTGCGGTGCCCGGTCCGCACCAGCGGGACAATGTCGCGCACCGAGACGACGCCGCGCACCCTGCCGAGAGCGGTGTCGTAGAGCTCCGGCCGCGACGGTGCGACGTGGTCGGCGCGCATCGCGACATGCGCAACGGACCGCAGCACCTCGCGGTACCGGAACCCGAGCAGCTCCTGAGCCCAGCGCCCGCTCAGCCCGGCGGCGGCGACCGCGGCCCGCACGTCCCGGTCGACCGTGAACAGGTCGAGGGTCCGGGTGCTCAGCGAGGTGCTGATCGATCCCTCCCGGTACAGGTACCGGTACAGCGGTTCGTCGACGAGCGCGACCCGCGCGGCCGCCAACGACATACGCATCAGCGGTGCCATGTCCTCGTAGCCCTGGTCCTCGTCCCAGGGCCGGTCCCCGAGCACCGCGCGCCGGAACAGCTTGGTGCATGCGTACGCCTTCGCCCGACCGGTGACCAGTCGGTGCGCAAAGTCGGTGCCGGACACCACCATCGCGCCGTACGGCTCCTCGTCGACCTGCAGCACCCGACCGTCCTCGTCGACCCGCAGGGTGCGGGTGCAGGCGAAGTCCGCGGACCCGTCCTCCAGTGCCGCGGCGAGGAGTTCGACGAACCGGGGGTCGGCCTGGTCGTCGCTGTCGAGGAACCAGATCAGGTCCCCGGTTGCGGCGGCGAGGCCGGAGTTGCGGGCCCGACCAAGGCCGCGGTTGCGGTCGTGCACGACGGTGCGCAGCGGTGCGCCCCGTTCGGTCAGGTACCGCTCGGCGACCGCCATCGACGTGTCACCGCCGCGGTCGTCGACGAGGACGATCTCGTCCACCGGCCGGGTCTGCGCGAGCACCGACCGCAGGCAGCCCTCGACGTACGGCAGACAGCGGTACACCGGAACCACCACACTCACCCGGGTCACCGCTTCGCCCCCGTCCCGTCGAACCCCGTCCCGTCGAACCCCGTCCCGTCGAATTGCGGTGTCACGGTGGCGAAGATGCCGTGGTGATCGGAGCCGGGCAGGTCCACCCGCTCGTACTCCCCCACCACCGCGTCCCTCAGCACGATCCGGTCGATCGCGAGCATCGCCGGATACCACCGGTCCGCCGGGTAGGTCGGCACCAGCCCGGCGCCCGCCTGCTCACCCGCGTCGACGAAGCCGCCGGTGAGGATGCTGCGGTACCGGCTGTGCGAGTACGTCGAGTTGAAGTCGCCGCTGACGATGACCGGGTCGCCCTCGCCGCCGATCCGGTGCAGCAGTCCGGTGAGCTTCGACATCTCCGCCGCCCACATCCAGGACGGCGACGGGTACGGCGGCATCGGGTGCACCGCAACCACCGTCACGCGGCGCCCCTCCCCGACGTCGATTCCGGCGACCAGGTTCGCCATCGAGAAGCGTCCCAGCATCCGCGGATCGTGCATCGGGAACCGGCTGTAGATGCCGGTGCCGCCGCCGCCCGACTCCTTCGGTTTCAGGAACGTGACGGGCAGCAGATCCTCGAGTCCCGCCGCCCGCAGCCGGGTGACCGCCGCGTCGGTGAGTTCCTCGACCGTCAGCAGATCGGCCCGGCGCGACCGCACCAGGTCGACGAGGGCGTCGGGGTCCGCCTCACCGAGCCGAATGTTCGCCTGCAGCACCCGGATCTGCCCGTCCGCCGCGGCCGCGGCTGGAGCGTTCCGGACGAACAGCGGTGCCTGGGTGACGATGCCCGCGAGGAGCACCAGCAGCCCGGCGAGCAGGGTCCGCCTGGCTCGCACCGCCGCCAGCGCCACCACCCCGGCCACGCCGACCGCGAGCAGCACCGGCACGAACGACGACGCGATGATCAGCGTGTTGCTCTCCGGCCCGATGTAGTGCAGAAGGACGCCGAGCGCGGCGACCGCGACCGCCCCGACGCCACCGCCGAAGCAGATGCGGCGCACCGCCTCTCGCGGTGTCACGGGTGACACTCAGCTCGCACCGAGGACCTCGACCCAGGCGCCGAGGTGCGGATCGGAGGCGAGGTCGACGAAGTCGACGACGGCGCCCTCGGAGCGCCACCGCTCGACCAGCGACATCAGCCGGACCGAGTCGAGGCCGAGATCGAGGAGATCGGCCTCGTCGGTGAATTCGTCGGCGGGCAGGTCCAGCAGGGCGGCGAGGTCCGCGATCACGCGGCCCCTGGTCAGTGCAGTGCTCATGTGGTGGGTCTTTCGCAGTGTGGGCGGGGTTCGGGCGGGGATCGGGTGGGTCAGGCGGGCACCGCGGTCGCCGCGTCGGCCGGGTCGGCGACGGTGCGACGCAGGGACCCGAGTACGACGAGGAAGACCACCGCGACGGCGCACATCGTGAGGCTGTAGGTGACCACCGCCGACGACGGGGCGACGACCCCGCCGAACGTCCCGGCGATCAACGCGCCGACCGAGACACCCGCGACCTCCTGCGCCGACCAGAGACCGTTCACCCGTCCCAGCAGGTGTTCGGGTGTGTGGGTCTGGATGAGGGCGTACCGCAACACTTCCTGGACGGAGGCGATCGCGCCGACCGCGACGAGCACCAGCACCGCGACGACGAGGGCCCCGGTGAACCCGACCAGGGCCTGCGCCGCGAAGCCGGCCGCGAGGGCGACCAGCAGCACCGTCCCCGGCCGGGTGAGGCGGTTCAGCCATCCGCTGGTCACCGTCGCGATCACCGCTCCGACCGCGCTGGCCGCGTAGAGCAGACCGGCGGCCCTGGAGTCTCCTGCCCACTGTTCGTCCACCAGGCCGGGCACCAGCACCAGCACTCCGCTGCCGAGCATGGCGATCACGCCCGCCACCATCACCCCACCGATCACCCTGTGTTCGAGGATGAACCGCGTCATCGACACCGGCTGCGGCGCGTCGCCGCGCCGATCCGGTTCGGTGGCCGTCGGTGCTGGCAGCGGCGGCAGCCCGGCGAGCAGCGCGATCGTGATCGCGGTGCCGATCGCGGCTACCCAGTAGTTCCAGGACACCGAGAACGCCGCGATGACCAGGCCGCCGAGCGCGGGCGAGACCACCGCACCGACGCGGGCGCCGAGCACGTTCAGTGCGCCGACCCCGACCAGCTGGTCCCGCGGGACCAGGGTGGGCACCACCGCGAACAGCGCGGCGATGCTGATCGATCCGATCAGCCCGTTGATCACCGACAGCACGATGATCGCCTGCCACGACGGGTCCGCGAGCATCGCGTTGACGGCGAGCCCGACGAACGTCAGCCCGGACACGGTGCGGGCGAACAGGATCAGCCTTTTGCGGTCGTATCGGTCGGCGAGGGTGCCGCCGATCATCATGCCGCCCATGGACGCGGCGCCCTCGACCGCGGCGACGAGCCCGACCAGGAATGTCGATCCGGTCAGGTCGTACATCTGCAGGGGCACCCCGACCATCAGCATCCCGATCCCGAAGATCGAGATGGTGCGGGCGATGAACACCCGCCGGAACGGTGCGCTCTCGCGCAGCGGCCGCAGGTCGAGGAGGACGCCGCGTTCACTCATCGTCAGCCCGCGATGCTCTTGGCGACGGCGTCCGAGATCATCGGCATCACCTGGTCGGTGGCCCAGCCGAGCGAGAGCGCCGACGGGAACCCGACCGCGTTCGGGAGACCGGTGGTGCGGGCCAGGGACACGACGGCGCCCTCCTGGACGGCGGGCAGCGCGTTCCAGGCCGCGAACTTCGTCAGGTAGCCGAGGTCACCGGTCGGCGACACGACGACCTCCACGTCGGCGTTCATCTCGCTGATGTTTTCGTAGGACAGCACCCCCCGGCCGTCGGCGTCGACCGGCAGCGTCGTCGCGTACGGGCTCAGCACCAGCCCGAGCGAGGTGAGGAACTGGCCGATGCCGCGCTCGTCGGAGGCCAGCACGGACAGCTGGCCGCCGGTGTCGCCGATCACCGCGTTGTAGGTCTTGCCCGCGATCGCCGGGTTGGCGGCCTTCGCCGCGTCCAGTCGCGCCTCGGCGTCCGCGATCACCTGATCCGCCTTCGCCGGGATGCCGAGCGCGGTCGCGACCTTGCGGGTCGAGTCCTGCCACGGCTCCCCGTTGGCCTTGGTGTCGAAGTGCACGACCGGGAACTGGGTGCTGAGCTGGTCGAAGATGGACTGGTCGAGGCCCCAGAAGCCGGTGGAGACAATGATGTCCGGCTGCAGGACGGCCAGCTTCTCGGCGATCGAGTCGGCCCCGGTGTCCATGTCGAGGGTCTCCGGCTGCGCCCCGCCGAGCGCCTCGCGCTGCCACGGCCAGATGCCGGATCCGCCGGTGGCGGCCCGGTTCTGCGCGTCGACGGGGAACGCGACGGGGGTGACGCCGAGCGAGAGCAGGATGTCCGCGTCCTGCGGGGACAGCGGCACCGCGCGCACCGGCTGCGCCTCGATGGTCGACTCGCCGAACTTGCCGGACACCGTCACCGGGAACTGCGCCGACGCCGTGTCCGCACCGGTCGGGGTGTCGGCGGAGCCGGAATCCGAGCCGCACGCGGCGACCCCGAGCATCACGGTCGCCGCCGCGAGCGCGGCCCCGATCCGTCTGGTCCATCGAGCGTTCATCTGAGTCCCTTCATCCTGACGTGTGGTGGTGCGGTGGTTCATCGGTGAATTCCGGTCCGGTCCAGGTCGGCAGCGAGATCCTCGATCGAGGGGGCCGCGAAGACCTGGGCGGCGTCGGCCTCGATTCCGGCGGCCCGCAGCCTGCTCAGCAACTCCATCACCCCGATGCTGTCGACGCCGAGCGCGAACAGGTCGTCGTCGATGCCGACCCGGTCGGCACCGAGCTGCGCGGCAACGACGGTGCAGAGCACCCGCTCGGTCGCGGTGCGCGGCGCGCGCTGAGCACCGGCCGCCCGGAGCTCCGGACGCGGCAACGCGGACCGGTCGAGTTTGCCGTTCGGCAGGGTGGGCAACGCGGGCAGCACGACGATCGAGGTCGGCACCAGGTAGTCCGGGAGGATCGCGGCCAGCCTGCGCCGCACCGCGGCCGCCTCGATGTCCCCGCCTTCGGCGGCGACCACATAGCCGACGAGCACCGCGGATCCGGTGTCGGTCCGCGCCTGCACCACGGCCTCGGCGACCGCGGGGTCGGCGAGCAGCGCGGCCTCCACCTCGGCGGGCTCGATGCGATGCCCACGAATCTTGACCTGGTCGTCGCCGCGTCCCCGGTACTGGATGTGGCCGTCGGCGGTCCACCGGGCCCGGTCGCCGGTCCGGTACATCCTGGCGCCGCGGGCACCGAACGGGTCGGCGACGAAACGTTCAGCGGTACGGCCGGATTCGCCGCCGTAGCCGCGGGCGAGGCCGTCTCCGGCGAGGTACAGCTCCCCGTCAACGCCGACCGGGACGGGCCGCAGCGTCGCATCCAGGATGTGGGCGCGGGTGTTGCCGACGGGCCTGCCCGCGACCGGAACACCGGCGTCCGACGCCCGCGCCACCAGCGCGTCGACGGTGCTCTCGCTGGGGCCGTACAGGTTGTACGACTCCGTTCCGTCGACCGCGCGGAGCCGCTCCCACAGCTGCTGGGACACCGCCTCCCCGCCGAAGCCGAGGGACGACGGAGCCCGGTCGCCGTCGAGCAGGCCCGCGTCGAGCAGTTGCGCCAGGTGCGACGGGGTCACCTCGACGAAGTCCCAGCCCTGGGCAGCGGCCTGCGCCACCATCTTCCGCGGGTCGCGCTGCGTCTGCTCGTCGACCAGGCACAGCGCGTGCCCGTCGAGCAGCCACAGCTGCGGCTGCCACGACGCGTCGAACGCGAACGACCAGGCGTGGCCGACCCTGAGGCGTTGCCGCCGGGACCGGCGCTGCGTCGGCCGGTACAGGTCGGTGCGGTGACTGTGGAACAGGGTGACCAGCCCGCGGTGCACCGCGACGACGGCCTTCGGTGTCCCGGTCGATCCGGAGGTGTGGACGATGTACGCGGGATGCTCGGGGCGCAGCGGCGCGATCCGGTCCCGGTCGCTGACCGGCGCCGGATCCCGGTCGGCGATCCGGGCGGCGACGCCGGGATCGTCGAGGGCGAGCACCGTCGCGGTGGTGTCCGGCAACCGCTCGGCCAGCGCCGCGGTGGTCAGCACCATCGCCGGTGCGGTGGTGGCGAGGATCGCCGCGGTCCGCGCCGCCGGGGCCTGCGGATCGCACGCCAGGTAGGCGCCGCCCGCCGTGAGCACGGCCAGCATCGCCGTCACCGCGTCCGCGGTGCGCGGAAGCATCAGCGCCACCGGCACTTCCGGACCGACACCGCCCGCGATCAGCAGCCGGGCGAGCCGGTTGACGCGATCCGCGAGGTCCCCGAAGGTCCATTCCTCGTCGCCGGCGAACAGCGCAGGTTCGGCTCGGTAGCGCTGCGCGGCGTCCCCGAACAGCGCGGGCACCGTCGTGGCGAGCGCGTCGATCGGGTTCGTGTTCCACTGCCGGGTCATCGCCACCCGATCCGCGGCAGGGATCGCGTCGATCTGCGCCAGCCGATACTCGCCGGGGCGGTGGGCGAACTCCCGAAGCACCTGTTCGAGTCCGGCGGCGAGACGCTCGGCGGTGCGGCGATCGAACAGATCCGAGCTGTACTCGACCATCCCGACGACGGTGTCGGTGCCCGCGTACTCGACGAAGTCGAAGGACAGGTCGAACTTCGCGGTGGTGACCTCGATCGGTTCGGGGACGAGGCCGCCGAATCCCTCGCCCGGCCGCGGCTCGGTGAGGTACACGATCATCGTCTGGAACAGCGGGTGCACCGACCGGGAGCGGGCGCCGGCACCGAGAACCGCGTCGACGACCTGTTCGAACGGCAGGTCCTGGTTCTCGAACGCCGCCAGGTCGGTGTCCCGGATCCGGCCGAGCAGTTCGGCGACGGTCGGGTCACCGGACAGGTCGGCGCGCAGCACCATCGTGTTGAGGAAGAACCCGACCAGGTCCTCGAGCCCGCTGTCGGTGCGGCCCGACACCGGCGTGCCCAGCGGAATGTCCACGCCGGCACCCGATTTGTGCAACAGCACCGCGACGGCGGCCTGGACGAGCATGAACATGCTCACCCCGTGCGCGCGGGCGACCTCCCGCAGCCCGGCGACGACGTCCGCGTCGAGCGCGAGGTACACCGCGCCACCGCGATGGCTGACGCGGGCGGGCCGGACGCGGTCGGTGGGCAGCGGCAACTCCTCGGGCAGGCCGGCGAGCGCGGCCCGCCAGTAGGCGGCCTGCCGCGCCGCGACGCTCCCCGGTTCGGCGCCGTCGCCGAGCATCTCGCGCTGCCACAGCGTGTAGTCGGCGTACTGCACCGGCAGCGGCGACCACTGCGGGGCCCGGCCCTGCTGCCGCTGGGCGTATGCGGTCATCAGGTCGGTGAGCAGTGCCCTGGTGGACCACTCGTCGGTCGCGATGTGGTGGATCACCAGCACCACGACGGTGTCGTCGCCGGTCTCGATCACGGTGACGCGCAGCGGCGCCCGATGTTCCAGGTCGAACCGGTGCGCCGCGGCAGCAGCCGCGGCGGCCGCGACGTCCTCGGCGCGCACAGTGCACCGCTCGAGGTCCACCTCGATGTCCTCCGCGGGCAGGATCACCTGGCGCGGCCGCCCGTCCGCCTCGGCGAACACGGTGCGCAGCGGTTCGTGCCGGATCATCAGGTCCCGCACCGCCTCCGCGAGCGCGACGACGTCCACCGCGCCTGCCACCCGCCACGAGATCGGCACGTTGTATGCGCCGGCAGCGCCACCCGCACCGAGCCGGTCCAGGATCCACATCCGCTGCTGCGCGAACGACAGCGGCAGCGGGTCGGGCCGCTCCCCCGACGCCAGCGCCGGACGTGCCCCGCGGCCGGACCGCTGCGCGAGCGGCGCGAGCCGGGCGACGGTCGGCGCCTCGAACACGGCCCGCACCGGCAGCTCCACCCCCAGCTCGCTGCGCAGCGCGTTGACGAGGCAGATCGCGGTCAGTGAGTGGCCGCCGAGCGCGAAGAAGTCGTCGTCGATGCCGACCGTGTCCACTCCGAGGGCGGCGGCGAAGACCCCGCACACCCGTCCCTCGAACTCGGTGCGCGGTGCCCGCGACGCGGCGGCGGTGTCGAAGACCGGCCGGGGCAACGCCTTCCGGTCCAGCTTGCCGGTGAAGCCGACGGGGACGGTGTCGATGACCGTGATCAGCGCGGGGATCAGGTGATCGGGGACGGTCCCGACGAGGTCGCCGCGCACCGCGGCCGGGTCGACGGCCGTTCCCGCAGCGGGAAGCACGTACCCGACGAGGACCGGGTCGCCACTCGCGTTGGGGACGACGGCCGCCACCGCGCGGAGCACCGTGGGCAGCGACTCGAGCGCGGCCTCCACCTCGCCGAGTTCGATCCGCATGCCGCGGATCTTGACCTGGTCATCGATCCGGCCCAGGTAGCCGAGCTCACCGGACGCGGTCCAGCGCACCAGGTCACCGGTGCGGTACAGGCGGGCGCCCGGCTCCCCGTACGGGTCCGCGACGAAGCGTTCCGCGGTCAGCGCGGGGCGGCCGAGGTAGCCGAGGGCCACCTGGACGCCGCCGAGGTACAGCTCCCCCACCACCCCCGACGGAACCGGCCGGAGCCGCGAATCCAGTACGTACAGGGACACGTTCGCGCCGGGCCCGCCGATCTCGCAGGCGCCGTCGGCGCCGGTCCGCGCGGACAGATCCGCGGCGAGGGTGACCTCGACCGCCGCCTCGGTCGGGCCGTACAGGTTGTCGATCCCCGCGCCGGGCAGCGCCGCAGCGAACCGTTGCACGGTGCGGTACTGCAGGGCCTCACCGGAACACACGACGCGCCGGAGCGCGGGCAGGTCCAACACCGGCAGCGTCAGCGCCTCATCCAACACCGGCGGCGTCAGCGCCTCATCCAACACCGGCAGCGTCAGCGCCTCATCCAACACCGGCGGCGTCAGCGCCTCATCCAACACCGGCAGCGTCAGCGCCTCATCCAGCACCGGCAGCGTCAGCGCCTCATCGAGCATCGACGGGACGAAGTGCGCGACGGTGACCGCCTGCTCGCGCAGCAGCCGCACCAGCGCGGCCGGGTCGCGGTGGTCGTCCGGACCGGCGACGACGGTCACGGCACCGTTCACGCTGGGCCAGAACAGTTCCCACACCGACACGTCGAACGTCGCGGGCGTCTTGAGCACCACCCGGTCGGCGGCGGTGAGCGGAAGCCGGTCCTGCACCCAGTGCAGCCGGTTCACCACCGCGCGGTGCGCGACGACGACGCCCTTCGGGTTGCCGGTCGAGCCGGAGGTGTGGATGACGTAGACCGGATGGCCGGGGGTCAGGCGTCCGCGCCGGTCGCGGTCCGTGACCGGGGCGTCCGGCAGGTCGGCGAGCCGTCCCAGCACCGCGGGATCGTCGAGGTCGGTGCGGGCCGCGGCATCGGGCAGCACCGTCGCCGCGGTGGTCAGCACCCGGACCGGTGCCGCGTCGTCGAGCAGGTACTCGATGCGGGCGGCGGGCAGCCCGGTGTCGATCGGCAGGTAGGCGGCACCGGACTTCACGACCGCGTGGATCGCGACGACCTGGTCGACCGATCGGGGCACCGCGACGGCGACCAGGTCGCCGGGCCGGGCGCCGTCGGCGATCAGCAGGCGCGCCAGCCGGTTCGAGCGCAGCTCGAGGTCCGCGTAGGTGAGGGTACCGGCGCGGGAGGTCAGCGCGAGCGCGTCGGGGGTGCGCGCGGCCTGCCCGGCGAGCAGGTCGGCGACGGTCAGGTCGGGGTACACCGCGGTCGCGCCGACACCGATCGCCCGTTGCCGCCGACGGGCGTCCGGGTCGTGCAGCGTCAGGTCCGCGAGGCGGACCGCCGGGTCGGCGGCCACGTCGGCGGCGGCCGCGACCAGCGCGGCCAGGATGGTCTGCGCGGCGGCGGGGTCGAACAGGTCCGCTGCGTACTCGGCGGAGACGGTGATCTCGCCGGTGTCGGGCGCCTCGACAAAGGTGACGTTCAGGTCGAACTTCGCCCGGACGTTCGTCAGCGGCTGCCAGGTCGTCGGCACGCCGAGCAGGTCCGGCAGCACCGCGGGGCGCTGCAGGTAGCCGACCATCACCTGGAACAGCGGGTTGCGGCCCTCAACGCGGGCCGGCGCGAACTCCTCGACGAGCCGCTGGAACGGCACGTCCTGGTGCGACATCGCCGCCAGGTCGGCCTCCCGCACCCGGTCGAGCAGGGCGTCGAAACTCGGGTCACCGGATAGGTCGGTGCGCAGCACGACGGTGCCGACGAAGAAGCCGACGAGGTCGTCGAGTGCGGTGTCGGCCCGCCCCGACACCGGGCTGCCGACCACCACGTCGTCGCCCGCGCCGAGCCGGGACAGCACCGCGGCGGTCAAGGCGTGCAGCGCCATGAACATGGTGCCGCCGCGGGATTCGGCGACCTCCCGCAGCCGGCGCGTCACCTCCGGCGCGAGGACGGTGCTGGCGTTGCCCGCCCGCCCGGTCGGCTGCGCGGGCCGTGGGCGGCTGGTGGGCAGCGTGATCTCCTCGGGCAGGCCGGCGAGGGTCTGCCGCCAGAAGTCAAGCTGGCCCTCGATCCCCTTCTCGCCAAGGACGTCCCGCTGCCACAGCGCGTAGTCGGCGTACTGCACCGGCAGCGGCGACCAGTCCGGTGCCTCGCCTGCGGCGCGGGCCAGGTAGCCGCGGGTGAGGTCGCCGAGCAGCGGGGCGTCGGACCACTCGTCGGTGGCGATGTGGTGCAGCACCACGACGAGCACGGCGCGCTCCGGTCCCTCCCGCAGCAGGGTGACCCGGAGGGGTACATCGGTGCGCAGGTCGAAGTTCGCGGTCAGCCGGGCGAAGGCGAGCGCGTCGACGGTGTCGGACGCGGCGTCGACGACCTCGAGCTCCCCTCCCCCGGGCAGGATCACCTGGTGCGGTTCGCCGTCGGTGACCTCGATGACGGTGCGCAGGGTCTCGTGCCGCGCGGTCAGGTCCCGCACCGCCGCGGCGAGTGCGTCGGCGTCGACGGGTCCGTCGAGCCGGGCGACGTGCGCGTAGTGGTAGCCGAGGCTCTCCGGGACGGGCCCCGTCGCGCCGCCCGACAGTTCGGCGAGCAGCCACAGCCGTTCCTGGGCCGCGGACAGCGGGATCCGGTCGGGCCGGTTGCCTGCCGTGATCGCGGGCAGCGCGGTTGCCGCGGTCGGCAGCAGCCGCGCGATCTGCGCCGGGGTGCGGGCGTCGAACAGGTCCCGGATCGTCAGCTGCACGTCGAACGCGGCGCGGACCCGGCTGACCACCCGCATCGCGATCATCGAGTGTCCGCCGAGGTCGAAGAAGTCGTCGTCGGCGCCGACCGTCTCCAGGTCGAGCAGTTCGGCGAACAGGGCGCACAGCACCCGCTCGGCCTCGGTCTCCGGCGCCCGGCCGTCCGCGGTGGCCCGCACCTCCGGAACGGGGAGCGCCTTCGCGTCCAGCTTGCCGTTGACGGTCATCGGGATCGCGTCGATCTCCACGAACACGCTGGGCACCATGAAGTCCGGCAGCAGGGCCCGCAGCGCCTGTGAGTACTTTCGGCCCTCCTGGGGACCAGAAGTACTCACGGGCCCGGAGGGCACCACGTAGGCGACGAGGCGGGCGAGCCCGCCGGGACCGGGCAGCGCGAGGACCGCGCACTGGGCAACCCCGTCGACGCCGGCGAGGGCGGACTCGACCTCGCCGAGTTCGACGCGATAGCCGCGGATCTTGACCTGGTCGTCGATGCGGCCGAGGTAGTCGATCATGCCGTGCACGCGGCGCCGCACGATGTCGCCGGTGCGGTACATGCGGGCGCCCGGCTCGAACGGGTTCGCGACGAACCGGTCTGCGGTGATGTCGACGCGGCCGAGGTAGCCGCGGGCCAGGCCCGCGCCGGAGATGTACAGCTCACCGGCGACCCCGTCCACGACGGGACGCAGCCACCGGTCGAGGATGTGTCCGCGGGTGGCGCGGATCGGCACCCCGACCGTGGGGGTGTCGCTGTCCGCGGTGCCCGCCCCCAGAGTGTTGATCGTGTATTCGGTCGGCCCGTACAGGTTGTAGCCGAGGGTTCCGTCGGTGTCGCGCAACCGGTTCCACACCGAATCGGGCACCGCCTCACCGCCGAGCAGCACCAGCGGCGGCCGGTGCGCGGCGGCCCCGTCGGCCCGGACGCCCTCGGCGAGGAGCCCGTCCGCGAACAGCGCGGCGGCGTAGGTCGGCGTCACATTCACGACGTCGATCCGCTCCCGGTCGCAGTACCCGACGAGGGCGTGCGCGTCGCGGCGCAGGTCCTCGTCGCAGATGTGCACCTCGTGGCCCTCGACCAGCCAGAGCAGTTCCTCCCAGGACATGTCGAACGCGAAGGACACGGTGTGCGCCACCCGCATCCGTCGTCCCCCTGCCGCGGCGACGACCGGATCGAAGATCTCCTGCTGGTGGTTGCGCTGCATGTTGGTCAGGCCGCGGTACGGGGTGACGACGCCCTTCGGCTTCCCGGTCGACCCGGAGGTGTAGATGACGTAGGCGGGATGGTCGAGCCGGTGCGGGCGGCCCGGCGCGAACGCACCGAGGTCGGCGGCGCCGAGCGGGCGGTCGTCCCACTCGTGGTTCTCGTCGAGCCGGATTGCGCTGTCCGCGTCCAATTTCAGCCGAGTTGCGACCGCCGAGGTGGTGACGGCGAGTGCGGGTCGGGCGTCGCCGAGGACCACCGCGAGCCGCTCGTCGGGCTGGTCCAGTTCGAGGGGAAGGTACGCGGCGCCGGTGCGCAGCACCGCGAACAACGCGACCACCATCTCCACCGTCCGCGGCAGCGCGAGCGCGACCACGGTCTCCGGCCTGGCGCCGCGGCCGATCAGGTGTCGGGCCAGGCCCTCGACGCGACGGGCCAACTGCCCGTAGGTGACCCGCTGCTCCTCGAACACGAGCGCAACCTCGTCCGGCATCCGGGCTGCCGTCGCGATCAGCATCTCGGCAATCGTGGTGTCCGGGACGGAGGGAAGGGGCTGGCGCCACCGCGCATCCGCCGCGGCGAGTTCGGCGACGTTGAGTGTCGGGATCGACCCAACGACCCGGTCCGCGTCGCGGGCGACGATGCCGAGCAGGTCGACGAACCGGTCGTGCAGGCCGTGTGCGCGGGCCGCGTCGACCACGTCGGACCGGTAATCGATCTTGACGTGCAGCCGCTCCCCGGGGGACACGACGACGGCGAGCGGATAGTGGGTGTGGTCGAGGCTGTCCTCGGCGATGATGTCGTGCTTGGCGGACTGCGCGGCCATCTCGGCGGCGTTCTTGAAATTCTGCAGCACGAACAGCGTGTCAAACAGCTCGCCGTGCCCGGTGGCGCGCTGGATCTCGCCGAGCCCGAGGTACTCGTGGTCCATGCGCGTTGCGTACTCGTCCTGCATCCGGCGCAGCAGCCCGCCCAGCCGTTCCGTCGGGTCGAGGGTGACCCGGACCGGGACGGTATTGAGGAACATGCCGAGAACCCGGTCCAGGCCGACGATCTCGGTGGGCCTGCCCGCGACGGTGGACCCGAACACGACGTCGGTGCTGCCGGACTCGGCGGCGAGCAGCAGGCCCATCACCGCGTTCATCAGCGCGTTCAGGGTCACCCCCGCCGTGCGGGCGCGCTCCCGCAGGGCGGCGGTGAGCTCGGCGTCCACCCAGGATTCGATCCGGGTCGGCTGGACCGGGGCGCGGCCCGCGACGGAGCCGGCGACGAGGGTCGGGGTGTCGAATCCGGCGAACGTGTCCCGCCAGGCCGCCGCCGCGGCGTCGGGGTCCCGGTCGGCCAGCCAGGCGAGGTAGTCGGTGAACCCGGCTTCCGGCGCGGCGACCGCCTCCCCCGCGTACCGGGCAAGCAGCTGGTCCACGAACAGGGCACCGGACCAGCCGTCCCACAGGATGAACTCACGGTTCACGACGAGGCGGTCGACGCCGCCTGCGAGGTGGATCAGCAGCATCCGCCACAGCGGCGGGGCGGTCAGGTCGAACGGTCGTGCCCGGTCGGCGGCCATCAGCTCCGCGGCCCGCGCCGCCTGCACCTGCTGCGGCAGCTCGGACAGGTCGACCTCGGTGAACGGCACCTCGAGACCGGTGCCGATGAACTGGACCGGGTCGGCGAGGCCGTCGTTGGTGAAACCGGCCCGCAGGGTGGGATTCTGCTCCAGCAGTGCGGCGGCCGCGGCCCGCAGCCGCGCGATGTCGATCCGGTGCCCGAAGTCGAGGGAGAACTGCGCAGTGTAGATGTCCCGGCCCGAATCGAACACGGACTGGAAGAACAGGCCACGCTGGAGCGGGGACAGCGGCCAGATGTCCTCGACGACAACGGGGGCGACCGCCACGATGCGGTCGATGTCGTGCTGTCCGAGGTCGATGTGGGCCAGGTCGGACGGGGTCAGTCCGCGCGCCGCGGTGCCGGTGAGCGCGACGAGGTCGGTCACCGCCTCCCGCCACAGCAACGCGATCCGATCGAGGGCGTCGCCGCCGAGCCCATGATCGGATGCGAAGTGCACCTGCGCGCCGCCCGCCGCGTCGGGTCGGATGCACACGTCGAGGACGTGGGTCCCGATCCGGTCGCCTCCGGTGCGGATCGACACCTGAGGTGCGGGGAGGGCGGCGAGCGCGGGGCCCGCCTGCACGTTCGCGTACCGCAGCATCGGCCACCCGGCGGAGCCAGCGGCGCGGATCCGTTCCTTCGCGGAGCGCAGCGCGTCGAGCGGGTCGGCGGCAAGCACCAGCCGCGCGGGCGCGGTCCAGTCCAGCGGTCCGACGGTGCGGCCGGTGTCGGGAAGATCACGCCCGTCCCGCCACAGGTCGACCACCAGTTCGCCTGCGTCCGTGGGTCGTTCGCCCCAGCGGGCGACGGCAAGCGCGGTCGCCGCCGCCCAGGCGTCGACGGGGTCCCCCTTCACCAGGGCGGGCACCGCGGTCGTTGCCGCGGCGAACGCGTCGGCCCCGATCGTCACCGCGGCGGACGCCTGCTCGCCCGCCGTCCCTGGCGGCACCAGTTCGCCGCCCGGACCGAGCACCGACATCCAGGTCACCAGTTCGGCGAGCCGGGCCGGTTGCGCCGCCTCCGCGGTGAACCGGTGGACGTGGGTCTTCAGGGACACCGGGACGGCGGGCAGCGTCACGGCGCGACCGCGGCGCAGGCAGCGCAGTGCGGTCCGGATGTCCTCGGTGACGATGCCCCAGGACCGCTCGTCGACCAGCCCGGCGGGCGCGAGCAGCACCACTTCGCCGCTGCCCCCGGTCACCCGGACGATGCTCAGCACGTGACCGGTCGCCGGGTCCGGGGCGACCCCGGGGAGCGCCGCGAGGTCCGCGACCGGGACGCCGGGGTTCCGATCGCAGTCATGCACATGGGATTCGGCGTCCACCGTGTCGGGAACCGCGAGCAGCCAGAGGATCGGGGCGGGCGCGGTGAGCGTCGCCCGGAGCGCGGGGTGCCGGGTGAGGACGGCCCCGGCCGCGGCGACCAGCTCCGCTCGGGTGAGTGACTCGGTGAGCGGGATGCGCCTGCTGCGCAGGGTCGCGTCGACGGGGAGCTGCGCGTCGCGGCGCCGGGCAAGCGCGGCGGGCAGCGCGAGCGGCCCGGCGCCGTCCTCGTCGTGCGGCGCGGTCGAGACCGGTCCGCCCGCGGGCAGCACACCCACCGGTTCGTCGACGCCGTCGAGGAACGCGTCGACGAAATCGGTGAGGTCGTCGGCGATCTCGGCGCAGCGGTCGGCGTTGTCCGGGTGGCTGCGCAGGCCGATCTCGATCGGATCGCCCGCCTTGTGCAGCAGCACGATGAACTCAAGTTCCCCGACCGGGCCGGACGCGAGCATGTGCGCCTGCGATTCGCGGCCGATCAGGAATCGGGAGGTGGACGCGGGCATGATGTTGATGCCGATGCTCGGCGGGCGCCAGTCCGGGTTGCGGGCGGCGAGGGCCTGACCGATCGCCTCGCCTCGGAATCGGCCGTGCTTGAGCAGCGACCACATCTTCCGGTCCACGGTGGCGGCGACGTCCGCGATGCGGGCGGCGGCGGGCACCTCAAACCGCATCGGCAGGACGCTGGCGACCATGCCGGGCACGGCGCGCAGTTCCCTGGTGCCGCGGGCGGTGGTGGGCAGCGAGAGGACGACGTCGGTGGTGTCGGTGGCACGGGCGACGTAGCCGCCGAGCAGTCCGATCATCAGCACCGGCAGCCGCAGCCCGTGTGCCCTGGCGTGCGACTCCAGCCTGCGGCGTCGATCGACGTCGAGGGTGACGGTGGTGTGGGTGACACCCGGCGCGGGCGGGTGGTCGGCGTCGATCAGCCGGGGCACGGCGGGCAGGTCCGCGAGTTCGGTGAGCCAGTGGTCGCGGTCGGCCCCGATCTGGGCGCCGGAGGTGTACGCGAGGTCGGTCTCGACGAACCGGGCGAGGGACCATTCGGCGGCCAGGTCCGGCGCGGAGCCCTCCACGTAGGCGCGTTGAATTCTGCTGAGCGCCAGCGAGATACCGTATCCGTCGTTGACGATGTGATGGTACTGCTGGTACAGCCGCATCGTCTCGTCGCCGACCAGGTGCACGGCGAAGGTGAACAGCAGGTCAGTCGCCAGGTCGACGCGGGTCCGCATCGCCTCGCGCATCCACTCCAGCGACGCGGCCTCGGGGTCGTCCTCGCCGCGGAAGTCGAGCACCGGAAGATCCCAGTCCCGGCCGGGGCGGGGGATCTGCACCAGCGCGCCGTCGGCGTCCACGTCGAAGTTCACGTGCAGCGTCTCGGCCTGGTCGAGGACGGACCGGCACGCGGCGACCACCCGGTCGATGTCGACGTCGCCGAGCGTCTCGGTGTAGATGCCGGTGTTGTAGAGGTGCCCGACGGGGTCCAGCTGGTGGCCGAAGTAGATGCTGCGCTGGGCCGCGGTCACCGGAAACGCCGACTGCACTGTATTTCTCTCCACCATCTCCGCCGCGCCGGGCACGGACCACCCACCAGAAGTTCTGGTTAGCCTAACCAAACTAGGACACGGTACTCAATCCCGTCCTCCCCGGCGTCCCGATCGTCCCGATCGTCCCGATCCGCGCGGCAGCGGCCGCGGCGATCACCCGTGCGTCCGCCTCCGGCACCGCGGTGGTGTCGTGGTCGAGCCGGACGGTCACCCCAGAACCATCCGCGGCGAAGGCCACCGTGACGTCCAGCTGGCGCGGGTCGACGGCCGCCTGCCCGGGCAGGCGAGCGTCCGCCACCCGCAGGCTCACCTCCGGGCGCGCCAACGCCGCGAACACCGGCGCCGTCTGCGCATTCAGGTACCGGAGCATGCCGTAACCCGCGGCGGACGGCGCCGCGTCCAGTGCGGCCAGCACCGACGGCCCGGTCGGATCGGGAAGCCGGACCGGAACGCCGACCTCGAACGGCCCGACCGTGCCGGTGTCGTCGGGGTCCGGCTCGCCGGAGGCTGGCGCATCCCGCCGCAGCTCCACGGTCAGCTCCCCCGCCGCACCCCGCCACTCCGCGACCGCGGCGGCGAGCGCGGTCAACGCCAGCGCCTCCCGGTCCGCGGCGGGCACGTCCGGCGCGTCCGCCGCGACGACGACCTCGCCGCGCGGGCCGGGCACCGGGACCGCGGGCACGCCGAGCCGCAGCGCACCGCCGGGGGCGAGCACCTGCGACCAGTGCGCGAGTTCGGCCATCAGCGCGGGATCCTGGGCCCGCGCGTTGACCCGATGGGCGAGCCCATGCGCGGTCGCGGCGGGCCGGGAGACGGGTTCGCCGTGCAGCAGGCGCTGCAGGTCGTCGCGCAGGACCGCCAGCGACCGGTCGTCCGCCGCGAACGGGTGCACCGCGAGCCGCAGTTCGCCGCCGTCGGCGCCCGCATCCCGCCACGCGGCGGCCAGCATCCGGCCCGCCTCCGGGTCGAGACCCGCCACCAGGGCGTCCGGGCCGGGGTGCGCCGGGTCCCCGTCCGCGAGCACCTCCACCGGGAGCGGCGGCTCCCCGATCTCGAGTGACCACAGCACCGACGCCACCCGGGTCAGTCGCAGCCGCAGCGCGTCGTGCAGGTCGATCAGCGCACCGAGCGCCGCCAGCACCTCCGCGCGGCCCGCGCCCGCCGGGGTCGCGATCGTCAGGACCGCCCCGATCCCGGCCGGGCCAACGCCCGCCTCCCGTGCCCGGTGCACCAGCGCGGTGACCGGCAGCGGTCCGGTCTCCGCGGCGTCGCGGGGCCCGGTGTCGGCGCCCGCAGCTGCGGGCGCGAACTCGGCGACCCTGGCCAGCGCCGCCGGGGTCCGCCACTGGAAGATCTCCCGCGGCCCGAAGCTGATGCCGCGCCGGGCCGCCGCGTTGACCACCTGGATCGAGATGATGCTGTCCCCGCCGAGGAGAAAGAAGTCGTCGTCGGCGCCGACCTCGTCCAGCCGCAGCGCCTCCGCGAACAGTGCACACAGTGCCTGTTCCGCCGGGCCGTCCGGGGCGCGCCGCTGCGCGGTGTCGGGCAGCGCCGGGTCCGGGAGCGCGGCCCGGTCCAGCTTGCCGTTCGCGGTCAACGGCAGCGCGTCGAGGACCGTCACGGCGGTCGGGATCATGTGTTCCGGCAACGAGATCGCGGCGGCGGCCAGCAGGTCCGGCGCCGCAACCGCGCGACCGGCGGCGGGCACGACGTAGGCGCACAGGCGCCCGGCCCGGGCAACGACCACCGCCTGCCCGACCGCCTCGTCGCCGAGCAGCACCGACTCGATCTCGCCGAGTTCGACGCGCTGGCCACGGAGCTTGACCTGGCCGTCGGTGCGACCAAGGTAGTCGAGCGCGAGGACCGGCTCCCGGCCCGCCGTTGTCGTCGGCCGCCACCGCACCAGGTCCCCGGTGCGGTAGAGCCGCTCCCCCGCCGTGCCGTCCGGATCGGCGACGAACCGGTCGGCGGTCAGCGCGGGCCGGTCGTGGTACCCGCGCGCCAATTGCACGCCGCCCAGGTACAACTCGCCGACCACCCCGGGCGGCACCCGGCGCAGCCGGTCGTCGAGGACGACGACCCGGGTGTTCCACACCGGCCGCCCGATCGGCACCCACGAGCCCGCTCCGGCGGGTTCCAGTGCGGCGGCGGTGACGTCGACCGCGGCCTCCGTCGGCCCGTACAGGTTGTGCAGTTCCGCGTCGACCAGCGCATGGAACCGCTCCCGGTGGTCGGCGGTGAGCGCCTCACCGCTGCACAGCACCCGCGCCAGACGCGGCCGCGGTCCGCCGGATTCGGCGAGCTCGTCGAGGAACGCCGCCAGCATCGACGGCACGAAGTGGACGGTGCCGACCGCGCGGCGGTCGATCACCTCGCGCAGGTAGCGCGGGTCGCGGTGCCCGTCCGGCCGGGCCACCACGAGGGTGGCGCCGGTGATCAACGGCCAGAAGAACTCCCAGACCGACACATCGAATCCGGAGGGCGTCTTCTGCAGCACCCGATCCCCCGCGGCCAGCCCGTACTCGGCCTGCATCCACGCCAGCCGGTTGCCGATCGCGCGGTGCGAGACGAGCACGCCCTTCGGTCGTCCGGTGGAGCCGGAGGTGTAGAGCAGGTAGGCCGCCGCGTCGGGGTGCACCACCGGGCGCCGCGCACCGCCCCCGGTCCGGGCCTCGCGCAGCACCCGCCCGTCCGCGTCGATCTCGAGGACCGGCGCCGTGACGTCGAGCGGGGCGACATCGGGCCCGCGCAGCACCAGGGCGGGGTCCGCGTCGGAGACCATGTAGGACAACCGTTCCGCCGGGTAGCTGTCATCCAGCGGCAGGTAGGCCGCACCGGCCCGGTGGATCGCCAACAGCGCGACCACCAGGGCGGCGCTGCGCCGCACCGCGACCGCGACGACGCCGCCCGCCGCGCCGGTCAGCTGCCCGGCGAGGGCAGCGACCGCCGCGTCGAGCTGCGCGTAGGTCACCTCCTGCCCGGTCTCGTCGACGATCAGGGCGAGCGCATCCGGGGTGTCGGCGACCTGCCTGGTGAACAGCTCCGGCAGCGTCCGGTCCGGGACCGGTACCGCAGGACCGGATTCCGCTGCGGCGAGCGCGGCGCGGTCGGCGCCGGTGAGCGGGTCGAGTGCCGACAGCCGCGCCCCAGGACGGTCCGCGATCCCGCGCAGCAGCAGACGCAGCCGGGCCGCGAACGCCTCGACGGTGGCGTGGTCGAACAGGTCGTCCGCGTACTCGACCCGCCCGCGCAGGCCGCCGCCGTCCGCGGCGGCGAGCTCGAAGGTCAGGTCGAACTTCGCGGTGCCGGTCTCGACGAACACCGGTGCCGCGTCGAGTCCGGCCATCGTGATCGGGTCGATCTCGTCGCGGTACTGGACCAGCACCTGGAACAGCGGCTGCCGGGCGAGAGACCGGGCGGGCGCCATCCGCTCGACCAGCTGATCGAACGGAACATCCTGGTGCGCATAGGCATCCAGGTCGGTTGCGCGGATCCGGGCCAGCAGGTCGGTGACGGTCGGGTCGCCGCCGAGGTCGGTGCGCAGCACCAGGGTATTGACGAAGAAGCCGACGACCCGCTCGACGGCGGTGTCGGTGCGGCCCGCGACCGGCGAGCCGACCACCACGTCGTCCCCGGCACCGAGACCCCGCAGCAGCACCGCGACCGCGGTGTGCACGAGCATGAACCGGGTGACGCCAGCGGCGGCGGCGACCGCGTCCAGGGCGCGCGTGGTGCCCGGGTCCACCTCGAACGGGACCGCGCCGCCGCGGTAGCTCGACACCGGGGGCCGGGGCCGGTCGTACGGCAGCGTCAGCTCCTCCGGTTGCCCGGCGAGCACCGACTGCCAGTGGTCGAGCTGCGCGGCGACCAGCGAGCCCGGGTCATCCGGGTCGCCGAGCACCTCGGGCTGCCACACGCTGACATCGCGGTACCGCACCGGGGGCGGCAGCGGCAGCGCGGTGTCCGCGCCGCGCAGGTGCGAGTACCCGGCGGCGAGGTCGGCGATCAGCGGCCGCGCCGACCACTCGTCGGCGGCGATGTGGTGCACCAGCAGCAGTAGGTGCGCGTCATCGGCGGCGGTGCGCAGCAGCACCGCCCGCAGCGGCAGCTCGGTGGTGATGTCGAACGGATACCCGGTCTCCGCGACCAGGCGCGCGTCGAGGTCAGCGGCGGCGACGTCGGCGACGATGAGCGGCACCTCGACGTCGTCGACCTCGAGCACCCGCTGGAACCCGATGTGGCCGTCGCCCGCGGTGAAGACGGTCCGCAGCCCCTCGTGGGTGGCGAGCAGATGACCGAGGGCCCCCCGCAGCGCCTCGACGTCCACCCCGCCGCGCAGCCGCATCGCGAACGGGATGGAGTAGGTGGCGCTGGGCCCCTCGAGCTGGAACAGGAACCACAGCCTGCCCTGCGCGGCGGACATCGGGGACAGGTCGCCGTGCTCGCGCGGCACCAGCGGGGGCCGGGTCGCCGCGGCACCGGTCTGCGCCGCGAGCCGGGCCGGGGTGCGCAGGTCGAAGACCTCCCGGATGCTCACCTCCCGGCCCAGCCGGGACCGGAGCGACGCCGACAGTCGGGTGGCGAGCAGCGAGTTGCCGCCGAGCGCGAAGAAGTCCTCGTCCGGGCCGACGGCCGGCAGGCCGAGCAGGTCCGCGACCACGGCGCAGAACTCCCGCTCGGCCACCGTGGCCGGCTCGCGGCGTTGCTCGGACCGGCTCGGTGCGGGCAGCGCGTCCCGGTCGACCTTCCCGTTGGGCAGCGTCGGCACCGCGTCCAGCACGACGAAGACCGACGGGATCATGTAGTCCGGCAGCAGGTTCCGCAGGTGGTTCCGCAGGGCCGCCTGGTCGATGGCCCCGGTCACGTACCCGACGAGCTGGTCGGCTCCGGTCGCCCCGCGCCGCACCATCGCCAGCGCCCGGTCGACGGCGGGGTGGGAGGTCAGTGCCGCCTCCACCTCGCCCGGCTCGATCCGGAACCCGCGCAGACTCACCTGGTTGTCGGCGCGGGAGACGAAGGCGAGCGCACCGGAGGCGGTGCGGCGCACCAGATCACCGGTGCGGAACAGCCGGTCGCCGCCACCGAACGGGTTCGCGACGAAGCGGGACGCCGTCAGGTCGGGCCTGCCGAGGTAGCCGCGGGCGAGTTGGACGCCGCCGACGTACAGCTCCCCGACCACACCGTCCGGGACCGGGCACAGGTACGGGTCGAGCAGGTACTCGTCGACCCCGGGCATCGCGGCGCCGATCAGCACCCGCTCGGTGCCCGTCGCGGCCCACACGTTCACGTCGCCGGCAACCTCCGAGGAGCCGTACGAATTGTGGATCGTCACGCCGTCGCCCGCCAGGGCGTCCACCACCCGCGCCTCGAGGGGCTCCCCGCTGAGGAACCAGGTCCGCACGCCGAGACCCGTCGGCCCGGCCGCATGCTCGGCGAGGACCGCGGCGAGCCCGGGGACCGCGGTCACCCCGGTCACGCGGTGCTCGGCGATCAGCGCGGCGAGCGCGGCGGCGTCCCGAGCGGTGTCGTCGTCGGCAAGCACCAGGCGCGCCCCCGACAGCAGGCCCGCGAGCAGTTCGGTGGATCCGTCGATGAAGCTCAGCGAGCTCTTCGCCAGCCGCACGTCCGCGCCGTCGTGCGCGAACAGGTCGCACTGCCAGCGCAGCCGGTTGGCCAGGGCCGCAGCGGTTCCCGCGACCCCCTTCGGGGTCCCGGTGGATCCGGACGTGTACACCACGTAGGCGAGGTCGGCGCCCGTGACGGGGCGGATCCGCTCATCGTCGCCGAGCGCGCCCGCGGCCCGCCCCGCCGCGGCGTCCTCGAGGTCGGGCAGCGCAACGAGCGGTGCGGCGCCCGCCAGCGCCGCGATCAGCGCGGCGCTGCCCGCGTCGACGAGCACCAGCGCAGGCGCCGCGTCGGTGAGCATGTGCTCGATCCGGGCCGCCGGGTAGGTGGGGTCGATCGGCAGGTAGGCGGCGCCCGCGGCGAGCACCGCGCGCAGGGCAACGACGGTCGCCGCGGTCCGGGACGCGGCGACCGCGACGATGTCGCCGGGGCCGACGCCGCGGGCGATCAGGTCCCGTGCGGCCCGGTTCGCCCGCGCCGCGACGGCGGCGTAGCCGTGCTCGACCCCGGCGGCGACGAGGGCCACCCGCTCGCCGAACTCGGCGTCGGCGGCGTCGAGCAGTGCGGGCAGCGGCGTCGACCCGCCGGGCGTCGCGGTCGGGGTGAGCGCGTCCCGTTCCGCGGGCAGCAGCACGTCCACCTCGCGCAGCCTCGCCGCGGGGTCGGCGGCGAACGCGGCGAGGACCGCGTGCAGCCGCCGCGCCAGCGCCTCCGCGGTGGCCCGGTCGAACAGGTCGAGGGCGTACTCGATCCGCACGTCCAGCCGGTCCGGGTACTCGACGAACTCGAAGGTGAGGTCGAACTTGGCGGTGCCGGTCGAGAGGTAGGACGGTTCGACCTCGAGTCCGGCGAAGGCGGGGGCGCGGTGCGGGGTGCGGTGCTGGACGAGGGTCTGGAACAGCGGGTGCCGGGCCAGGGATCGGGTGCCGCCCACCGCGTCGACGACGTCGTCGAACTGCGCGTCCTGGTGGGCGAGGGCGTCGAGGTCGGTGCGCCGCACCCGGGCCAGGACGTCGGCGAGGCTCGGGTCGCCCGCGAGGTCGACGCGCAGCGCGACGGTGTCGACGAACAGTCCGACGAGGTCCTCGACGCCGGCGACGCCGCGTCCGGCGACCGGGGCACCGAGGATGATGTCCTCTCCCGCACCGACTTTTGCGAGCAGCACCGCGGTGGCGGCGTGGGCGGCCATGAACATCGTCGTTCCGGTTGCCGCGGCGAGCCCGCGCAGGCCCGCGACGATGTCGGCGCCGGCGCGGCACCACACGTCGTCGCCGCGGTGGGTCGGGACGGCGGGCCGGGGCCGGTCGCGGGGCAGCGCCGATTCCTCGGGTGCCCCGGACAGCGTTGCCCGCCAGAAGTCGAGCGACTCCGCACGGGTCGGGGTGCCGTGCTGCCAGGCCGCGTAGTCGGCGTACTGGATGCGATCCGGTGCGTCCGGGAGCGCGGCGCCCGAGTAGGCCGCGGCCAGGTCGGACAGCAGCGGACCGGCCGACCACTCGTCGCCCGCGAGGTGGTGGATCACCAGCAGCAGCACCGCCCGGTCGGCGGCGGGGCGCACCAGGTGGGCGCGCAGCGGGATCTGGTGGGACAGGTCGAACGGCACCCGCGCCGCCGCGGCCAGCGCCGCCTCCAGGTCCGCGTCCGCGAGGTCGACCACCCGGAGGTCGATCGTGGTGTCGGCGGGAAGGATCCGGGCGGCACCGGCGCCGTCACGGTCGACGACGACGGTGCGCAGCACCTCGTGCCGCGCGATCAGCGCCGCGAGCGCCCGGCGCAGCGCGTCCTCGTCGACCCGGCCGCGCAGCCGCAGCACGAACGGCACGTTGTAGGTGGCGGAGGGCCCGTTCGCGGTGTGCAGGAACCACAGTCGCTGCTGCGCCGCGGACAGCGGCATCAGTTCGGCGCGGGGGGCGACGGCCGGACGGGGCAGTGCCGCGGGTCCGGTCAGCGGTGCGTCGGAGCCGTCGACCAGCGCGGCGAGCCCGGCGACGGTTGGCGCCTCGAACACGTCCCGCAGCGACAGGGTCGCCCCGAGCGTTGCCGCGATCCTGGCGAGCAGGCGGGTCGCGGACAGCGAGGTGCCGCCGAGGGTGAAGAAGTCCGCGTCGACGCCGGGGCTGCCCTGGCCGAGGAGGTCGGCGAACAGGCCCGCCAGGGCCAGCTCGGTGCCGGTGGCGGGCTCGCGGCCGGTGTCGACGGCACCGAAATCCGGTGCGGGCAGCGCCTTCCGATCGATCTTCAGGTTCGGGGTCAGCGGGAATTCGTCGAGGACGATCAGCGCCGTCGGCACCATGTAGCCGGGCAGCGCGGCGGCCAGGTGTGCCCGCACGGCGTCCGGGTCGACGACGGCGCCGTCGGCCGCGGTGAGGTACCCGACGAGGTGCACGGCACCGGTGGCGTCGGGCCGCGCGAGCGCGACCGCGGCCGCGACCGCGTCGAGGGTCGCGGCGACGGTCTCGATCTCGCCGAGTTCGATGCGATGCCCACGGATCTTGACCTGGTCGTCGCCGCGGCCGAGGTAGTCCAGGTGCCCGTCCGCGTTCCAGCGGACCAGGTCGCCGGTGCGGTACAGCCGTCCGCCGCCCACCGGGTCCGCGACGAACCGGGCGGCGGTCAGGTCCGGCCGCCCCCGGTAGCCGCGCGCCAGTTGCGGTCCCGCGACGTACAGTTCGCCGACCGCCCCCACCGCGGCGGGCTGCAGGAACCGGTCGAGCACCCGGACCTCGGTGCCGGGGAACGGGCCGCCGATGGACCCGGACCACGCGCCGCGCGCCGGTACCGGCGCGGATGTGCACCACACGGTGGCCTCGGTGGGGCCGTACATGTTGGTCACCGATCGGGCGCGGGCCGCGAGACCGACCGCGACCGGGGCGGGCAGCGCCTCGCCGCCGACCAGGACCGCGACCGACGTCAGGTCCGCACCGGGGTGGTCGAGCACCGCTCCCCACAGCGACGGCGTCGCCTGCATGACGGTGACCGCCTCGGCGGCGAGGAGGTCGGCGAGCGCGGCCGGGTCGCGTGCGGTGTCGTCGTCGGCGAGGACGACGGTGCCGCCCGCGCACAGCGGGACGAACAGTTCCAGCACGGCGATGTCGAAGGACAGCGTGGTGACCGCGAGCAGCCGCGTTGCGGTGTCGATTCCGGTGAGTTCGGTTGCCGCGTGTACGAATCGGGCCAGCGCCCGCCGGTCCAGCACGACACCCTTCGGGCTTCCCGTGGAACCGGAGGTGTAGATGACG